>DDBK01000105.1:43935-44166 GCA_002333095.1 Cellvibrionales bacterium UBA2034
GCACCCGCCGGGCACGCGCTTACTGTGACTTGTTCGACAGCGCATTTTCAATCAAGGGAAAGCATCCATGACCCGTTCCGAACAACTGTTTGCCCAGGCCGCCCGCGTGATTCCCGGCGGCGTGAACTCGCCAGTGCGGGCATTCAAGGCTGTCGGCGGTTCGCCTGTTTTCATCGATCGTGCAGAGGGCGCGTATTTGTGGGATGTTGATGGCAAACGCTACATCGACTA
>DDBK01000089.1:0-381 GCA_002333095.1 Cellvibrionales bacterium UBA2034
ATGCAGTGCGTTGCACATCAGGCGCTGCATGCACACCCATGAACCAGATGGCCCGTGACCAGTTTGTTGTGTTGAAGTACGAGAATCAGGAAGCTGAATTGTATGGGGTAGATTTGTCTGGACGCATGCCACTAGCATCAACTGCAGCGGGTGATTTTGGATTACAAGGTCTGGTGAATTACACGCATGGTGAAAACCGCGATACGGATGATGACCTGTATAACGTTATGCCGCTCAATGCGACGCTGACATTGACACATAAACTTGGCGGATGGGAAAACGGCATTGAATTGGTCGCTGCAGCAGCAAAAGATGACGTTTCCGGTGTGCGAAATGAAATCAAGACAGCTGGTTATAGTGTCACCAACTTACGTACCAGTT
>DDBK01000089.1:393-28079 GCA_002333095.1 Cellvibrionales bacterium UBA2034
TCTATTCCTTGGGGTGTCGGGGTTCCAGGCATGGGTCGTTCAGTTTATGCAGGCATCACTTACAGGTTCTAGATAAAGCTAACGCTTGATGTGTTTGCATGCTTCCAGAAACTACAGCAAGCTCGCAGCAATATTGATGGTAAGCGCCAACACAGTCGTGTTAAACACATAGGCCAGCACGCAATGCGCTGTGCCTATGCGGCGCATGGATTGTGATGAAAATGACACATCGGCTGTCTGGCCGGATGTGCCGATAATGCAGGCAAAATACAGGAAGTCTGCATAATCGGGTTTTTCTGTGCCTGGAAATTGTAGCCCACCATCGTAGCCTTTATTCTTCTGTATATAGAAATCATGTGCATAGTTAAAGGCAAACATAAGATGAATAAAAAACCATGATGTGGCGACTGTCATTACAGCCAACGTAATGTGAAAGTATTTCACATTGCCTTGTAATGCTTCCACGCTGGCGAGATCTATAAAAATAGCGGCAAGGCAAGCAATGGTGGCGAGAATTATGCTCACCATAACAGCCAGTCGACCTTCTTCCTGCTCGCGCGCACGGGGGTGAATGTGTTCATGGGATGATTGCACAATCATGATGCCGGCCAACAATAAATAGAGACAGACGCCGCTGTTCCAGGTGACGAGGAGACGGGTTGTGATTTGCGGTGTCAATGTGGACGGGAGCAAGAAGAAAACGATGACAGCAAACAGGATGCATGCCAGTAAACGCGGCCATGCCCGCAGTTGCCGGATCAGGAATTGGTGGTGCGCCCGGGTATGGCGTGCTGTGTTGTCAGTAAGCATGAATCGATCCTGCCACCATCAAGACGGCTAACTCGCCCAACTGCTGTGCCCCGCCCAGGCAATCACCGGTATAGCCACCAATGCGTTTGCGGTAATACCACGCAGCCCAGCTGCGCACAGCGAGTTGGCTGATGATCACGGGTAGCCAGCAGGAAGCCGGCAAAAGCAGCAGGGCGGGTGCCGCTGTGAGGAGGGTAAAGAGTAGATCCAGTGAGGTGAAGTCGGACACGGGTGTTTTGACTTTAGCCGGATCTTCGGTATCGCGGACGTAAGGCAGGGTGAGCAGGAGTGAAGTGGCTGTTGTGCGACTCAGCACATGGCCTGCTATCAATGCCGCTATGGCGGTGGATAGCGGCAGACTGGCCAGCAGGCTGATCTTGCCCGCCAGCATCAGCCCCAGCCCCAGCGTGCCATAGGTGCCAAGCCGGGAATCCTTCATGATCAGCAGCACTTGTTCTTTCTCCCAGCCGCCGCCAAAGGCATCGCACATATCGGCAAAACCATCTTCATGGAAAGCCCCGGTCAGCAGGATGGATAACGAAGTCGCCACAATAATGGCCGGTATCCAGGGCAGGTACTGCGCGCAGATCCATAGAATACATGCAGACAGGAGGCCTACCAGCCAGCCCACCAGCGGGAAAAAACGCGCCATACCGGGTGAAAGTGCTGCGTCATAATGGACAAGACGAGCCACGGGTAGCCGGGTGAGGAACATCACAGCCATCAAGAATTGTTGCCAGTACTGTGGGGTCGTCATGCCGGAGTCGCAAGGTATAGGGTTGCTGCCATTATGGCTGATGCGAACTTCAGGCGTACAGTTTTTGCCGGACGCACTGTCATGGCGCAACCCGGCATATCCCTGTACTTTTGGGCGGCATTTTTGCACCAATTAAGTCAAATATCGAAGACAAAACACAGCCGCTTTACTGTAGAATCTCGCGCCAACTGAAGTCCCGCCGTTGGGGAGTCCATGGTGAAACCCACCAACATCCAAGATCCTGAATATTTCCACAAAGTCGTTGACTGCCAATACGCCTGTCCGGCGCACACGCCTGTGCCTGAATACATACGACTGATCGCCCAGGAGCGATACGCCGAGGCCTACATGGTCAACTGGGAATCGAACGTGTTCCCGGGCGTGTTGGGGCGCACATGTGATCGTCCGTGTGAGCCTGCTTGCCGTCGTGGACGTGTTGAAGAGACACCTGTCGCCATATGTCGTTTGAAGCGCGTTGCAGCTGATAATAAAGGCGACGTCAGCGCAATGATGCCGAAGATCCCGTCGCAGAAAAATGGCAAGCGCGTTGCGCTGATCGGTGGCGGCCCTGCTGCTTTGACAGTTGCCCGCGACCTGATGCCGCTGGGTTATGAAATTGATCTGTTTGATGAGCAGCCCGCTGGTGGCGGTTTCATGCGCAGCCAGATTCCATCATTCCGTTTGCCGCATGAAGTGCTGGATCAGGAAGTCAATTTTATTACCGATATGGGTGTGATCACGCATTACAACACGCGTGTTGATAGCCTGAACAGTGTGCTGGCAAAAAATTACGACGCCATTTTTGTTGGCACAGGTGCGCCGCGCGGTCGCGACCTGAAATTGCCTGGCAGTGACGCAGCCGCCGCAAATATTCGCATCGGTATTAATTTTCTCGCGGATGTTGCATTTAATCACACCAGCAAAATTGGAAAGCGCGTACTGGTTATCGGTGGTGGTAACACAGCGATGGACTGTTGCCGTACGGCCCGCCGTATCGGTGGCGAAGATGTAAGAATTGTTGTGCGCAGCCCATTCGAGGAAATGAAAGCCTCGCCGTGGGAAATTGAAGATGCGCAGCACGAAGGCATCCCGTTTTTTAATAACCATATACCGAAAGAATATGTGGTAGAAAATGGCAAACTGGTCGGCATGCGTTTTGAAAAAGCTGTCGCCAGCGTGAACGCCGAAGGCAAGCGCGAAATGAAGCCGACTGGCGAAATCGTGATGTTTGAGTGCGATGACGTGTTGATGGCAGTGGGTCAGGAAAATGCGTTTCCATGGATCGAGGCCGACAGTGGTGTTGCCTTTGATAAATGGGGAACGCCAGTGCTTGATGCGGTGACGTTCCAGTCGACCAATCCCAAAGTATTTTTTGGCGGTGATGCAGCATTCGGCCCCAAGAACGTTATCACTGCGGTAGCGCATGGCCATCAGGCGGCTATTTCGATTGATTTGTTTTGTCATGGTAAATCTGTCCAGGACCGTCTGGAGCCGGGCACTACGCTTGTCAGCCAGAAAATGGGTATCCATGAATGGAGCTACGACAGCAGCATATCGCATGAGTTGCGCCATGCTGTGCCGCACGCGCCTAAAGAAAAAGCATTGACTGATCGTATGCTGGAAGTGGAGTTAGGTTTCGATCGCGAAACCGGCTATCAGGAAACCCAGCGCTGCCTGAACTGTGATGTGCAAACCGTTTTTACAGCAAACAAATGTATTGAATGTGATGCCTGTGTTGATATTTGCCCAACACGCTGCATCACATTTACTGCGCCTGCAGAAGATGAGAGTGTTTTACGTCAACAGCTTAGTGCGCCGGCGATTAATCATGAGCAAGCACTGTATATTGCGGATGGTTTGAGTACTGGCCGTGTAATGGTAAAAGACGAAGATGTCTGCCTGCATTGCGGCTTGTGTGCGGAGCGCTGCCCGACTTCAGCCTGGGACATGCAAAAGTATCTTTATAGCGTCACGAAAGCTGGCAAATGCGCAGCCTGATGGCGGGGATGAGATCATGAAAAAAATTGAAGCGGTCAACGACTTTGTCGTCAAGTTTGCCAACGTCAATGGCACAGGTTCATCAAGCGCCAATGCTCTGTTTGTGAAAGCTGTGTTCCGCATGGGTATTCCTGTCAGCCCGCGCAATATTTTTCCGTCGAATATCCAGGGCTTGCCTACCTGGTACGAAGTCCGTATCTGTGAGAAAGGTTATCTGGGCCGTCGTGGTGGCGGGTCTGACATCATGGTGTCGGTCAATCCACAGTCAATAGCAAAAGATATCCAGGATGTAACGGCTGGCGGTTATTTTATCTATGACTCTACCAAGCCGCTCGATAAAAAACTCGTGCGTGACGATATTCATATCCTGCCTATTCCGCTCATGGAAATTTCCATGCGCGAATATACGGATCCGCGCCAGCGTCAGTTGTTCAAGAATGTGATTTATGTGGGCGCATTGGCCGCACTGGTGGACATTGAGTTTGAAGTGCTCACCGGCCTGATCGGCGACCAGTTCAAAGGCAAGGAGAAACTGATAGCGCCAAACGTGCATGCGCTGGAACTTGGTTACCAATATGCCAAGGATCATTTCCAGTGCCCACTGGGTTTGCGCCTGAAGCGTTGCGACAAAGTGGGTAACCGCATTCTGATAGATGGCAACACAGCTTGTGGTCTTGGCGCTGTGTACGGCGGCGCCACCGTCGCTGCCTGGTATCCGATTACTCCGAGTACATCAGTGGTTGATGCATTCGAGAAGTACGCAAACCGCTTGCGGGTTGATGCCGGCACAGGTGAGAAAAATTTTGCCATCATGCAGGCAGAAGATGAACTGGCTGCTATGGGTATGGTGATCGGCGCTAACTGGAACGGCGCGCGTTCATTTACAGCCACATCAGGCCCGGGTGTGTCTTTGATGAGTGAGTTTCTCGGCCTCGCGTATTTTGCAGAAATTCCAACAGTATTGATCGATGTGCAGCGTTCAGGCCCGTCTACCGGCATGCCAACGCGCACCCAGCAGTCAGATATTATTTCTGCCGCGTATGCCTCGCATGGCGATACCAAACATGTGTTGTTGTTCCCGGCAACGCCAAAAGAATGTTTTGATATGACAGCAGAAGCATTTGACTTGGCAGAACAGTTGCAAACGCCGATCATCATGCTGACCGATCTCGAGTTAGGTATGAACGATCATTTGTCGCAACCGCTCCACTGGGATGACAAGCGCTCTTATAAACGCGGCAAGACATTAAGCGCAGAGCAACTGGACAAGATCGAGAAGTTTGGCCGTTATCTGGATGTTGATGGTGATGGTATTTGTTATCGCACAATACCGGGGACGCATGCGAGCAAAGGTGCTTTTTTCACCCGTGGCACATCGCGTGATACTTATGCGGTGTACACCGAAGATGGCGATAAGTATGTCGAGAATATGGATCGCTTGATACGAAAGTTTGAAACAGCCAAGCAGTATGTGCCTGCGCCAGAACTGTATAAGCAGCATGACAATGCCGCATACGGCGTTATCTTTTTTGGCACATCAACGGAATCTTCACTGGAAGCGCTCGATATTTTAGCGGATGAAGGTATGCGCTTGAATGCACTGCGCATTCGTGCATTTCCGTTCAGTGAAGTGGTTGATGACTTTATTGCGCGCCATGAAAAAGTATTTGTTGTTGAACAGAATCGCGATGCGCAGTTGCGCACGTTGCTGATGGCTGAGAACGATGTGCCGCCACAGAAAATGATCCCGGTACTGAACTACGATGGTATGCCAATTACTGCGCAGCAGATCCTGCGCAAAATCCGTGGCTATTTGCATCCTGCGACTGTTACCCCCATCCGCAAGAGTGTGTAAGCGAGCCTTTAACAAGAGAATGAGACAGTCATGACTTACGTTCGCAGCCGTTTTGAACACCCTTCAGCAACCCCTAATAGTCTGGGTTACAGCCTGCGTGACTATGAAGGTTCGCTATCAACCTTGTGTGCAGGTTGTGGTCATGATTCTATCTCGGCTGCGATTGTTCGCGCCTGTTATGAGTTGTCGATTGAGCCGCACCGTGTTGCTAAATTGTCCGGCATAGGTTGTTCATCAAAGACACCAACATATTTTCTAGGCCAGTCACACGGCTTCAACTCTGTGCATGGTCGTATGCCGTCTGTGGCGACTGGCGCGAATCTGGCAAATCGTGATTTGCTGTATATCGGTGTATCCGGTGATGGCGATACGGCATCTATTGGTATGGGGCAGTTTGCGCATGTTGTTCGCCGCAGTCTAAATATGCTCTATATTGTTGAAAACAATGGCTGCTATGGTCTGACAAAAGGTCAGGATTCTGCGACAGCTGATGTGGGCTCTATTAGCAAGAAAGGTAGTGAAAACCAGTACCAGCCGATGGATCTGGTTAGCCTTGCTCTTCAGCTAGGCGCCACGTTTGTTGCGCGTAGTTTTTCGGGTGATAAAGAACAGCTTGTGCCATTGTTAAAAGCTGCCATGTCGCATCAGGGGTTTGCATTTATTGATGTTATTTCACCATGCGTGACATTCAATAATCACAAAGGCTCCACAAAAAGTTACGACTATGTGCGCGATCATCTGGAGGCAACAGGAGCTGTGGATTTTGTGCCGATGCGAGAAGAGATAGTCACCAGTTATCTCGAGGGCAGCGTGCAAGAAGTCACTTTGCACGACGGCTCGGTAGTGCGGTTGCAAAAAGCGGGCAATGACCATGATCCCCGCGACCGCAGTGCGGCATTGGCTGCACAACGTGCCGCCACTATGGAGGGTGAAATTCTCACAGGGCTGCTGTATATCGATCCAGAAGCAGCTGAAACGCATCAATTTTTGAATACAACATCAAAACCGCTGAACGCGTTGACAGAAAAAGATCTTTGCCCGGGCAACGCGGCGCTAGATAGAATCAACGCCAGTTTGCGTTGAGGGTCACGCGACAGTTGCATAGCCGATGCCTCCGTTGTGCCGGATGCTCTCCGTGCAGTGCCTTGACTCCTGTCGGCGCCTCCCTCAAACTTACTCGCAAGTAAGTTACTTTCATATGAGTAAGTTGGGCTGCCGCTATGTTTAATCGCATCTGGACCAGAAGCCGCTTGTACCGTGTACTGTTCAGCGTTGAAGAGTGGGGTAAGAAGCGCGTATTTGGATGCCATAGCTGTGGCCAGTGTGTGCTTCGCTCCACCTCTTTCGTCTGCCCGCAGTCTTGTCCCAAGCAAATGCGCAATGGGCCTTGCGGCGGCTCCATGTTTGGCAAATGCGAGGTATTTCCCGACCGCGACTGTATCTGGACCAAAGTGCATGAACGCGCCGATGTGGCGGCGATGCAGGTGTTTGATATGAGCAATAAGGTCGTGAAGATCCAGCCAGCTGTGGACTGGTCTATTGTGGGTACATCGGCAGTCGGCAGTATCCTTGAAGGCAAGACAGATCACGATGGCGGTATCCTGTCGCCACATCCTGTCCCCAATCCAGAGATCGACAAGATCATCGCCAGCTCACAGGCATAAATTGAATGACTGCGCTTAACGAAACCAGCAACCTGTACAAAAAAATAAAGAATGGCGAGTTCGTCATTACTGCTGAACTGTCGCCACCCAAGGTGCCGGATCTATCACGTCTCGATAAACACTTGGCTAACTATCGGCGTGGTGTAGATGCTATTAATGTGCTGGANNGCAGGGGCTTGAACCTGTTATGCAGATGACATGCAGGGATCGATCCAAACTGGGCATGCAAGCCGATTTAATCTCTGCCTATGCGCACGGCATTCGCAATATTTTATGCTTGACGGGTGACTATGTGACATTTGGGGATCACCCAATGTCGAAGCCTGTTTACGATATGGATTCCACCAATGCCATCATGATGGTGAACCAGCTGCGCAGGCTTGGAAAATCATACGGCGGTGGTGCCATTGCTGATTCTGCCAAGGAAGAGCCGTTCAAGATGCAGTGGTGCATTGGCGGTGCAGCAAACCCTGCCGGCAACAAACCGGAGCATCTTGCGCGCGTCATGGCCAAGAAGGCAGCAGCGGGTGTTGATTTCTTGCAGACGCAACCTGTATTTGACCTGGAAGTATTTGATAAATGGTGGAAGGCGATGGAGCGCGAGGGCGTGACAAAAAAAGTCGCGATACTGCCAGGTATTTTGCCGCCACGTTCGCACAAGGGTCTTGAATTCATGATGCAACATGTCCCCGGTATCTGGGTGCCGCCGCATGTTGAAAAACGTATCCGCGAGGCATCAGACCAGAAACAGGAAGCGCTGGAACTTTCTATTGAAACAATGCGCACAATAAAAGAGCGCTATCCGATTGCCGGATTCCATATTTATCCATTGGCGTGGAGCGAAAACGTACCCTATATCCTGGGCGAGCTGGGTTTGCTGCCAGGTTAGAGTAACTATGTGCTGTCACTGAAAGTAAAAACTGGAAGGTGGTGATGACAACTGAAGCACAAAGGATCATGCCTATACAGTATCTACGCGGTATTGCCGCTATGGCTGTTGTACTGGCGCATATTACCAGCCATCAGCGTCCATTGGTGGGCGAGCAAAGCGTTGTGTTGCCGGATGTCTCTGGCTTTTGGGGCGTTGATATATTTTTTGTCATCAGCGGTTTTATTATTGTCTATATCACAAGAGAAATCGAGCCAGGGTTTTCTGCATCAAGAAACTTCTTTTGCAAACGTTTAATTCGTATTGTGCCAGCCTACTGGTTCTTCACGCTGTTGATATTTTTCATAGAAAAGTGGAATATTTTTGGTAATGCTGAGGCGTCAAAAGTTAATGTCATGATGCTCTTGAAAAGTATGTTTTTTATGAAGCCTGGGTTTCCTTTGTTGTTTGTTGGCTGGACGCTGACGCTAGAGATGTTTTTTTATTCGATCTTTGCTTTGCTAATGATTTTTGTGAAAGACAGCGGAAGGGTTGTTGCGGTTTGCATTTTGTTCGTTGCTTTGGCGCTATTGCCATATCTTGTTGATTCGGAAGACAGGTATTTCAGGTTTTATACGCAGGCGGTTTTGCTAGAGTTTGTTGCTGGCATGATAATAGCCTACAGATTCAGCCGGAACTCATCGGCGCAGCACTCTCAATTTTCGCTGCTGGTATTTTTAGTTGGTGTGGGCCTGATGGTGGCATCAAATGTTGTGTTTGACATGGAAACCCTGAATCGACACAGGGCGCTGCTATGGGGGGTGCCGGCTGCCTTGATAGTGTATGGGGCATTGCGCTTCCAGGATTTTTGGGGATCCAGGCTGGCCAGTATGCTCGGTTCAATATCGTATTCCCTGTATCTTTGCCACATTATGTGTGCGTACCTCAGTGCAAAAATTGCGCTGGATTGGGTGTTGCCCGGTGTAAGCCAGGGCTGGGTTTATCTCTCATTGGCTATGGTAAGTTCATTAATTGTTTCCGTAATCAGTTACTGGTTTTTTGAAAAGTACCTTGACCAGAAATTAAGACACATGTTTTGCAGATAAATGAATCAAGAATGATAGTGTTATGGAAAAATCTACCTTGACCAATCAGCTGGCTGATTACCAATATCAGCTGGATCGTGACCGCGTACTCAATTTCATGGGCTACAGCGATCCATCAAAAGCCCGCACGCCTGTACTGAAAATAGTGGACGGGCAACTGGCGCGCGCCGCTGAGTTTGCCGAACCGTGGGCAGCCAGCATTGAAGTGCCATTGTGCGGCATAGAAAATGACAAGATCCATTTGAAGCACGGCCTGGACCAGCTGGTGCTTCACAGCGAACAGCTGCCCAGAATCCTGCGGAATGCGGAATCGGTTGTCATGTTGCTGGCCAGTGCGGGCGATAAAACCACTGAGGAATCCCGCCGCCTGATGGCGGAAGGCAAAACCGGGCAGGCGCTGGCCATTGATGCAGTGGGGTCTGCTATGGTGGTGGAGGCAATGAAGGCGCTGACAGACAGGGTATCTGCCGCCGCGGAAATGCGCGGTTATGGCACAACCTTGCGAGTGGGCCCGGGCTATACAGGCTGGCATTTCGGGGATCAGGCGATTCTCTTCAGGTTTTTCGAGGGTTTGCCCGGATTGCCAATCACTATGAGTGATGGCGTTATGATGAGGCCGCAAAAATCCTTGCTGGGCATGGTGGGGCTCAATCCTGGCGGAAAGCGTGCGCCTGAAATAGAGCCTTGCCGCCTGTGTGACCTGCAGAACTGCATGATGCGCAAAGCGCCGTTTCGCGGCGCTGCCGAATAAGTGGGATTGCCGATGTTTCCTGTCGCTGTATTTGCCTAGAATAGCCACCTCACAGCTGGAGACTGTTTTCGATGAGCCGCCCCAATACCGCCACACTCTTGTTGCGTTGCCCCGATCAGAAAGGACTGAATGCCGCCATCGCCAATCTGCTGGTGCGTCACAACATCAATATTCTTGACGCGCAGCAGCATACGGATGAAGAAGCCGGCATTTTCTTTCATCGCGTGTATTTTGATGTAGTTGGCATGGCTGCCAGCCGTGACCAGCTCCAGAAAGAGTTGGCTGAGGAATGTGCCAGGTATGGCATGGAGTGGCGCTTGTCTTTTGCTGAACAGAAAAAGCGCGTAGCTATTTTTGTATCAAAATATGAACACTGTATTTATGATTTGCTGCTGCGCCACAAAGTTGGTGAGCTGAATTGTGATATTCCATTGATCATTTCTAATCATGAAGACCTGCGTTATTTTGCGGATGTCTTCAAGATTCCATATTTTGTTTTTCCGATTAATAAAGACAATAAGCATGAACAAGAGTTGAAAGAAATTGCTTTGTTGCAAGAGTACAACATAGATCTCATTGTGATGGCGCGTTACATGCAGGTGCTATCTGATAGCATGATCAATTGTTTTCCAAACCGGATTATCAATATTCACCATTCTACGCTACCTGCATTCAAGGGGGCCAAGCCGTATCATCAGGCATTCGAACGTGGCGTAAAACTGGTAGGTGCAACTGCACACTATGCCACTGCTGATCTGGATGAGGGTCCGATCATCGCGCAGGGAGTGGAAGGAAGTTCACACGAAGATACCATTGAGGATTTGGTGCGAAAAGGGCGCGACATAGAGCGCGTGACACTAGCGCAGGCAGTGCGTGCCCATCTGGACGATAAAATCATAGTATACGGTCATCGCACAATCGTATTTTAAGTTCATCTATTATTAATAATCAGAGGTTGTTATGGGCACAAGATTACAGGATAAAGTGGCAATTATTACAGGCGCTGCCAGCGGTATTGGTCGCGGTGTGGCAGATCTTTTTGTATCGGAAGGTGCAAAAGTTATTGTGGCAGATATGAATGAAGAGGGCGGAAAGGCTGCGGTGGCCGAGCTTGGCGCTAATGCCCGTTTCTTCAAATGTGACGTNNAAGCTCGATATCCTTCACAATAATGCCGGTGCTTTCGGCGCCCGTGGCGCAGTAGAAGAAATCCAGGTAAAGGATTTTGATTTTACATTTGCCCTGTTGGTGCGTTCTGTTTTCCTTGGTTGTAAATACGCCGCCGCACAAATGCGGAAACAAGGCCATGGGGGCTCTATTATCAATACGGCGAGCATTTCTGCTACAACACCTGGTTATGGCCCGCATATCTATCAAGCCGCCAAGGCAGCAGTGTTGCAGATGTCAAAAACTTTTGCGCTGGAGTTGGCAGAGCAAAAGATTCGCGTGAACTGCGTATCGCCTGGTGGTGTTTATACGCCGCTAGTGGGCAATGCAATTGGTCTTGATGCCGAAACAGTCAAGCAGGTCGGTGAAGGTATGGGCGCAACACTGCCAATGAACCGTCCTGGGTATCCTTTGGATATCGCGCGCGGGGTCCTGTTTTTTGCCGCAGAAGATTCAGAGTTTCTGATTGGCCAGAACATGATAATTGATGGCGGTGAATCACTCGGCAAAAAATTCAAGGATCAGGGTATACACTGATCGGGATTATACTAGGCAATGGTCAGTTGGACTGATTATTGCCTAGTAGTCGTAGCCTTCCTCCCAGTTGTTTTCTTCAGCGACGGAATTGAAGTATTCATCTTCTTCTTTCTCTTCATCATCGTTCCAGAAAGAATCCTCTTCTTCTTCGTCAAGCAACTCTTCACCAGTAATGGCATTGCCCTCCATGTCTTCTATCTGGAAGCCGTCTGCAGTTTCAAAGGACTCTTCCTGGTGCTTTTTGCGTCTGGACATAGACACGTCTCCCAAATGCTCGCCGCGGTAATCTTGCAGGTCGCCTTATTATGGCAGAATACCGGTCTGTATGTGAAAGACTGCAACCACTCAAGAGGTATATATGGCAGAAGTAAAAGTAACCTACTGGCGCGAAATTCCATGTTCGGTGCAAGTAAAAGAGGGGCGTGGTAACCGGGCGGGTGCTGAGTTGCCGAAGATCTATATGGTGACGGTGGATTCTGTGGCCACCAAAACAGGCGCTGTCAGTGCTGAAGACTATGCAGCCGGGTTTCGTGTTGAAAAATTCGAGCGTGATGGTGAGCCGAAAGTGCTGGCGCAGCAGATTGTCGATGAACTGGTGGAGAAGTACCCGCGTGAATGGTTGTGGGAACAGCGGGATAAAGCCGGCATTGACGCAGCCGGCCAGTCGTTGGCTGAAACCGAAGCTGGGCAGGAATAAATAGCATGCACAGTATGACGGCTTTTGCGCGTTGCGAGAGTAACGAGAGTTGGGGTGCGCTGGTATGGGAGCTGCGCTCTGTCAATCATCGCTACCTGGAGTCCGGATTCCGTTTGCCAGACACATTCCGGTTCCTGGAGTCTTCCCTGCGTGAACAGCTGCGTAAGCAATTAACACGCGGTAAAGTGGATTGCACCTTGCAGTTCCAGCCGGCAGTGAATCGGGAGGCATTGATAGTCGATTCAGAGCTGGCACAGCAGTATGTACAAGCAGCAGAAACGATTAATGGCTTTCTTTTTGAAAAAACAGGCAGTGCGCCTGCGCCGCTGAGTGCGGCCGACTTCCTGTTTCGGCCTGGTGTGTTGTGTGAGAGCGGGCCTGATCGTGAGGCTGTGACAGCAGTAGCCCTGGCGTTATTTTCTGATGCGCTGGAAGAAATGAATAAAGTACGTATGCGTGAAGGGGCGGCTCTCGCGGTTTTCATGCATGAGCGGCTTGGAAGAATGCGTGAGCAAGCTGCCATTGTACGTGCTGCATTACCGGAAATCCTTGCCGCACAAAAACAAAAATTACGGGATCGTCTCAGTGAACTACAAGGTGAGTTGAATCAGGATCGTATCGAGCAAGAACTTGTGCATCTTGCACAGCGCTGTGATGTAGATGAAGAGCTGGATCGTCTGGACACGCATATTACAGAAGTAGAGAGAATTCTTGACAGCAAAGGTGCGGTGGGGAGAAAGCTGGATTTCCTGATGCAAGAATTGAACAGGGAAGCGAATACCTTGTCATCAAAATCTATCAGTACAGCAACAACACAGGCTGCTGTTGAATTGAAAGTGCTGATTGAGCAGGTTAGGGAACAGGTGCAAAACATTGAGTAATAGTTTTGTATCAAGGGATGCTGTTTTCAGCGGGAGGGTAATTGATGAGCGCGCATGAACAGCTGTATGGATCTGACCAGAATGGTTTTGTGTGGGGATTCGTGTTCAGGCCGGGCGAGGCTGCCCAGCCGGTGACGGCAAGTATAGCAACAGGCATACTGGCAGAAGCGAAATCCAGTGATGCAAAAATTTTTATCTGGTTGCACTTTTCCCTGGCTAATGCGGCGTCATTGCGTTGGCTTGAGCAAAATATCAGCTTACCGGAAGCTTTTGCCCATGCGCTGAAAAATGATGCCAGTTCTACGCGGGTAGAGCAGGATGATGATGCGCTGGTGGCTACGATCCACGATATCCTGTTTGATTTTGCCTTTGATCCTGAGCATGTTTCTACAGTCAGCTTGTGTGTACAGGAAAATTTACTTATCAGCGCCAGGCGTAAGCCCCTGAGATCAATTGAGCGATTGCATGAGGCTGTAAGAAGCGGAGAGATTTTTCGTTCCCCGGCAGAACTGTTGTCACATTTGCTGCGCGATCAGGCTAATGTTCTGGTGGATATTATCAGGCAGTCTGCATATCGTGCCGATTTGATTGAAGATAACTTGTTGCGTAATCGCATCGCAGCCAGCCGCACTGAAATTGGTTCTCTTCGCCGTATGCTGGTGCGGCTGCAACGATTGCTGGCCCCGGAGCCGGCTGCATTATTCAGGTTATTGAACAAGCCGCCATTATGGGTGCATGAGGATGATTTGCAGGATCTTCGGGAGGCGGCAGAAGAGTTTGCCGCAGCGGTTACAGATTCTGTATCTCTGGTGGAGCGCTTGAAATTGATTCAGGAAGAGCTGGCGGCATTGGTAAATGAACAGAATAACCGCAGTCTTTTTGTCTTGACGGTGGTAACGGTTTTGGCATTGCCTATCAATATTATCGCGGGACTATTTGGTATGAATGTCGGCGGAATTCCGCTGTCGGAAAGTTCTCATGGTTTCTGGGCGGTGATTTTCATTATCACCATACTGACTTCTGTCCTTGGTGTGCTTGTAGTCAAGCAGCGGAAGGATTAGGAATATTTTCCAGTGCGCAGCTGTTTGGAGGATTTTTGAGAAACCTGACAGTCGATATCGCAAAAGGGATTGCTGGTGTTTTGGTAATTGCGGGGCATTCCATTGCATTCAGGTACACGGAGGGCTGGTTATTGCAGTGTTCACATTTGGGAACGCCACTGTTTATTTTCCTGTCTGGCGTATTTATCAATATTGACCGCCCATGGCGTGAATCAGTTATTCGTAAAGCAGATAGATTATTGAAACCATATTTCGTGGTCTTGTTGGCTATGGGTATCATGTATGCAGTGGCAGGCAAGCTTGATCCCTTCTCTTATCTGGTAGGTGTTTTCTATGCAACAGGCCCTACCATTCCGCTGGTTCCCCTGTGGTTTTTACCGCATCTGTGCTTGTGTTTATTAACGGGTATTGCTGTCTTGCAATTATGCAGGCGCTTGAAGTTTTCCCGATATGCCTATGTGTTATTCCTGCTGCTTCTGTTATTTGCAGGGCAGCAATGCCTTGAATTTGTATGGCAAAAGCCGTTGGATGCATTGTGGTGGCAATCCATGTTGCGTCCAGCTTTGCACTGGCCCGGCTTGCCGTGGAGTCTTGATGTGTTGCCCATAACCTTGACGTTATTGCTGGCCGGACACGTTTGTTCGCCTTACGTGAAAAAAATTAGTTTCCAGTGGTTGCCATTGTTGATTTCTGCGCTTGTTTTTTTGCTGTTTATTAGAGATGGTAATGCTGCTATTGATATAAACAGGCGTATTTATGCAAGCTATTTTTTTACCAGCGCTCTTGTTTTTTGTAGTATTTACCTGTTGTTGTCATTTTCCTTGATTATGTCAAATATCCCCCTGTTGACTAATGGATTTTCCTATATTGGTAAAAACTTCCTGATAATTTTGTTGTTGCATATGATTATTCTGCGTATGTTGTTTATTCAGGCAGACAAGTGGATTCCTGATTGGCGCATGTGGCATGTGCCTTTGGTGTTTTTGGCTGGATTGTCGCTATCCGTATTGCTGGTTGCTTTGGTGCAGCGTAGTCGCTTGCTGTCGCTATTATTGTTGCCGGTAAAAAGCAGTGGGGTTTCGCATTGATGTTATCCCTGTCTGTTGTGATTCCTACGTATAATGAAAAAGAAAACATTTCTGTATTGATAGATCGTTTACTGTCAAACCTTTCATCTATAAAAGGTGCGTATGAAATTATTGTAGTGGATGATAATTCTCCGGATTTTACGTCTGGTGTGGTTGAGCAATATGCAAGAATCCACCATGACATCAGATTGATAAGGCGCGTTGATAAACGGGATTTGTCTGCTGCTCTGGCGCTGGGTTTTGATAGCGCCAAGGGGGAGTATTTGTTGGCTATGGATGCTGATTTACAGCACAGTCCTGGCTTGGCAATTGATATGCTGGAGGCAGCGCAGCACAGCAATGCTGACCTTGTTGTTGCAACGCGATATGCAATGGGAGGTAGTACATCAAATTGGGGAGCGCTGCGCGGTTTTCTATCCCGTTTTTCCACGAGGCTTGCTGCTTATGTTGTGGGAACAACTATCAGTGATCCGTTAAGTGGCTTTTTTATTCTACGCCGCGATGTATGGGTGGCATGCAGGCCAAGGATGCATCTTGCCGGTTTCAAGATTTTGCTTGAGATCATTTCAGCAAACCCTGGAATTAGCAGCCATGAAATAGGGTATCAATTTGTTGCCAGGGAGCGGGGGAAGAGCAAGCTGGGTTTCGCAGCCAGCTGGGCGTTTATTCTGGCGCTGTTGCGGTTGTTCTGGAAAGTCCGGATGGGTGTGAAGGGATTGTGACCATGAAAGTTTTTCTCGGACGATATAGTTGCAGGTGGTTGCCTTTGGCGGGCGCTGCTTTATTTCTTCTCGTCACGGTTGTGCCATTTATTGGTCGCTACGGTTTATGGTTCGATGAAATATTCAGTGCAACCATGTCGCGTGATCTTGACCTGATTGTTGATATGGTTCGCACGCAAGAAAATAATATGCTGCTGCACTATCTGTTGTTGTGGCTATGGATGCCGCTGGGTGATGGGAGCGAGGCATTCTTGCGATTACTCTCACTATTGCTGGTGTTGCTGTCACTGATACCACTGCATGCGGCGGCGCGTCGTCTGGCGAAGAATGATGCAGCCGCGAATGCCTGTTGTTTTGTCTACGTAAGCCATTTTCTGGTGTTGGAACATGCGCCGGCATGTCGCGGCTATGCACTGGCAGCATGTATGACGACACTTGTGTTCTGGGCCTGGGCGCGCGCCTGGCAAACGCATCAAAGCAGCCACTGGGTGCAAGCCGGCTTATTGGCCGGCCTTGCCACCTGGGCGCACTATTTTTCGGCGCTGGTGCCGCCGGTGTTGGTGTTTGCCATGTTGTGGCGGGATGGCTGGAAACAACCGTGGAAGCAATTGTTGATTGCCATCACAGCATTTACCTTGATGGCGTTGCCAGTGGTGTTGACGAGGCCGCCAGACGGTCTGGCCCAGATCGGCTGGGCGGATGTGCCGGATGCCCGGGTGATTCGCGGTACTGTGTGGATGCTGCTGGGTGTTGATGGCCCGGGAGAAAAGCCCGTGCTGTTGGCGGTTTGGGGGGTGATTGCCATAGCGTTGCTGGCAGGTAACGGGCGATGGCGACTGGGTGAGGGCTGGCGCAATGTGCATGCAGGGGTAGCATTGGGTCTGGTGATCACTGTTGCAGTGGTATTGGCAGAGAGTATCTGGTGGCAACCGTTGTTTGTGCCGCGGTTTTTTACCCCGCTGGTGCCGCTATATTGTTTCGTGCTGGGTGCAGCGCTCACATTGTTATGGCCATGGCTACGTATGTTTCTGGTGGCCTGTGTGTTGTTGGCGTCTGTCTGGGAGCACTGGAAGCCCTTTACCGGCCCCTTGCCGGTGAGCTATTGGTGGCGTCCTATGGTGCAGCATCTGGCAGCCGATCTTGAGCCGCACGATGTGGTGATAACGTACCCCTCTTTTCTGCGAATGCCTGTGGATTATTATCTCGACAAGCTCGATCCGGCCCATGCTTTNNCTTTGCCGCGCCCTACTGAATACGTGTCAGGCTATTACAGGCAGGGAAGCGGGGTTGAGCCGGAACCGGATTGGCAGCGCCTGCACCAGATTTCTGCTGGCACAACAGGGCGTGTATGGTTGATTGCAGATGAAAAATCCATGGCGAGCTGGACGCGCCTGAACAGGGTGCACGCCTCTGCCATTCGCGCGCAGCTATTACAAAATCGTGAAATCGGGTTTACGGCACGTCACATGACAATGTCGGTGCAGCGCTTCGACAAGGTCGCTCCTGAAAATTGAACTTGGGATGTTATTTATTTTCGCGGGACTATTTTTAGCGGAAGATCATCCATAGGTTTTGCAAACGGGAAACTCTGCAGTTTTGCGGGATAATAATGTTCATCCAGAAAATCGAATCGACATTGTCTGTTCAATTCATTGAATGTGCACTTGAATAATAATTCGGCAAAATGCATGCCGATGCATTTATGCGCACCGCCACCAAAAGGCGCCCACATAAACGGATGTTTTTTATGTTCTGCAATATTGTCGGAAAAGCGTTCTGGCCAGAAGCTTTGCGCACGTGTCCAGTGTTCATTCATTTGCTGTATGTAATGTACAGGTGCAGAAATCATGGTGTGAGCGGGAACATGGATGCCATCAATCGTGCAATCGCGCACAGTGCGCCGGAAAATGTTGCTGACCGGAGGATGCAACCGCAAAGTCTCCCTGAATACGTGATCCAGCAAGGGCACGCCTTCCATCAGTGCGTCGTAACTGCCATCAGCAGGTGATTGTGTATATATCCGTTCCTGCAGTGCGGGATCATTAGCCAGATAGTAACCCGCCATGGTAATGGCGCTAGTGGTGGTGTCATGGGCTGCCAGCATAAGGAAAACCATGTGGTCAGCAATTTCCGTATCAGGAAAATACTGGCCGGCTTCATTTTTTTCGCGGCAGAAATGGCTGAAAATATCCTGGTCGTTGCCTGCACGTTTCTTGGGGACAAGGCGTTTGAAGTAGTGTGTGAGATACCTCCGCCCGTTCATTCCCCGTCGATACAGTAACCCGGGCCAGTCCTTGCGTACCATGCCCATGGCGCCTTCCATTAGATCCATGAAAGCGCGATTGATGTTGTCTTCGTCACTGTCTTCTGGATCTACTGTGCAAAAAACATCGAACGCGATACTGAGAAGCAGTTTCTTGATTTCCTGGTAAAACAGCACCTCACCCTGTTTTTGCCAGCGCGCCACGGCCTGTGTGACCACTGCATTGATGGTATCGGTATATTGACGCATGCTGTCTGACTTGAATGCTGTTTGCATGATACGTCGGTGAATGCGGTGTTCTTCGAAATCACGCATCAATAACCCGCCAGCAAAAAAGTCGCTCATGAATACATCCCAACCTTTTTTAGTCGAGAAGTTGCGTTCGCTATCGAGTAATAACATCTGCAGGTATTGCGGGCCTAGCAGCAAGACCGCTTTCTGGCCTGTGATAGAAATGCGACTGATGGGGCCGAATGCCTCATAATGCTGGTGAAACATTCTGACAGGGTCAGCAAACATGGCGATCGTCTTGCCCAGAAAGGGCAGGCCGTATTCACCGGGAATATGGCCGAGTTTCTGGTTTGAAGGTGCCTGTTGGTAGCTGTATTCATCAGGTGAGAGGTTCATCGACTTTTCTTCTGCGCGGTTTTGTGTTGTTGTGTGAATATCAATGAGATAACGCAGGCATATCTTATGACAATTTCAACAATAACATCCCGCATTTTGCCGCTGGAACAGCTTGAAGGTGTCCAGGCGGGTGGAAAAGCCAATGGTTTGCACCGGTTGGTAAAACTGGGATTTTCCGTGCCACCCGCATTTGTGTTGTTGAACGTTGATCCTGATGCGTTGCCAGCTGACCTTGCAAGCCATTATGCCGCGCTGGGTGGCGGGTTGGTCGCTGTACGTTCATCCGCGTTGGATGAGGACGGTAGCGATGCATCCTTTGCAGGACAGTATGAGACAGTATTGAATGTTGAAGGGCTGGATGCGCTGCAGCGGGCGATCAGGCAATGCCTTGCTTCGCTGCAGTCACATCGTGCAATGTCCTATCGCGGTGATGCTACTTCCTGCCAAGGCAATACCACGGGCAATGTGCAGATGTGTGTAGTGGTGCAATGCATGGTGAATGCGCGCACGGCTGGTGTGCTGTTTACGGCAGATCCGGTGTCTGCACGGCGAGACAGGCTGGTGATCGATGCTGTACGTGGCCTGGGCGAAGCATTGGTGAGCGGTGAAGCAACGCCGGATCACTACGAACTAAATTTGCACGATGCCATTGTTGTTCGTGATCTTGTGGATGGGTCAGCCGCCATTTTGTCAGATGTAGAGATTATGCAACTGGCGCAACAGGCGCGAGACGCTGTCGCGCGTTTTGGTGAGCCGCTGGATACTGAATGGGCGATTGACCAGAACGGAAAAATATTCTGGCTGCAGGCGCGTCCTGTTACGACCTTGCCGGCAGATCTCAATGAATTTGATTCTGGATGCCGGCCAACGGATGTCATGACCACGGGCAATATTGGCGAAATGATGCCAGGTGCTGTATGTCCTTTAACACTATCTGTGACTTTGCGCGGCATTGAATATGCATTCCAGAATATGGACATCATGTTAGGTGCGCAAAAAACCGTGGAAGATGACTACAAGCAGGTCTGTAGTTTTTATGGCCACTGGTTTTTCAACCTGAGTGGCAAGGTGGCAAATTCCGGTTATATCGCAGGCATGAGCGCAAGTGAAGCCGGATACAGTATTTGTGGTGAAGAAGTGCCGGCGCTACAAGAGCCGAAGAGAATGCCGTGGTGGATTCGCGCACGTGGTGGCTGGCGATTTCTTCGGTTTTTACAAGATGCTGAAAAAACAGTGGGCGCATTTGAAAAAAAACTGCATGGAGAATTCTGCACGCCATTTTTTGATACGCCATGCGAACAGATAAAGCATATTGATGCCATGTTATGGTGGGTGCTGGAAGTAGAGGATGTACATGTTCGCTCATCATCCAGTTCTGCCGTTGCAGGTGGTGTGCTGCAAGGGGTTATTGCAAAAGGCGAGCGGCCTACACAGGAGCACCTTGGTGAATTGGCGCGTTTGATGGCTGGTGCAACCGGCGTGATCAGTGCCGAGCTGGTGCAGGAACTGGATGTGATTGTTGAACATATTGCAGAAGATCATCACGTCACGCATTTTTGTACAGGCGAAGCACAGGATGTTCAGTTGTGGCTGCAATCGGATGCTGCTGGTAAAACCGGCAAACTTTTTTCTGCATTTCTGGCTCGACATGGCCATCGTGCATACCGTGAGCTATGTGTGCGTGAAAGGGGATGGGCAGAAGATCCGCTGCCATTGATACGAACCCTTCAGGTGAGTGCACGTGCGTGCCTCACTGGAGCGCCTAAAAAAGTGGCTGAAACAAACGCAATAGACAGCGGGGAGTACAACGGGTTTATTCGATGGCTTTTGCCGCGTGTACATAATGGAATCCGGCGGCGGGAGCGTACCAAATCCTTGCTGGTGTATGTAACGCGTGAAGTAGGCAAAGCTTATCGCCATCTAGGCCGTTTGCTGGTAACTGCGAATGTCTTGCCGGATGAGGATCTTGTCTACTTCTTTTCACATGAAGAATTGCGCGCCTGTGATGGTGTGCCTTCCGTATTGCAGGTGAAACATGCCATCAAGCGTCGTGCAGCGATGGACTACCAGAACCGTCTACAGTTTCCGTTTTTGTTGCAAGGGAAACCTGAGCCGCTGGCAATAGGTGCTACTGGTGTGGGTTCCGGTGTGTTGACGGGCAGGCCTGTGTCAGCAGGTTGCGTAGAAGGCATTTGCCGGGTGGCGCTGTCGCCGGAAGAAGCTGCACAATTGCAGCCAGGAGAAATTCTTGTCGCGCCAATTACTGATGTGGCCTGGACACCTTATTTCAGCGTTATCGCAGGCCTGGCCACAGATATTGGCAGTTCCGTGTCACATGGTGCGGTGATTGCGCGTGAATACGGTTTGCCGGCAGTAGTGAACCTGCGTTCAGCCACCACACAATTCAGGACAGGCGATCGTGTGAGGCTGGACGGTGGTAAAGGTACGCTGGAGCTGGTCGGATAATGTTAATGAATAGCCTTGACGACGCGATCAGCCAGCTCATGGGCGGCGTGGGAAATAGAATTGACTTCAAATGATTTACTGCGCCCCACCCAGACCAGTTGTTCGGTTTTGGCATCGTAGACAGACGTAGTCAATATCACATCGGAACGTGTGTCTACATAGGCATCGCGTGTCATGGTGGATGTGTTGCCGTAGCGATCCCAGTAGCCGCTGTGCGAGGGGTAATACGGGCCGGTGTAGTACGTCCTGACCGATTCCGGCACGTGGGTGACAGTCGTTTCCTTCCCGCCGTAACGTGCCACGATGACGTACTGTATGTTGCCCTTGGCCAGGTATGCAGTCACCGATTCTTTGGTGGGCGTGCTGGTGCCTGTCACGTTGTAGCTGGCGGTGGCCTGTATGCCTTCACGGCGCAGCGCGTCCAGAAAGCCGTTCTCGAACAGTATCCGGTTTGTTTTGTTGGGTGTTACAGCGACAACCAGCACATTGTCCAGCTGTTTACGTTGGAAAGCAGGAGACTGCCACGCATCGGTGAGGCTGGTGTAGCCACAAGCAGCCAGCATCAATATTGTGCCCATTCCCAGGCAACGGCGGTAAAAGTGCGTCAATGTCATGGAGGCTCCAATGAAGTTGGCAGGGTGGTTGCTCGCCATCATGCCTGAAGCCTCACGGTCAGGGAAGGCAGTGCATGACGGGGTTATGCGGGATGGGGACGCGCCGTGTAAAATGCCGACTTTGCAGCTGGCAATGAGAATTCACCATGACGGACCAACAGAACACTACCCATTTTGGTTTCCAGCAGGTGCCCGTGCAAGAGAAGCAGCGGAAAGTCGCGGATGTCTTCCATTCGGTAGCCGCGCGGTATGACTTGATGAACGATCTGCTGTCTGGCGGGATTCATCGTTTGTGGAAGCGTTTCACGATCGAAGTCTCCGGTGTGCGTTATGGTCACAAGGTGCTGGATATTGCTGGCGGTACAGGGGATCTTGCCTTCAAATTTTCGCGCCTCGTGGGCGAAGACGGACAGGTTGTACTGGCAGATATCAACTCGTCCATGTTGAATGTGGGGCGGGATCGCCTGATTGATCGCGGCGCTGTAGGGAATGTGCAATTCGCACAGGCCAATGCGGAATGTTTGCCGTTTCCAGACAACACATTTGACTGCATCACGATTGCATTCGGGTTGCGCAATGTCACAGATAAAGACAAAGCGCTTCGTTCAATGTTGCGCGTACTCAAACCGGGTGGCCGTTTGCTGGTGCTGGAATTTTCCAAGCCCGGTAATCCCTTGCTGGGAAAAGCGTACGACAATTATTCCTTTCATGTGATGCCGGTTATCGGTAAGGCCATTGCGGGTGATGCAGACAGTTATCGCTATCTGGCAGAATCCATCCGTATGCATCCGGATCAGGAAACGCTGAAATCCATGATGCAGGATGCGGGCTTTGCTGAATGCGAGTTTTATAACATGACCGGCGGTGTTGTGGCGTTGCATAAAGGCGTAAAACCCTGATGCCTGCAGTGAATACCGGCTCGACGTTCAAGGCCAGTCTGTTGATGGCGCTGGAAAGTGCGATCAATAACAGTCTGGCCTATGATCCGGCTACGCAGCAGTCATTGCATCAGCTGGATGGAAAAGTGTTGCACATTGCATGCACAGTCCCTTCGCAATCTGTTTATGTATTGTTCGTCGGCAATCATGTGGAATTGTGGTCATTGTTTGAGTCCTCTCCTGATACCACATTGAGCGGCACGCCCAGTGCATTTCTGGCGTTATGGCGTGCCCGTAGTAAAACGACAGCACTGACAGACAGCGGTATCACGCTGACAGGTGACAGTGCTGTATTGCAACAATTGCAGCAAATCAGTGCGACACTGGACATTGATTGGGAAGCGTTGATCGCGGAACACACGGGTGATGTGATTGCGCATCAACTGGGGCGCTTTGCCCGCGGTGCCAATGCCTGGTTGCACACTGCGCGCCGGGAAGCAGAACGGCTGATGAGTGAATTCCTGCAGTTTGAAAGCAATACGGTTCCCAGTCGTCATGAAGTGCAGGGATTTTGCCGCGACGTAGATGATGTGCAATTGCGTGTGGACCGTTTACAGGCCAGTATTGAACAATTCAGGAAGAGCAGGAAAAGCTGATGGCGCTGTTGCGGTTTTTTACCATTCTCCGCGTGCTGACGTTTTATCGGCTGGATGCTGACCTGCAGTTTTTACAGCTGCCTGTGGCGTTGCGATTGGCATTGCGCTTGTCACCCTTGCAATGGTTGCCACGCTGCGATGTGCAGTTTTCTCGCGGTATGCGTATGCGGTTGGCGCTGGAACAGCTTGGCCCGGTGTTTGTAAAGTTTGGCCAGTTGTTGTCGACGAGGCCGGATCTGGTGCCGCAAGACATCGTCTGTGAGCTGGATCGCTTGCAGGATCGCGTGCCGCCATTTGCCAGCGACGAGTTCGTGGCGATTGTTGAAGCGGCTTTGGGCAAGAAAATCAGTGAGGCTTTTTTCTCTTTTGAGCGGGATCCCCTGGCCTCTGCGTCTGTAGCACAAGTGCATTGTGCGGTGTTGCCGAGCGGTGAGGAGGTGGTGGTGAAAGTCATTCGCCCCGGCATCGCGGCTACTATCGAGAAAGACTTGTCCCTTATGGAATTACTGGCGCAACTGGCAGAACGGTTTGTGCCGGATGGCCGACGCTTGCGTCCGGTGGAAGTGGTGCAGGATTACCGCCACACCATTTTTGATGAACTTAACTTGCAGCGCGAAGCCGCCAATGCGGCACAGTTACGCCGCAATTTTGACCAGTCTCCTATGTTGTATGTGCCAAAAGTGTATTGGGATTACTGTCGCCAACAAGTGATGGTGATGGAGCGGATCCGGGGTATTCCGGTGACGGATATCGCTGCGCTGAATGCACAAGGTACCGATATGAAGTTGCTCGCCCATCGTGGTGTTGAAATATTTTTTACGCAGGTGTTTGACCATAATTTTTTCCATGCCGATATGCATCCAGGCAATATTTTTGTCTCGACCCAGCATCCTTCGCGGCCACAATATATTGCGATTGATTGCGCGATAGTCGGTTCGTTGTCGCGTGATGATCAGTATTACCTGGCCCGCAATCTGTTGGCTATTTTCCAGCGTGACTATCATCAGGTCGCGCAGTTGCATATCGAGTGTGGCTGGGTGCCGCCGCATACCCGTGCGGCTGATTTTGAGTCTGCCATACGCACGGTGTGCGAGCCGATTTTTGAAAAACCGATCAGCGAAATTTCATTTGGCCAGATTCTTGTCAACCTGTTCCAGACAGCGCGTCGTTTTGACATGACGGTGCAACCGTCACTCGTGTTATTGCAGAAAACCCTGCTGAATATTGAAGGTCTGGGACGGCAGCTGTATCCACAACTGGACTTATGGCAAACCGCACTGCCGTTTCTGGAGCGCTGGATGCAGAACCGCTACCACCCGAAAAACCTGCTGGCAGAAATTCGTCGCCATGGCCCCGGCTGGCTGGAAAAAATGCCCGAGGTGCCAGAATTGTTATTCGATGCAGCACAACAAATCCGACGTTTTGAACAGGTGGCTCCGGCTATCCAGTCCACGGCAGAACAGATGGTGTTACTCGAAAAGCGTCAACAGCTTGGCCGTAAGCGTGGTCGAATTGCTGTGTTGGTGTTGGTGGTGCTTGGCTTGTTATGGCCGCAATGGGAGCTGTTGCGTTCTGCCGTTCCATGGCAAAGCCTGCTAGTGTTGCTGGCAGCTCTCTGGTGGTGGACGGGTTGAATACATGAAGCGATCGACATCACATCAGGACAATCATGCTATCGCCCTTGAACGCCTGAAAGCGTTGGGCGAGCGCCGCACGCCAGCCCGGCAAGCGATTCTTACGCTGTTGCTCGATGCCAACAACGCGCTGAGCCATCAAGACATTCACGAGTTATTGAAGGCGCGCAACGAACCGTTTGACCGTGTCACGTTGTATCGCGTCCTGGACTGGCTGGTAGCGCAGAAGCTCGCGCACAAACTGGCTGGGGAAGACCGTATCTGGCGTTTCAATGCTGCTTCTGACGAGCAGCATGTCCATCCACATTTCCATTGCATACAGTGCGGCAAAGTCTCTTGCATGGCTACTGTGCATGTGAATATCACGCCCCTGCCCAAGGGGTATCGCAGCATTAATGCAGATACCACGATTCAGGGCGCCTGCCCGGATTGCGCTGGTTAGTGCATCCCATAACCTCAAATGCAACAGTGTTGCATTTTATTTCAGCAAGCACTAGGATGCCGCTCTAGTCGCAACAAAGTTGCATTAATGGCTCTTGCATGAGGTAAGCCGTATGAAAATCCACGCCCTGATCAAACCGCTGGTTGTTGCCACCGCGATAACACTGCCACTATTGGCCACTGCAGATGAACATGGTGCCCATGTACACGGTGCAGCAAAGTTGCAGGTGGCCATTGATGGCAGCGTTGTCACTCTTATGCTGGAAAGTCCGATGGACTCTCTGGTGGGGTTTGAGCATGCTCCGGGCAATGAGGCAGAAAAGGCTGCGCTAGCCAGACTGGTCGCTGCGCTGGAAAAACCCGACGCCCTGTTTGTATTCAGCCCGGCTGCGGGCTGCGCATCTTCTTCAACAAAACTGGAATCCCCGTTGATTGCAGATGAATCACACGACCACAAGCACGAAGAAAAACACGAAGAAAAACACAGTGATCTTGATGGCGAGTTTTCTTTTGTCTGCAAGGAAGCAGGAAAATTGACACAGCTTACCGTGAACCTGTTTGATGTTGCCGCTAATCTGCAAGATCTTGATGTGGAAATTGCAGCCCCACGTGGCCAGACAGCAGCAGAATTGAAGCCGGATAAACGTACTGTCACCTGGTGAAATAAAAAAGAATGACGGAAGCCATTGCGCTCAACAAACTGACGTTTCGCTGGCATAAAAAATTGCCAGCGGTGCTGGATATGCCATCGCTGGTTATCGAGTCAGGTGAGCGGGTTTTTCTGCATGGTCCAAGCGGCAGCGGCAAGAGTACGCTGCTGGGTTTGTTGGGCGGCGTGCTCCTGCCTGAAACAGGAAGCATTTCTTTGTTAGGTCGGGAACTGACCGCGATGAATGGCCGTGCCCGCGACCGCTTTCGTGCTGACCATATCGGCTTCTTGTTCCAGCAGTTCAATCTGGTGCCGTATCTATCGGTGCTGGATAACGTGTTGTTACCGTGCCGTTTTTCTTCCTGCCGTCGCGAGCGGGCTGAGGCAGAGGCATCGCTACTGGATGTTGCCAGAACATTGCTCGCAAGGCTCGATCTCGCGCCGGCGTTGTGGCAACGTCAGGCATCGGCGTTGTCTGTCGGGCAACAGCAGCGTGTTGCAATGGCGCGCGCATTGATTGGTCGCCCCGAGATACTGATTGCCGATGAGCCAACATCTGCTCTTGATGCAGAAAGACAAAATGCTTTTCTGGATTTGCTGTTGCAAGCGTGTGATGAGACATCCGCTACGTTGTTGTTTGTCAGTCACGATCGCCGGCTCGCTGCACGCTTCTCGCGCGAAATTGCGTTGCCGACAATCAATTTGGCCAGACCAGAAGCAGGAGTCGCTTGATGCTGACTGTATTCCGTCTTGCTGTGCAGAGTGCGTGGAATCGTCGCATGACACTGGCTATGACGCTGGTATCAATTGCACTCAGTGTTACCTTGTTGCTGGGCGTTGAGCGTTTGCGACAGGACGCGCGCAGCGGTTTCGAGCAATCCATTTCTGGTACAGACTTGATCGTGGGTGCGCGCACCAGTCCAGTGCAATTGATGTTGTATGCAGTATTTCGTCTTGGCGGTGCCACTAACAATATTTCATGGAAAAGTTTTGAAAACCTGCGCGAAGAATCCAGTGTCGCCTGGTCGGTGCCATTGTCGTTAGGTGACAGCCATCATGGTTATCCCGTGTTAGCTACTGATTCAAGCTACTTTGACCATTTCCACTATGGCGATAATCGCGCGCTGGTGTTGCTGCAAGGGAAGGCGATTGCAGATGTATTTGATGTGGTGCTGGGTGCAGAAGTGGCTGATGCAATGCATTACCAACTGGGCGATCGCGTGGTGTTGACGCATGGCATGTCACAGTCTGGCCCGGCGCACAATGACAAGCCATTCACGGTCACGGGCATTCTTGCGCGCACAGGCACGCCCGTGGACAGGACATTGCACATCACATTGGCGGTGATGCCCGGTGTGGCGTTGTCTGATTTATGGCAGGTGGTGGCGATAGTAGAAAAATCACTGCTTGCTGTATCGGCGATGGTGGTGGCGGTGGGATTGTCTGGTCTGATGGCAGCGTTGCTGGCAGGTTTGAATGAGCGCCGCCGGGAGTTGGC
>DDBK01000089.1:28178-28303 GCA_002333095.1 Cellvibrionales bacterium UBA2034
GGTTATCATTGGCTGATGGTCTGGTTCCGCGCGTCTGAGGTTTCATCCAGTATGATTTTTTCAAGCAAATGGTCGTTGGGTTTTCTTGCTGCGTTGTTTGCAATGTTGTTGAGTGCAGTGTTGTT
>DDBK01000089.1:28317-34993 GCA_002333095.1 Cellvibrionales bacterium UBA2034
TGCGGGAAGTCTGGGACAGTGCCCCTGCAGAAAAAAGCCTCGACAACGCCAAAGTGAAACTGGCAGGTTTTGTTGTGCCGCTGGAGTACAAGGGCGATGAAATCAGGGAGTTCCTGCTGGTGCCGTATTTCGGGGCCTGTATCCATACGCCGCCACCGCCTGCTAACCAGATTGTGCACGTGATTGCGAGCAAACTGCCGGCAAATTTCCAGCCGATGGATCCATTCTGGGTCAGTGGCACGATGAAGCTGGACCATTCTGTCACCGACATGGGTTTCAGTAGTTACCAGATGGTGGCAGACAGCATTGAGCCATTTGTCATACCTGCCGCCGCGCCCTGATACGCCCCCCACTTCATCGGTTTTTCCTGCTCTGACATGCGCCCCGCTCATGATAGGCTGGCCGCTACGTTGATCCAGAGAGCACTCCGTTAATGAAAATGCCTGTCATCAGTAAACGCACGAAATGGATAGTGGCTATTGTCGTTCTGGTTGTCGTAGTCATCGTATTGAAGCAGCGCAAGCCGGAACCCCTGCTGCTCCCTGTGGTAGCCGTTGATAAAGGTCCGGTGGAATCCACGGTATCCAATACCCGCGCCGGCACCATCAAGGCATGCCAACGCTCGGAACTTTCCATGTCACTTGGCGGGCGTGTACAGAAACTGTATGTGAAAGAGGGGGATCGCGTCACAGCTGGACAAGTGCTGATCGAGTTGTGGAACGAAGACCATAAAGCGAATGTCGCGCAGGCAGAGGCCAGTTTGTCTGCGGCTGAACATGAACAGAAGCGCGCGTGTCTCGGCGCTGACCAGAATGCACGCGAAGACCAGCGCGCCCAGTCGCTGATCAGCAAGAAACTCATTTCAACCACACAGGCAGAAGCAGCCCGTACGCTATCAACTACTACGCGACAGAGTTGTGAGGGTGCTGGAGACCAGGTGAAGATGAGCCGCGCTAATCTGGATCTTGCGCGTGCACGCTTTGACCTCACCTATTTGCGTGCGCCGTATGCAGGCATTATTGCCGAGGTGAATAGTGAACTGGGCGAATACGTCACGCCATCGCCCTCTGGTGTGTTGACAAAACCCGCTATAGAAATGCTGGATGACTCCTGTTTGTACGTGACCGCACCGATTGATGAAATTGATGCAATGCCAGTGCGCGTAGGTCAGCGTGTACGCATCACGCTGGATGCTTTCCGCGGCCAGCACTTTGATGGCCATGTCACACGCATTGCACCTTATGTCATGGAGGTGGAAAAGCAGGCGCGCACAGTCGATGTGGATGTACGCTTCGATAATTTCCCCAAAGATGTGCCATTGCTGGTGGGTTATAGCGCGGATATTGAAATCATTCTCGATGAACGAAACGATGTGTTACGCATACCCACGGAGACAATAATCGAGAAACGCTTTGTCTATGTTTTGGGTGACGATGGCATTGTGCACAAACAGGAATTTGTAGCGGGCCTTGCGAACTGGACATCAACTGAAGTCAGTTCCGGATTGGCAGCAGGAGACAAGGTAATCCTGACACCAGATCGTGCGGGAATCAAAGACGGTGTTCCTGCGAAAATTGACGATGGTTCCGGGAAAGAAAAAGCTGACGAGAAAAAATCACCGTGATCCATCTGCGTAATATTTACCGGCAGTTTGCGCTCGGTGATGAAACCGTGCGGGCGCTGGATGGCATTGATCTTGATATTGATGCGGGTGAGTACGTGTCGGTGATGGGGCCGTCCGGTTCGGGCAAATCCACCTTGCTGAATGTTGTTGGCTTGCTGGATACCCCAGATTCTGGCTCGTATATGCTCGATAATATCGAGACAGTAGGTCTACCGGAAGAATCGCGCGGGCAACTGCGTCGTGAGAAAATCGGTTTCGTGTTCCAGGCTTACCACCTCATTCCCCGTCTCACCGCCCGTGAAAATATTGCATTGCCCATGGTGCTGGCAGGCATGCCGCCAGCGGAGCGGCGTGTGCGTACAGNNGCGGCTGAATTTGTGGTCGCGCGCCGATCATTTGCCACAACAATTGTCTGGTGGGCAGCGGCAGCGTGTGGCAATTGGCCGTGCAGTGGTAATGAAGCCGGAAATTATTCTGGCGGATGAACCCACCGGGAATCTTGATAGCCGTTCCGGGCGTGAAGTGATGGAGTTGCTGGAAGAATTGAATGCTTCCGGTATCACACTGATGATGGTCACGCATGACACTGTGCTCGGTGCGCGTGCACATCGGCATATTGTGTTTGGCGATGGGCGCGTGGTGAGTGATGGCCGCACCTGAGATCGCAGGTATCAGCTGGCGTGACAGTGTGTTGTTCGCACTGCTCGTTTTGCGTCGCTACCGTTTCCGTACCAGTATGATGTTGCTGGCTATGACGTTGGCTGTCGGATCCGTTGTCGCTTTCACTGCATTGGGCGAAGGCGCGCGCGGGTTTGTTCGCAACGAATTTTCCTCGTTGGGTACAGATTTGCTGGTAGTGCTGCCCGGACGCAAACAGACAACAGGCGGGGCGCCGCCTGTGATGGGAACGGCAGCGCGTGATGTCACACTCGCTGATCTGAAAGCGTTGCGCGTGCGTCTGCGTGGCGCGCAAGCTGTGGTGCCTTTGATGGCAGGTAAGGTGGAAGTGTCTGCCAATGCCCGGGCTCGCGATGTGATGATTATTGGCAGTACTGCACAATATTTTTCTGTGCGTGAACTGAAAGTCATGAACGGCAGCATCTTGCCAGAGATTGACGACAATCTTGCCCAGCCGGTGTGTGTGATTGGCGGGAAAGTGCGTGATGAGCTATTCGGTAATACCCAGGCCGTGGGCGAGTGGATCAAGATGGGTGATCGCCGGTTCCGGATTATCGGTGTGTTATCTGGCAAGGCTGATGCATCTGGTTTTGATCTCAGCGATGGCGTGCTGATTCCTGTTGCATCCGCACAGATGTTATTCAATCGGCAGGGGCTTTTCCGGGTGATTATCGAGCCGCGCGCGCACTATCCGATTGATAAGTTGCAGCAAGAGGTGCTGGATGCATTCCGCGACCTGCACCAGGGTGAAGAAGATGTCACCGTGGTAAAGCCGGATTCCATGATGCAAACATTTGACAAGATATTTACTGCACTCACCTTGGGCGTTGGCGCCATTGCAGGGATCAGTTTGCTGGTAGCAGGCGTACTCGTGATGAATCTGACATTGATCAGTGTTTCACAGCGCACCAAGGAAATCGGGTTGCTAAAAGCGCTCGGTGCATCAAATCACCAGATTCGCCGTTTGTTTTTACTCGAATCGGTGTTGTTGTGTATGGCGGGGGCATTGTGTGGCGTGGTGGCTGGTGAGTTACTGGTGCTATTGGGGCGTAGTCTCTGGCCCAATGTCCCGTTTGCAGCACCGGCATGGGCAGTAGTGACATCGGTGTTTATTGCATTGTTTTCGGGTGTTGTGTTTGCGTGGTTGCCCGCTTCGCGCGCAGCACGCCAGCAGCCTGTTGATGCCTTGGCAGGAAAAATGACATGAGATTTTTATTAACATGAGAACCATTGATGCATTGCAATGGGTGCGCTGCGCGTTGGGCTCCGGTCGCCAGCGTACCGTGCTAACTGCAGTAGGCATTGCGATAGGTATTGCAGCAGTTGTCTTGCTCACAGCCATTGGTGAAGGACTGCGTGTTTATGTCATGGACAGTTTTTCACAATTTGGTTCACGGATCGTAAAAGTAACGCCAGGCAAGAACCAGACCATGGGCAGGGCGGGTGTGTTGAGCACGGTGCGACCATTGACCATTGCTGACAGTGAGGTGATGCGCCAGTTGCGTGATGTGAAATACGTTGTGCCGATTGTGACGGGCACCGGCCATGTTGAAGCGGGTATCCGCGCGCGTGATACAGATGTGTTCGGTGTTGGCAGTGATGCGCCGGACGCATGGCAAATGCCGGTGGCCCTTGGCAGTTTCTTGCCGCCAGATGATCCCGGGAATACACGTCCCTTCGCTGTACTTGGCAGTAAATTGCGGCGTGAACTGTTTGGGGAAGACAATCCACTCGGACAATTTATTCGTATCGGCGGTGCGCGTTTTCGTGTAATCGGTGTGATGGAAAGTAAAGGTGATTTTCTGGGAATGGATCTGGACGAAATTGCGTATATTCCTGCGGATCGTGCACTGCAGTTATTCAACCGTGTCAATTTACAGGAAATGGATATCGTTTTTACAGAACAATCCACGTCGACAGAAATGGCAGAAAGAATTAAAAAACGTTTTCGTGAAATTCATGGCGATGATGACATTACATTGTTCACACAGGATGACATGCTCGCCAGCCTGGATCGTATTCTCGGTTTATTGACAGTCGCGGTCAGTGCATTGGGCAGTATTTCATTGCTGGTCGGGGGCGTAGGTGTATTGACGATCATGAGTACAACCCTCCGCGAACGCACTGCAGAAATCGGTTTGTTGCGCGCACTGGGTACTACCCAGCGGCAATTACTCGGTTTATTTCTTGGGGAAGCAGTGTTGCTCGCTATGCTTGGCGGCTTTCTCGGATTAGCGAGTGTCGGTGCGTTTCTGGGATTGCTGAAAATTCTGGTGCCAACCATGCCTGTCACAGTGCAGCCGTTTTATTTCATTCTGTCATTGGGCTTGTCTGCCGTGGTGGGGCTGCTATCAGGTATTGCGCCTGCATGGCGCGCGTCGCAACTGGATCCTATCGAAGCATTGCGTGCTGAATAACGCATAAGTCACAGGTTGTTATTGCCTCATCCAGCGCTTAGTCTTGTTCACGGAGTTGGCCAGGCAATCGCTGCCGAGAACCTCACGGTTCAGAGTGGAGGAAAGTCCGGGCTCCATAGGGCAGAGTGCCAGGTAACGCCTGGGCGGCGTGAGCCGACGGCCAGTGCAACAGAGAGCAAACCGCCGAACGGTGTCGCAAGGCATGCGTGGTAAGGGTGAAATGGTGCGGTAAGAGCGCACCGCGAGTCTGGTAACAGACCGGCACGGTAAACCCCACTCGGAGCAAGACCAAATAGGAATCCATTGGCGCGGCCCGCGTCGGATTCGGGTAGGTTGCTTGAGGCCTGCGGCGACGCAGGTCCCAGATGAATGATTGTCCAAGACAGAACCCGGCTTATCGGCCGACTCCGCTTTTATATGTTTCTTTAGGTAGCGTTTCTATCACATCATGAACAACCAGCTTGGCGGAATAAATAATCCGCCATTTGCAGGTGGTGTATGACCGTTTTTTTCAGCTTCCTGCATCAGATTTCTTTGCTTGTTATTGAGATCATCTTCGGAATCAATGCCATACGTGTGCAGATAGGCTTTTGCTTTTGCTTTTCGTTCCATAGGGATAATCGCGCGGGATGCATAGTTGCCGTAAATAAACATTGCTGCTGAGATCATGGTCTGATAGCTCTGCGGATGAGCGCCCAGTAAAGATTTTCTTGATTCTGTCCACGTGATAGATGAAAAGAAAAGAATGCATGAAAGAATAATAATGCCAACATAACGCTTTTGTTTTACATCGAATATATGTTGCAAAATCAGGGCTAAGCTGAATGAAAATATCGCACCGGGTATAAGCAGTAAATCACTACGTTCCAGAACTAGGCCTATAGTGCATCCTGAGATTATGCATAAAGTCCATGCTAAAACTGCGAAAAAAAATATTCTTTTTTTTTCGCTTGAAATAATAGATATAACTAAAATATAAAATATAAAAACTGACCACAAAAAAATTAAGCTATGTGAAACCATAAATCCCATAGGATAAATTGTCATTTTTATATGAGTAAGCATTCCTTTGGGATCTATTCCGAATAATGCATCTGGTACAAATGTTTTTCTAGCATAAAAATAAATCATTAAACTGACAATAAGAGGGATAGAAAAATCTATTGCTGTCATTAATGGTTTTTTTAGTATTTTAAAAGAAAGTTTTTTTTCTTCAATTAAAGATATAAATTCATTTTTTCTGGATATAATTCCAAGCCAAACTACTAGTGGAAATAATGCAATATTATCTTCCCGTGTAAAAAGACTAATCGATGCCAAAACAAAAATGATAGCTTTTCTTTTTGTGTTCAGTTGCTGATGGGTGTTGGCAGCTAATACGCACGCAAAAGCCAGTGGGATCCCGGAAATTGCATGCATAGCTACTGTAGGCCATACGATATTGAGGTGATTGGATTTTGCAATTATTGCAAAGCAGGCGCCTCCAATAGCAAATGGCATGCGCAACCCTGTAAGCAGCAATGCATACCCTATCAAGCTCATAAATAACGCCAGTGCAAACAGCTGAAATAGCCTGTGCAATACCATATTTTCACCAAATAAAAGGCACCTGACGTGATTCACTACATTTAAAAGTGGTCTATATGACGGGTGTTCAATTCCAGTAGGGTCCCATCGGTCGTGCATAGATTGCAATAACTCGGCTGAAGAAAAGAGTCGCACCTGGTTGTAGTCATCAAAAAACCATGGGTAATCAAGCGTGTGCCCAGCAAATAGCAGGGAGAACAGAAATGTTGTCAGTAATATGACGGCAAAATACCTTGTTCCACTGCAAACAGATGCCGGGAATGTCATTTGGGATGTTGTATTCATGTTGTTCCAGCGAGGCGTTCAGCTTTTGTGGATACAGTTGCTCAAGTGTGGCGTGGGAGTCTACACGATTGATAAAGTTTGTAAT
>DDBK01000043.1:0-3233 GCA_002333095.1 Cellvibrionales bacterium UBA2034
CAGGCTTCTGTCAGAAAACCCTCGTTGGCTGTGCTCGTTTTGTTGTTATCCAGCGTACTGGTCTGGCTTTACTTCAATAAAATACCTCGTGAGTTTGATCCGGGCGAAGACAGGGGTATTTTTATACTGGTTGTGCAGGGCCCAGAGGGCGCGAGTTTTGAAAATACCCAGAGTGTGTTGCTGGAAATTGAGCGACGCTTACAGCCGCAGGTTGGTGGCGAGAGTCTTGAGACGGTACTGCTCCGGCTCCCCGGTTTTTTTGGTGGCGTTAATTCAGGTCTTGGCCTGATAGTGTTGAAGCCGTGGGAAGATCGTAAAAAAACAGGCGATCAGGTGATGGCTGATGTGCAGGCGATGTTGGCCGATATCCCTGGCATGCAGATATACAGTTTCATGCGTAAACCGCTGGCGGCAGCGAGTGGCCAGCCACTCGAGATTGTTATCGGTGGTGATACGTATGAAGAATTGTCACAGTGGTCTGCACTGATGTTAAAAGCGGCGTATGCGAATCCGAAAATCCTGCGCCCCGTCATTGACCTGAAAGAAACCCAACCACAGTTACAGGTGAAAATTGACCGTGAGCGCGCGGCGGATCTGGGTGTTTCGGTAGGCAATATCGGGCGTACATTGGAAACATTGCTGGGTGAACGTGAAGTGACAACATTCTTCCAGCGTGGAGAGGAATACGATGTATTGCTGCGTGGGGATGAAAAGCAGTTTGCCAGCAAGGCGGATATGGAAAATATTTTTGTGCGTTCGGATCGCTCCGGTTCCCTGGTGCCATTGGCAAACCTGGTCACGATAGAAGAAGTATCCGGTGCCCGTTCGTTAACACGCTTCAATCGTATGCGTTCATTCACACTCAGCGCGGGTCTTGCACCAGGGTACGCAACGAGTGATGCACTGGCGTATTTTCACGATGTTGTTGCCAGGGATTTGCCGCCGCAGGCGCATATCGATTACAAGGGTCTGACGCTGGAGTATGTGCGTTCCAGTGGTTCGATGTGGCTCGTGGTCGCCATTGCGCTGCTGATGGTATATCTGGTGCTGGCTGCCCAATTCGAGAGTTTTATCCATCCGTTCATTATCTTGCTGACGGTGCCATTTGCATTGCTCGGTGCGTTGGCAGCGCTGGATTTTATGGGCATGACAATCAATGTNNGCTGCAAGAAGCTATCCAGGCAGCTGCCACACAGCGCTTGCGACCTATCCTGATGACGTCACTGACGGCTGCTATCGGTGCATTGCCGTTGGTATTCAGCAGCGGAGCCGGTGCCAACAGTCGTATGATCATTGGCATAGTGGTATTTGCTGGCGTGATTCTGTCCACGCTGATGACCCTGTTCATTGTCCCAACGATGTACGCGATGCTGGCCCGCAACACCGGTTCGCCCGGGCAAGTGGCGCAGGCGATTCGGGAATTGCAGGGCGAAAGCTGACGTAGCCTCCCAGCCCTAGTAAACTGCACGCCCCGCTTTTCCAGCTTTGAGGTGCCGCAGTGGCCAGCTCTATTGCTCCACGTACCCCCAGAACCCTGTATGACAAATTATGGGATGCGCATCTTGTGCAACAGCGCGATGATGGCACTGCCCTGATTTATATCGATTGCCAGTTGTTGCATGAAGTGACATCCCCGCAAGCATTCGATGGCCTGCGTCTGGCAGGCCGCAAGCCATGGCGTCTGGACGGCAATATCGCCACACCTGACCACAATGTACNNAGCGTGCAGCCGGTGTTGCCGGAATTGAAGATGACACGTCACGCATCCAGGTGCAGACGCTGGACGACAACTGTGATCGTTTTGGTATCACAGAATTCAAGATCAATGATGCGCGGCAGGGCATCGTGCATGTGATCGGCCCGGAGACAGGTGCAACGTTGCCGGGCATGACCATTGTTTGCGGTGATTCGCACACTTCTACGCATGGTGCATTGGGTGCATTGGCACATGGTATCGGTACATCCGAAGTTGAGCATGTGCTGGCTACGCAATGCCTGATCCAGAAAAAAATGAAAAACATGCTCGTGAAAATCGATGGCACGCTCGGCGCATTTGTCACTGCAAAAGATGTTGTGCTGGCAGTGATTGGTAAAATTGGCACAGCGGGTGGAACAGGCTACGCCATTGAATTTGGTGGTGATGTCATTCGTTCCATGTCGATGGAAGGCCGCATGACTATCTGCAATATGGCTATTGAAGGCGGTGCGCGCGCAGGTATGGTCGCTGTGGATGACATCACGCTGGATTATGTGCGTGGTCGCAGTTATGCCCCTAAAGCGGAACATTGGGATATGGCAGTTGCTGCCTGGCGTGACTTGAAGAGCGACGAAGGAGCATTGTTTGACGCGATCATTGAGTTGCGTGGTGAGGAGATACAACCGCAGGTGACATGGGGTACATCACCAGAAATGGTGTTGCCTGTCGACGCAGCTGTTCCAGATCCTGCCAAAGAAACCGATGCAGTAAAACGCGAAGGTTATACACGTGCATTGCAATACATGGGCTTGCAGGCAAATCAGCCGATTACCTCCATCCAGCTTGACCGTGTTTTTATTGGCTCTTGCACAAATTCACGTATCGAGGATTTGCGGGAGGCAGCACTGGTTGCAAAAGGCCGGAAAGTTGCTGCCAATGTAAAACAGGTGTTGATTGTTCCAGGGTCACAGCAAGTCAAGAAACAGGCTGAAGCAGAAGGTCTGGATAAAATTTTTATCGATGCGGGCATGGAGTGGCGTGAGCCGGGTTGCTCCATGTGTCTGGCAATGAATGCGGATCGTCTAGGTAATGGCGAACATTGCGCATCCACGTCCAACCGGAATTTTGAAGGCCGCCAGGGTTTTGGTGGCCGCACGCATCTGGTCAGTCCTGCGATGGCAGCAGCTGCAGCGGTGGCAGGGCATTTTGTGGATGTGCGCGTATTGATGGGAGACGCATCATGAAGCCGTTCCAGGTACACACAGGCATTGTCGCGCCAATGGATCGCGCGAATGTTGATACAGACATGATTATTCCCAAGCAATTCCTGAAGTCGATCAGTCGTGCAGGATTTGGCCCCAACCTGTTTGATGAGCTGCGCTATCTCGATGTTGGCGAGCCTGGTATGGATAACAGCAAACGGCCACTGAATATGGATTTTGCTTTGAACATGCCGCGCTATGCGGGGGCATCTATTTTATTGGCACGCAAAAACTTTGGTTGTGGTTCCTCCCGTGAGCATGCCCCATGGGCGCTG
>DDBK01000043.1:3273-5335 GCA_002333095.1 Cellvibrionales bacterium UBA2034
TTTCAGCGTAGATGCTTTCCGGAAGCACTGTTTGCTGAATGGCCTCGATGACATAGGTCTGACGCTGCAGGATGCAGATGCGATTCATGCATATGAAAAACAATACCGCCAGGCTTCGCCCTGGTTGTTTGGTCGTTGGTAGAGGAACAGGCATGAACAAAAAAATACTCGTTCTCCCCGGTGATGGTATAGGCCCTGAAATTGTTGAGCAGGCTGTCGCTGTACTTGATGTAGTGAATAACAAGTTTTCACTGGGGCTGCAAAGAGAGAGTGGCTTGCTCGGCGGTGCGGCCATTGACGCACATGGCGTGCCGTATCCCGATGTCACGCACGAACAGGCGATCAACGCTGATGCTATTTTGCTGGGCGCAGTCGGCGGTCCGAAATGGGATCAGTTGGATACCACGATCCGGCCAGAAAAAGGTTTATTGGCTATCCGCTCGAAACTGGGTTTGTTTGGCAATTTGCGCCCGGCCATTTTGTATCCGCAGCTTGCTGCGGCATCATCGCTGAAGCCCGAAATTGTCGCGGGTCTCGATATTCTCATTGTGCGTGAACTGACTGGCGGGCTGTATTTTGGTGGTCCGCGTGGTGTGCGTGTGCTGGAGAATGGCGAACGCGAGGGATTTAACACGGCAGTGTATCGCGAAAGCGAAATCGAGCGTATCGGCAAGCTGGCATTTGAATTGGCACGTAAGCGNNGATAAAGCCAATGTGTTGGAAGTGACAGTGCTGTGGCGTGAAGTGATGGAGCGTATTGGCAAGGACTATCCAGATGTGCAGTTGTCGCATATGTATGTCGATAACGCTGCAATGCAGCTGGTGCGTGCGCCAAAACAATTTGATGTGATGGTGACGGGCAATATGTTCGGCGATATTTTGTCGGATGAAGCGGCTATGCTGACCGGTTCTATCGGTATGCTGCCATCGGCATCGCTGGACGTGAACGGCAAGGGGCTCTATGAGCCGTGCCATGGTTCGGCGCCGGATATTGCCGGGCAGGGCGTCGCCAATCCATTGGCCACTATTTTGTCGGTGGCAATGATGTTGCGCTATTCACTGGCAGCGCCTGATGCCGCTGATGCGATAGAAAAAGCTGTTGGTCGTGTGTTGGACCAAGGTTTGCGCACGGCGGATATCATGAGCGATGGCATGCGTAAAGTTGGCACTAAAGCGATGGGTGAAGCAGTTGTTGCTGCGCTGACATAAAAATTTTGGAATAAGAGGTTGTTATGAATAAAGTCGGTTTTGTTGGTTGGCGCGGAATGGTGGGGTCAGTGCTGATGCAGCGGATGCAGGAAGAAAATGATTTCCGTGATATCCAGCCATTTTTCTTTACTACCTCACAGGCAGGCCAGGCTGGTCCCGATATTGGCAAGCCTACAGGTGCATTGCTGGATGCCCATAGCGTTGATGCACTGAAAGACATGGATGTGATCGTGACTTGTCAGGGTGGCGACTACACCAAAGCCATTTTTCCAAAACTGGAAGCGTCCGGCTGGAAAGGTTACTGGATTGATGCAGCCTCTGCGCTGCGTATGGATCCAGATGCCGTTATTGTGCTGGATCCTGTTAATAGTGAAGTGATCGCCCGTGCGCTCGACCATGGCCAGCGAAAATTTGTTGGTGGCAATTGCACTGTCAGCCTGATGCTGATGGCGCTGGGTGGCTTGTTCCGTGAAGGGCTGATTGAGTGGATCTCGTCCATGACCTATCAGGCAGCATCCGGTGCCGGGGCACAGAATATGCGCGAGCTCCTGAAACAGATGCAGGTATTGGGCAATGCAGTAGCGCCTGAGCTGGCTGATCCTGCCTCGGCGATTCTTGATATTGACCGCAAGGTCGCTGCTGCCATGCGTGGATCGGATTTCCCGACAGCACAGTTTGGTGCCCCGCTCGCGGGCAGCCTGATTCCCTGGATTGATACCAGGCTGGATAACGGCCAGAGTCGCGAGGAATGGAAAGGGCAGGCCGAGACCAACAAGATTCTGGGTCTGGATGGCAACGGTGTTATCCCGATTGATGGCCTGTGCGTGCGCATTGGTGCCATGCGTTGCCATAG
>DDBK01000043.1:5416-12556 GCA_002333095.1 Cellvibrionales bacterium UBA2034
TTGCGCCGGATGCTCAGGATTATTGTCGAGGGGTAATTTCCCCGGCAGGCAGGTTCAAGGATGTGAACCGGCTGGCAAAACCGATATTTGCCCCCTAAAAACTCTATGAATGCCATAGGGTTACAGGGATAATTGAACCTGTATTCTAGTTTTTTGTTTTTGTATCCTGTAAAGTCGACGAGCCTGACATATTCAGGTGGCTGCCGCGGGTAATGGCAGTGTCGCTCAAACCACATGTAAAGCCATAACAGGCAAAATAATCAGGGCGGGTCTATGGATCGTAAATTTGTCATCGCACTCTCTTCACTGGCGGGCAGCCTCATGTTGTCAGAAGCCCATGCCATCGGGCTGGGGGAGATCAGGCTGCGCAGTGCATTAAACGAGCCGTTGCGAGCCGATATCAAGCTGGTACAGGTGAATGATCTGTCAGAGAACGAAATTATCGTTGGACTCGCCCCCAAAGAAGACTTTGACCGGGCACGCGTCGATCGGGATTTCCTGCTGAATAGCTTGCGTTTTCGTCTTGACCTGGACGATCCCAAGAACCCCAAGGTAGTCGTAACCACCCAGCAACCGCTGCGTGAACCCTTTCTGAATTTTGTAGTTGAGGTACAGTGGCCGAGCGGTCGTCTGCTACGTGAATACACGTTGTTGATGGATCTGCCTGCTTTTTCTGATAGCAGGGGTTCAAGCGATGTAAAAGAAGCCAAAGTATCTAGCGGTAGGCCGCAGCCTGTAGATGAAGAAGTGTCAGAACTGGAGCCTGCCAAGCCTGTAAAAGCGCCGGCACCACGCGTTGCAGCCCCTAAAGCCAAATCTGATGTGCCTGCTCGCCGTGCATCGGCTGAAGAAGTTGAGGCCCGTAAAAATGTTGCGGCTCCTGTACCAGAGAAAGAAGTGGCGGCAACCCAAGACGAATCTTCAGCGTCAGATGACACGTATGGCCCAACTGGCAGCAATGACACGATGTGGAGAATTGCGCAGGGTGTCCGGGGTTCAGGCAGTGTCCACCAGAAGATTTTGGCAATACAGCGTCTCAATCCACGCGCTTTCAGTAACGGGAATGTCAATTTGCTGAAAAAAGGGCAGGTGTTGAAACTGCCTAGTCAGGAAGAAATTGCCAGCATTGGCCGAGCTGAGGCTACTGCAAAATTTAATGAACAGAATGATGCATGGAAATCAGGTGGCAAATCTGCTCCCGCTGTTGGTGCCCAACTGGACGCCACAGGCCGAGCAGCACCGGCTGCGCCGGCTGCAACACAACCTGATGGCCAGTTGAAACTGGCGACACCTGCAGCCAGTGCAGATGCCGGTCAGGCAGCCAAAGGTACTGGTGATCAGGGAGCGGAAGTGGCTGCCCTGCAGAACGATCTTGCTGTAGGCATGGAAGAATTGAGCCGTGCCCAGCGTGAAAATCAGGAAATTGCATCCAGAGCCAAGGATCTTGATGCGCAGAAAGAAAACGCAGAACGCTTGCTGCAATTGCAAAGCACCGAGATGGCCGCCATGCAGGCCAAACTGGCAGCGGAGCAGCAAGCAAAAGCTGCAGCAGACGCCCAGGCCAAGGCAGTGGCAGATGCTGCTGCACAGCAAGCAGCNNGGCTCCAGCTGACGCTACGCCGCCACTTGAAGCCACGACGCAAACTGAAGCCACAGCGCCAACTGAAGCAGCTCCGACAGCAACAGCAGAGGTTGCGCCTTCCGCTGAAGCCGTTGCGCCTGCGGAGAAGCCCGTCGAGAAGCCGGTCACCAAGCAATCTTCAAATGCTTCCCTGATCGATTCTTTCACCAACAGCTCTGTTATCGCTGGTGTAATTGCGGTCGTGTTGATCTTGCTGGGATTGTTTGCCTATCGCAAAAAGGCAGCGAGTGCCTCCAGAGAAGTTGAACAGGATTTTGACGATTCGGTAATAGATTACGTAGCGCCCGAGCAGGATGAATCCGGAGTTTATGCACAACCAGAAGCAGAAGCCCAGGAAGATGCTGAACAGGCTGATATGGCTTGGGAAGTGGATGCGTCGGTGGAAGAGAGCGGCGCTGAAGCTGAAATGCCGTCAGAGGCATCTCTGCAGCCTGAAAGCGGGGATGTGCTCGGTGAAGCGGATATCTACATTTCTTTTGGCAATTTTGAAAAGGGCGAAGCGCTTTTGAAATCTGCGATCAAGGCAGAGCCAATGCGCAGCGACTACAGGCTGAAGTTGCTGGAGTTGCATAAAGAATCTGGCGACCTTACTGCCTTCGACGAAGTTTACAAAGGCCTGATTGAGCTTGATGATGATCTGGCCATTTCAAAGGCTGGCGAGTTGCGAGGTGGTATTTCTGGTGCTGCAGATACGCCATTTGCCTTCGGTGTGTCTTCAGCTGCAGCCGCTGCCGGTATCAGTGATGAGGTTGATTTTGATCTCGATCTGGATATGGATTTCGATGCCCCTGCTGAAGTTCAGGTTGAGTTGCAACCTGCTGCTGAAGTAGCAGATGCTGAAACATCTACATTTTTTGATGTTGATTTTGATCTGGATGCAGAACCGGAGTTTGCACCTAACCAGACTTCAATCCGTGAAGCTGTTGCCGTTGATACCGAAGAACAGCCAGCTGTAGAGGAAGAGTTCAGTCTTGATTTTGATCTGGATCTTGATACCCCGGCCGTAGAGGTTGAGCCGGAAGTCGTGATTTCAGAGTCGGCACCTGCTGCAGCTGAGCCGGAACAATATTCCGAGCAAGAAAGCGCCATGCTCGATGCTGTGACAGCAGATGCAGGCGATCTTGATGAAGAGCTTGATTTCCTCTCGGATGCTGACGAGTCGGCCACCAAGCTGGACCTGGCGCGCGCTTATATCGACATGGGAGACAAGGACGGTGCCCGCGATATTCTCGCGGAAGTGCTGGAAGAAGGTCGTTCCGAGCAGAAACGCGAGGCGCAAGCGCTGCTTGACAGTATTGGCTGATATAACTGACAGGCCGCCTGTTGAATACAGGCGCAATGCCGAGATTATGCCCGGTGGGAGTCTTCCCCCGGGCATTTCTCGTTATGCGCTGGCGGTTGAGTATTGTGGTGAGCGCTACCATGGGTGGCAGAGGTTGGCAGGAACAGATTTGCCGAGTGTCCAGGCTGCACTGGAACGTGCATTGAGCTATGTAGCGAATGAGCCTGTTAAAGTTGTGTGTGCGGGCAGAACCGATGCAGGTGTTCATGCCACCAACCAGATTGTACATTTTGATACTGCAGCCGTTCGCCAACCGAAAGCGTGGACAATGGGTGGGAATACGCATCTGCCTGCTGATATCCGTATCAAGTGGGCCTGCCCGGTTGAACAGGGTTTTCATGCGCGTTTTTCAGCTCGCGCAAGAACCTACCGCTACCTGATTGCAAACACGAAAGCTCCACCGGCTATTGCAGGGAAGCAATGCCTATGGGTGCGCAAACCTCTTGATGTGGATGCTATGCAACAAGCTGCCAACTATTGTCTTGGAGAGCACAATTTCAATGCTGTCCGCAGCTCTATTTGCCAGGCGAAAAATCCGGTGCGTACTTTATACAGCTTTGCCATTACGCCAGTTAATGGTTGGTTGGTAACAGAAATATCTGGTAATGCTTTTTTGCATCATATGGTCCGTAACTTGATGGGCTTGTTGCTTCCGGTCGGGTTGCATGAGCAAAAACCTGAATGGGTGCGTGATGTGTTGGCATCTTGTGATCGCAAACAGGCAGGTAAAACAGAGGCGGCTGCGGCGTTATATCTTGTGAAAGTCGATTATGACAAGGACTATGGTTTGCCTTTGATGGCTAAAGGCCCTTTTATGTTGCCGGATAACTAAAAGTTTTTATGGGTGATAAAAGCAATACGGTGCCTTGTAAATTTGCGCGATCGCTGCTGCGATTTCTGGAGGCGCAAGGCTGTGACATGCCGGCAATCAGGGAAGCAGTGGAGCTGCCGTTCAATCCTCTGGACAAGCAGTATGGCGGCGAAGAACCCATTCCTGCCATGTGCTATAGCCGTCTTTACCAGTGGGCTATGTGGATGGTGCAAGATGAGTCATTTGGTTTGCATGCGCAAGGCGTAAGACCGTTAGGCACATTCCGTATGATGAGTTATGCACTCATTAATTGTAAAAGTCTTGAGCATGCAATCAATCGCGCGGCTGATTTTAACGAGATCCTTAAATTTAGCCGCAATCCGGGGCAGGACACACGTCGGAGACCCAGTGGTCACCCGCAGGGTTGGCCATTGCGCCGTGAAATGGATGAAATGGGCAGTCCTGTCGCTGTGTATTTTTATGATACCGATTTTTATAGTGCAGAACAGATGGGTGAAGAGGCATTACTCGGAATCGCGAGTGGTTTGTCTATCTGGCACCGGTTTTGTAGTTGGTTAATTGACCGCACGATTGAGTTGGATGAAGTGATGTTTATCGGCGACCCGCCAGATAATATTGAAAAATACCAGCAGTTTTTCAATTGCGTACTTAAGTTTAATCAGCCTGAAAATGGTTTCAAATTCAGCGTTGACTATCTGGATTACCCGGTGTTGCAGACCGAAGATTCCCTGAAGGAGTTCTTGCGTAATGCGCCTTTCCAGTTAATCAGGATGCCTAATCATGGTGAATCGGTTGCATCGCAGATACGTTCGTTGATAAGTCATGATGTCAGTAAAAAGTTTCCTAGCTTTGAGCAGATTGCCGAGCGCCTTAACCTTTCCGCAACCACTTTGCGCCGCAGGCTGAGGAAGGAAAATATCAGTTATCAGGATATCAAGGATAATTGTCGGCGCGATGCGTCATTGGTGTATTTATCAAGGCCTGAGTTATCTATCAGTGCTGTTGCGGCTTTGATGGGGTTTACTGATGTCAGCTCTTTCCATCGATCATTCAAGAAATGGACAGGGACAACGCCAAAGGAATACCGCGACCGCGGTGCAGAGCGCTGAGAGTTTTGTGAAATAAAAAAACCGGACTGATGTCCGGTTTTTTTATTTCCGTGTGCGGGTTATTTCGCCAAACCGGTGCCAGACAGGGCGAATTCCTTTGCCCATTTGTAGTCAGGCTTGCCGGATGGGGAGCGCTTTACTTCCGGTGCAATGTGCAGCTCGCGCGGTACTTTATAGCCGGCAATAGACTGGCGTGCTTTTTCCTGTACATCCGCCAGTGTTGGGGTTTTGCCATCGCGCGCAGAAATAACAGCGGTCACTTTGCTGCCAAAGCGAGGGTCGGGTGTGGCTACTACCAACGCATCAAAAATATCCGGATGGGCTTTGAGCGCCTGCTCAACTTCTTCGGGGAATATTTTTTCACCGCCGGAGTTGATGCAGTTACTGCCACGGCCGAAAACGGAAATGGAATTGTCATCTTCCAGTTTCGCTGCGTCGCCAGTCAATAACCAGCGTTTGCCATCAATAACGACAAAAGTTTTTTCAGTCTTGATCGGATCGTTATAGTAGCCGAGTGGGATGTGGCCTGCGCGCGCAAAAATGCCGGTTTCGCCCGGTTTGGCGGCCCGCATGGGTGATTCGTCCTCGATAATGACATCCATGAATTCACTGCGTGCCACGTTGCCGAGACCGCCTTCCGTCTTCTTGTTCCCGCCATCCATGCCCATCTGGCCGGATTCAGATGAACCAAAAGCGTTGGTAATAAAACAGTTGGGGAAGTGTTTCCTGAAATCTGCCTGTTTTGCTTCCGAAAATACGGCGCCGCCTGATCCGACGTTGAATACGGAGGTCAAGTCCCATTTGTCAGGGTTTTCATTCAGTGCATCAAGAAGCGGTATTGCCATGGCGTCGCCAACGATTTGTACAGCATTGCATTTCTCGCGCTCAACAATATCCCAGACTTGTGCGCCATTGAATGATCGATGGTGATTCAATACCAGTTTGTTGCCAGCGAGTAATTGAATGCATGCGTACCACCAGGAGGCTCCGTGCATCAGTGGTGCCAGTGCGACACCGCACAGCGGGAATTCAGTGACGCGCGTCTTGATATCTTCAGGCTTTGCGCATTTGCCGTGCGGGCTGAAATGGCCGCCACCGCCCATGGCTGCGAAGAAAACATTTTCATGCGGCCACATGACCCCTTTAGGCATCCCCGTGGTGCCGCCAGTGTAGAGAATGAAAAGGTCGTCGCCGGAACGCTGGCCAAAATCCCGTGCGGGTGAACCTTGATGGATGGCGGCTTCATACTCAAAGGAGCCAATGCGGCCAAGATCATGGTGTGTGCCATCTTCTACCGCAATAAACAGTTTCAGATCCGGTGCTGCCTGACGTACTTCTTCGATTGCCGGGATAAATTCACGGTGGTGGATACACGCCACCATGTTGGCGTTATCAAAAATATATAGAAGCTCGTCTTTCACATAGCGGTAGTTGACGTTGACAGGAACCGCGCGCAGCTTGAAGCATGCCAGCATGCTTTCAAGGTATTCGGCGCAGTTGTACATGTAGAGGCCGACATGGTCACCTGCCTTGATGCCCTGGCCTTTCATGAAGTGGGCCAGGCGGTTGGAGCGTTCTTCCAGCTGGGAGAATGTGACGCGGGTGCTGCCACAGACCAGTGCTTCGCGCTCCGGTACGGTATCGGTCACCATTTCAAACAGATCGGCAATATTGAAAGTTGGCGTGGCCATGCGTTTCAGATCCTCTTGTCCAGAACATCGCGTCTATCGCGGGGAGGACGAATTCTATCAGGTTGTGAGCCGTGGTGGCCTCACAGCTGGTACGAGGTATGTCGGGGAATGCGGCTTTCGCTCAGGGTTTCCTTTGCCTACAATACGACCCTGCAATTCCCATTCAGGCTGCCCTTTGCGGCCGATCTGTTTGCTGTCTTTATGTATTAGCCCATCTTGAGGTATTCACCGTGTTAGAAGCCTATCGCAAGCATGTTCAGGAACGCGCCGCTGAGGGCGTTGTGCCGAAACCCCTTTCCGCCGAGCAGGTCGCTGACCTGGTCGATTTGCTGAAGAATCCTCCCAAGGGCGAAGAGACCTTTCTGGTCGAGTTGCTCACCTACCGTGTGCCGGCTGGTGTAGACCCGGCAGCCTATGTGAAAGCCGGTTTCCTGACAGCAATTGTCAAGGGTGAAGCGCAGTCGCCTTTGATCGACAAAAAACAGGCCGTGAAACTGCTGGGCACCATGCTGGGCGGCTACAAC
>DDBK01000159.1 GCA_002333095.1 Cellvibrionales bacterium UBA2034
GACATCCCCAGCCTGTTACAGAAAAAATACGGCGACATGCTGGATGAAGTGTTGATCTATTTCGGCGAACCGGAAAAAGGTGATCCTGCGACATGGCAGCGACTGATTCGTGCATTTGGACAGAGTGAAAATTGATTCACTCTGCCAGATAACTGGCAACAATAGCCTGATTTACTACGGACGCTTCATCACCAAACCTTTACTTTTGTAACTCAGAATCACATCGCCGTTCTGGTTCAATAGCTTGCTCACCGACGTGAGAATACCAAGGTTTGGCTTGGAGCTGGATTCACGCTTGGATTCCACATAACTCACCGCATGCACGGTATCACCGGGTCGCAGCGGGTTTGGCGTGCGCCATTCATCAATGCCAAGACCTGCAATCATGGCAGGCTTTTCACCCTCCATTTCGGTTTGCAATTTTGTAAGGATGCCGTAGCTCTGCACACTGGAGCCGATCAACCCCATGGGATAATGCTTCGCAGCTTCCTCATCCACATGAAAAGGTTGCGGATCCCATTCCTTAGCAAACGCAATCAACTTTTCCTTGTCAACAAAAAATGTTTTAGATGTGTATTCCTTGTTTAATTCAATATCTTCGTAATAAAGCATTTCAATCACTCTTTTTCTGCAAGAATAAAATCGACTGCACGGTAACCGATCATCATCGATGGCGCATTCAGCGCAGAAACAGGAATCACCGGAATCACCGAAGCATCTGCAATGCGCAAGCCATGCATGCCCTTCAATCGCAGTGATGTATCCACAGGTTTGTCAGCTTCTTCGCCCATTGAGCAAGTGCCACAAAAATGAAACGTGGTCATCACGTTGTTTAGTACCCATTTTTTCCACACTTCAGGCTTGCTGGAATTGAGTTGACCTGCAAGCGGTTTATTACCCCACTCTTTCAAACCCTGATGCGCGGCAATATCACGGGCACACGCTACTGCATTCAATATCGTATCCATATCCGCTGGATCACGAAAAAATGCCAGATCAATCAGCGCCGGATCTTTTACATTGGTCGATGCAAGACGCAGTGTGCCGCGTGACAACGGTTTACCGAGTATCACTACAATGCCATACAAATTGTTGATCATCTTGTTTACTGGCGGCAACGATGTAGCGATGATCACAGCTGTACGTACCAGAAAACGCAACACAGGATTGAAGAATTTTTTTCCTTTCAACATAGTGGCCGGCCCCATACGCCGCATGGATTGCTGCATGGTCACCGGCGCGCTCATCCACGCCATGCAAGTATCAGCCTGCCCTTCTGGCAACGGCAGTTTGGGATTGAAGCGCTGGAAACCATACATTTGCGGATAACCAAAATCCACTGGCTTGCGGCCTTGGTAGAACATCGCGACATTCGGATGATCGTGCAGGTTTTCACCAATCGACTGAATATCTTTTACCACTGGAATGCCGAGTGACTTGAGATGATCTGCTGGCCCCACACCGGAAAGCATCAATAACTTTGGCGTTTCCAGCGCACCAGCACACAAGATAACTTCCTTGTTCGCCTTGATGATGCGCTTTTTGCCTTTGATCTCTACTTCCACACCGACGGCACGATCACCTTCAAAGAGGATTCTGTGCACGAGACTTTTTGTGTGGATGGTGAGTGTGTCGCGATCCGCCACATCACGCAGAAACGCTGTGTAAGTATTGCGACGCTCCTGATTTTCGTAATTCATGTCGTTGTAGCCCATGAAACCACACAGCGCGCCATCATTCATGCCGTGCTTACGCTTGAAACCAACGGCTTCTGCTGCTACCAGCGCTTTCTCTGTGAATGTGGTGCCTTCACGGTGGCGGATACGCAAACCAGCTTCCACTGCCTGGAATGCTGGTTCGATATCCTGCCATTTCCAGCCTGTTGGCCATTGGTCAAAATCCAGTTTGTCACCGCGTGTGTACACCATGCCATTGACTGCACCGCTGCCACCGATTACCGAACCTGTACCAGCATAAAGCGTGCGATCCTTGCATTCCGGTTGCGGCACACTGAGACGATCCAGCATTACCTTGTCATTAGCGAAAGCATATTTAAAACCATCAGCACTCAATGTTTCTGGATTGGCTTCCGAACGGTCACCACGCTCGATCAACACCACCGTGCCAACATTGGCGGCAACCAGGCGCGCTGCAATGATACAACCGGCCGAGCCGCCGCCTACGACGATGTAATCTGCGGTGTTACTGGTGTTTAACTTGCTCATCCGACTGTCCTGTGTGGCGCCCTACAAGTAGTCAAGTGTGCTTTACCAATATAGCTTTGTCCAGAGCCGCAAACGCCATTGAGCGGCCCTACACCTGGGCCGTTCTACGAACTTGTGCTTATTCACGTCACACACCATTGCGTTAATATACTGCAGTATATGAAAACATACTGATATACAGCAAAACTGCGACATTAGCCCAAGGAGAATACGCCACATGCACGACCTGCCACCCAACACACCCGTCATCATCGGCGTAGGCTTTTGTCAGGTAAAAACAGAGGATGCCCTCGCCTGCCCCGAGCCTTACCAGCTCATGGTGAATGCGGTGAAAGATGCCGCCAGGGACGCAGGCTCCAATGACTTGCTCTCGCAACTGGAATCCATTTCTGTTGAGCAAGGCATGTGGGATTACCGCAACCCCGGCAAACTGATCGCTGATGCGATTGGCTGCCCTGATGCAAAAAGTATTCTGGCCGACCTCGGCGTTTTACAACTCACGCCGCTGTTCAATCTGTTTGATGCCATCGAATCCGGCGAACAACATATCGGCGTTGTGACAGGTGGCGAAGCGAAATACCGCNNCGCAAAAATCAATGGACAAACCGTCAGCAATACACAACAGGGTGAAGACACACCTGCACCTGATGTGTACCACCCGACACCGGATCCTTTTGCTACTGAAGTGGAGGCCGCTGCGGGTATTTTCATGCCCGTGGAATTGTTTGCCGTGATTGAATCGGCCATTCGTCATTCACAAGGACTGGGTGTCGACCAGCACCGCGACAATATTGCCAGGCTCTACAGTAGTTTCAGTGAAATTGCCTCGCGCAATCCGCACGCATGGAGCCAGGACGTTGTACCCGCAGATGAAATCCGGAATGCCGGGNNCGGGATCCTCAGGCAGCGTGGCACCCTCGACGGTGCGAAATCCGGAATGCCGGTGGCAAGAATGCAATGCTCGCTTTCCCCTACACCAAAAAACACAACAGCCAGTGGAATGTAAACCAGGCGGTAGCGATTATTGTCTGCTCATTTGCCAAGGCAAAAGCACTGGGGCTGGACAACAGCCGCTGGATGTATCCTGTCGCAGCTGTGCAATCGCGCCACGTGGTCTGCCTGGCACAGCAACAACAATTACACAGCCATCCCGGCACCGTCATGGCAGGTGAACGTGCCTACGCATTGGCCGGTATCCGCAACACGGACATCAGCGCCGCCGATATGTACAGCTGCTTTCCTTCCTCGGTACAGTCATTCGCGCATGACCTGAAGCTGGACGGCGTGTGCCCGTGGTCGGTCACCGGTTCCATGGCGTTTGCTGGTGGCCCTTACAATCACGGCGCGCTGGACGGCGTGGCGCGCATGGTAGAAGTGCTGCGCGAACAGGGTGGAGACAGAACACGCTACGGCCTCACCTCCAACCTCAGCGGCATTTTTGGCAAGCAGGCCATCGCATTGTTTTCCAACCAGCCCAATAAAAATGGCTACTGCTTTGAAGACATTACTGAAGCCGTGGCTGCAGTCGACAAGCCTTTGCCCGTCACCGGCGACTTTACCGGGCCTGCCCGAATCGCAGGATATACGGTGGTATTCAATAAGGATGAACCCTCACACGGTTTTGCGTATTGCGACACACCCTCAGGTGCGCGTACGGTAGCCAAGTCTGTGGACAAGGCTTTGCTCACACGGATGACACAGGAAGAATTTGTCGGACGCACTGTTACCGTCCATGACGACAGGTCTTTCTCCTATAGCGACTGAACCGCCAAAGGACTTTTTACATGAATATTCTTCCACTCGATAACCCCGCAGATCGCAACCTTGGGCGCATCCTGTTCCTGCAGGCGCAGCACATACCGGATGCACCGTGTTATCTGGTGAATGACAAGACCTACACCTTTGCCGAAGTAAACAGCCATGTAAACCGCTATGCCGCCGGACTGAAAAATCTGGGTGTAGAAAAAGGTGACCGCGTGGTGATTTACATGCGCAGCTGCGTGGAATTTATTTTCATGGCATTTGCTGCCAATAAACTCGGTGCAATCTGGGTGCCTATCAATGCAGATTACAAAGGCAGCTGGTTGGCCGATGCCATCAAGGAAAGCAAAGGCACAGTACTATTGACTGATACTGACAAATTCCCACGCGTCAATGAAGTTTTATCTGCCAATGACTATGGCAAACTGATCGTAAAATCGATTGATGGAGCAGAAGTACCTGCTGATGCAACTGCATTGTCAACATTTGACAGCCTGACTGATGCTGAACCGCCTGCCATCGACATAGACTACGGCGATACCTGCGCCATTTTATGGACTTCCGGCACTACCGGAAAATCCAAGGGCGTGCTGCAACCGCATAATGTGTGGATCAACGCTGCAGAAAGTGCAAAAGAATATTTTGGTGTACAGCCAGATGATGTGCTCTACAACTGCATGCCTTTATATAACACCGGCGCATGGATCACGGCGATTTTCCGCGCGCTGGTCGTCGGCATTCCCTGCGCGATGGATGAACACTTTTCTGCCTCACATTTCTGGGATCGCATCAAACACTATAAAGCCACTGAAACCACCACGCTCGGCGCCATGCACATGTTCTTGTGGAATGCGGCAGAAACGCCCCTGGACGCTCATAACACATTGCGCCATGCAAACGTCATCCCTTTACCTCCACATCTAGTGAAACCGTTCATGCAGCGATTCGGCATCCAGAAAATCCAGAAAGGCTTTGGCCAGAGTGAAGCAGCACTGATCATGCGCTGCCTGGAAGATGGCGTTAACGAATGGAAACCTAATTGCCTCGGCAGTTTTGCGCCCGGCGTGGAAGTATCCCTTCGCGACGACGACGGGAATGAATGCCCTCCTGGCACACCAGGCGAATTCTGCCTGAAGCCACTGCGCCCGTACGCCATTTTTAACGGGTATTTTGAAAATCCCGAAGCCACTGCCAATGCTTACCACGGCGAATGGTACCGTACCGGCGATCTTGGTATTCGCGATGCAGATGGTGATTTCTTTTTCGTCGATCGCAAGAGCGATTACATTCGAGACAAAGGACGGAATATCTCTTCCCTGCAGGTTGAACATGCCGTGATGCAGCATCCTGCTGTACAGGCTGTAGCCTGCTTTGGCATTCCGTCTGAATTTATCGAAAGCGAAGCCGAACTCAAGATTGATGTCATACTGAAACCCGGCATGGCATTGACAGCAGAAGAGCTCGCGCGTTTTGTCAATGACAACGCACCTTACTTCTTTGTACCGCGTTATATCGAATTTGTGGAGGATCTACCTTACACCCCTACAAACAAAGTGCAGAAATTCAAGCTGCGTGAAAAAGGTCTCACTGGCAATGTCTGGGACAGGCTTAAAACCGATTTCAAGCTGACCAAATAGACTGGAGACTACATAATGGAAATCGCGAACTGCCAGAAACCTGTACTTGACATGTTCGGCGAAGCCATCTGCAAGAATCCGGTGGGCTTCGCTACACCACTGCGCGATTATGCCCCGATTTTTTTTGATGAAGCGATGCAGCTGTGGGTTGCTACCGGCCATGAACAATGCAAACAACTGTTCATGCACGAAAACTTTCACATGTCACCAAAATTTTCCGGGAGCTACTCCTCAGAAACCTTTGCAGACAAGTATCCCACCTGCCAGAAATTTCGTGATGACAACCCATTTACCGATGACACACGCCATCCCTTGATTCGAAAATTACTGGTGCGCGCATTCAGCCCTTCTGCCTTGCGCCGTATCGAACAACAAATTCACGCAGCGATTGACGCCATCGTCAAGCCACAGCTCACTGTCCCCGGCGTGGTGGATGTCGCCAAAACCATTGCGGACCCAATTCCCTACGCTGTAATTTCCGCCATTTTTGGCGTTGACCGCTTATTAGCCAACAAAGATGACTTCTTGCACAACGCCAAAATTCTTGCCCGCATGATCGACCCTACGGTCACACCTGAAGAACGCGCAGTGATGGAACAAAGCGCGTTGTTTATGCACGCTGAATTGCATGCACTAGTTGAACGTGCCCGCGGCAATCCGGGTGAAGACCTGATCAGCGACTTTCTAAAGGCCGCTGACGAAATCGGGGGGCTCACCGATTACGACATCATGTACACACTGATGGCACTCATCACCACCGGGGCAACGGCAACAGCATTCACACTGACACTGGTTATACACGCGCTGTTATCCCAACACGAACAGCGCNNGAACTGGTACGCTTCGCGCACGGCGCCAAATTTGCCTATCGTTTCTGCCTACGCGACACTGAATTCAACGGCCACACGATCAGGAAAGGCCAGACGGTGTTGCTCAGCTTTGCTGGCATGAGCAATGACCCTGCCGTATTTTCACAACCAGAACAGTGCCAGTTCACACGCAATAACAAAGATGCACTTTCCTTCGGTCACGGCGTGCACTACTGCGTGGGCGCACACGTTGCCCGTACCGAAGTGCGTTTTCTTGTTAAAGCATTTCTTGACTATGCACCCGATGCATCATTGGTCAGCGATGGCATCGAATGGAATCTATTTAACTTCCTGAACAGGGAAATCTCCTGCCTACCAGTAGATACTGGCCACGCATGAGCGAATGGATCAAGGGCAGCCATGCGCTGCCGCCCACAGCACTGGCGGGCATTGATCTCAACTCTGGTTACATGCCTGTGCGCCGCGTATTTTTCTATGACGGGCAACCTGATACTGATCGCCTGAAAGCCAGCCTTGCGAGCGCGCTGGGCCAATGGCCAGACTTTGCCGGGACAATTGCCCACAACAGTGATGCGCTTTGCCTGTTGCGCAAGGATACCGGGGTACGTTTTACCATCGAGCAATGCGACGACGTCATGCCTCCCTTCGGCATCGACCATCCACTTGGACTGCCATGCCCTTGGGTAGATGAAGACATCGGCAAAGAGGCCGGAGATGGCGAACCTGTATTCACGGTGAAAGTCACTGCGTATCGCGACAAGCGCTGGATACTCGGCACCTGTAATTCCCATGCACTTTGCGATGGCAGTGGCTACTGGCAATTCATGCAGAGTTGGCGTGATGCATTTCACAATAAACCATTATCAACAATAGACAGCAATTTCATCCGCTATGGTGCAGATTTTGCGCATCCACCTGTCACTACCGTACCCAATCATTTACAAGTTCCTGCCGTCTCACTATTCAAACAACAAATGGCCAATGCACAACATTACCGCAGCGCACAAATGCTGTTGCCACAAACTGCACTTGAAGAAATAAAACAGCGCGTGAACGCAACACTATCACCCGAGTGGGTTAGCACGCAGGATATTGTCATGGCGATGAGCTGGCAATGTCTGGCACGTATAGCTGCTTCGCAAGGCGCAGAAGATGAGCAGGATTTTCCATTAGCCAATGTCATCAATATTCGCCCGCACCTGAAGCTCGAGCACTATGTAGGCAACATGGCCTATAGCGTGAGCTCACATGCCACCATCAATAAAATTACTGGGCCGTCACTGGCAGAGCTTGCACATATAATTCGTCGGGATGCACAGGATGTGGCTACAAACGATATGCGTATGCATCTGGATTTTATGCAGGAGAAATTGCAACAAGGACACTATACAACCAGCGGCTATTTGACCGGGTTTTCACTGCGCATAGCCGAAGCTTGTGTGCATGGGCGCGGCGTGATGGTAAATAACTGGTCCAAGTTTCCAGCCTATGCAATGGATTTTTCTGGCAGGCCACTCTGGTTTGATCTGGCTACTGTCATCCCTATGCATTTTGTAATGGCCATGCCATCCCCTGACGGCGTTGTGCTACGATTCTTCTTACCTGACACACAATTGCATGAAGCGATGGCACAATTACGCACTAGCCTGGAGAACATTACATGAGCCAAAACTTGCACGATCTCGCTATCTATTCCGATCGCATGGCAAACGCTGATTACGCTGCGGTGTATGAGTATTTTGCCGACACATTCATGAGCCATGTGACAGCACGCGTGAATCCTGCTGCAGTAGGCACAGACATTCGCTACAAGGAACAGGAATTCTGGGAAATGGCCAAACACGCTTTCCCTGACATGAAGTTTGATGTGAACCTGGTACTGGAAAGTGGCGACCACATCGTATCCAACTGGACTCTCAGCGGCACGCACAGCGGCGCGCCCTATTACGACGTACCGCCTTCCGGCAAAAAAGTTATCATCAATGGCACCGCCATACTGCGCATGGAAAATGGCAAGGTTGTCGAGCACTGGGGCGGCCCACATTGCATGAAAGGCGTGGGGTTGGTGAACCAGTCCTGAATCAGGGATGCCTGATTACGGATGCAAGGCCGCGTAGATGGTGTCAGCCAGTTCTGCGCTGATGCCTGGCACTTTTGCCAGTTCATCGCTGCTGGCACGCACCACTTCCTGCAAGCCGCCGAAATGCCGTAACAGCGCGCGACGGCGTGTCGGGCCAACTCCCGCAATTCCTTCCAGGGGAGACATACCGCGCTTTTTATCCCGCCGTGCGGTATGGCCGGCTACGGCAAAACGGTGAGCCTCGTCGCGCACTTGCTGAATAAGATGCAGCGCAGGGGAATCTGCTGGTGGAATACGTGCCGTACTTTTCCCGTTTGATTCACCTTGTACAAACAGCTGTTCGAAGCCCGCTTTGCGCGTGCTGCCTTTTGCAACACCCACCAGCAACATCCCACCAATCTGTAATTCTTCCAGCACATCAACTGCTTGTGAGAGCTGGCCTTTACCGCCATCAATCAGCAAAATATCCGGAAAAACCCCTTCATTGTCTTTCAAACGGCGATAGCGGCGAGTGAGCGCCTGACGCATGGCTGCGTAGTCATCGCCACCTGTAATGCCATCAATATTGAAACGCCGGTAATCGCTTTTGCGCGCACCTTGTCTGTCAAACACCACGCAGGATGCCACAGTGGCTTCACCTGATGAATGGCTGATATCAAAACACTCTATGCGTTCCGGCACGGATTCAAGGCCCAATACATCGCGCAGTGCTTCAAAGCGCTCTTCAATATTCTGGCGGTTGGCCAAACGCTGCATCAGGTTTTCTTTCGCAGCCTTGTTCGCCATATTTAACCATTGCTGGCGGTGCGTTCGCACTTTGCTGCTCACTGCGATCTTGCGCCCGGCTTTTTCACCCAGCACATGCTGTAACAGCTCGCGTTCGGCATCGGGGAAATCTGCTGCAATAATTTCCGATGGCAACTCTCGTTCACTGCCGAGATAAAACTGGGCAATAAAAGTCGCCAACAGGTTCTCGGCATCATCCTCAATAGACAAGGCAGGAAAATAACTGCGACTACCCAGCACCCTTCCCTGCCGCACAAACAACACCTGGACACAAGCCGCACCAGCCTGTTGTACGCAACCGAATACATCTACATTGACTGCAACGCCATTATCTACAGCCTGATGCTCCTGCACAGTACGCAAACTGGCAATGCGGTCACGCAATTCTGCGGCACGCTCGAACGCCAGTATTTCTGCAGCCTGCTCCATATCCGTTGCCAACACTTCCAGCGCCTGTTGCTCATGGCCAAGCAAGAACATGGCAGTAATATCAACATCGCGCGCGTACTGATCCGGCGTCACCATGCCCACACAAGGCCCGGAGCAACGACGTATCTGGTATTGCAGGCAAGGCCTGCTGCGGTTGCGGAAAAATGAATCCTCGCACTGGCGAACACGCGAGAATTTCTGCAAGAAATTAAGGCTTTCACGCACTGCACCGCTATTGGGAAATGGCCCGAAGTAGCGACCCTTTTTCTGTTTGGCACCGCGGTGGAAAGCCAGGCGTGGATACGGTTCGCCTTCGCTGAGAAAAATATACGGATAGGATTTGTCATCACGCAGCAGGATATTGTAAGGCGGCTGGTGCGTCTTGATCAGGCTCTGTTCCAGCAACAGCGCTTCTGTTTCACTCGCTGTTACCGTTAACTCAATGCGCACAATCCGCGATACCAGCGCTTTAGTTTTTGGCCCGAGTCCACTTTTGCGGAAATAACTGCTGAGACGTTTTTTCAGGTTGTTGGCTTTGCCAACATACAGAAGATTGTCTTCGGCGCCGTACATCTGATAAACGCCGGGATGGCCAGTGACGGTTGCAAGAAACGTCTGGCTATCAAAGGACATACTGTTGTTCAGCCATCGCCATCAGGCACAAACAGTTTATGGCGCAATGCCAATAGCGTGAGCCCTACATCACTGTCGACGCCCAGTTTTTCAAACATCCGGTAACGATAGGTATTCACCGTTTTTGGGCTGACATTGAGCTGGTCTGCAATATCCTGCGCACTCTGGCAACCCACAATCATCAGTGCGACCTGCATTTCACGCTCGGACAATTCATCAAATGGCGAATGATTGGCACCATTGCGTTTGCGCAGGGGTTTTAATGCCAGTTCTTGCGCGATTTTACGGCAAACATAATGGTTGCCTGCGTGCACTTCACGGATAGCTGTCACCAATTCTTCCATACCGCTGTCTTTGGTGAGGAATCCACGCGCACCGGCTTCCAGTAATAAATCCGGAAAAGGATCATCCGCGCAGGCTGTCAATGCCACCACACGGCTATCTGGTGAGCGGCGCTCCATACGTTGCGTTGCCTCGATACCGCCTATCCCGGGCATGCGCACATCCATCAGCACCACATCAGGGATCAACTCGGCTGCCTTATCCAGCGCCTCTTCACCACTGCATGCTTCACCAATCACTAGAAAATTCTCGACATCTGTCAGCATGTGGCGCAATCCCATGCGGACAAGATCGTGATCATCGACAATCAGGATACTGATGTGTTTGATGCTCGCACTGCTCATGAAAAATATCCTTATCTACTTCAACCAAAACCGTGCATTGCGGAACAAGCGCATCCACGGACCTTCTTCCTGCCAGCCATCCGGGCGCCAGGAGTGTTGCACAGAACGAAACACGCGCTCTGGATGCGGCATCATGATCGTGTGACGACCATCATGGTTGGTTACCGCCGTAATACCGAGTGGTGAACCATTCGGGTTAGCCGGAAACGTTTCTGTGACTGTACCGTAGTTGTCGATATAGCGCATCGCTACCTGACCGCTCTGGTCCAATAGTTGTAGCGCTTTTTCACCCACAAATTCGGCACGCCCTTCACCGTGCGCCGTTGTAATCGGCATGCGGGAACCCGCCATGCCTTTCAACAGTATCGATGCGGAATGTTGAACTTCTACCATCACATAACGCGCTTCAAACTGCTCGCTGGCATTGCGGACAAAACGCGGCCAGTGCTCGGCCCCTGGCATCAGGGTTTTCAGGTTAGACATCATCTGGCAGCCATTGCACACACCCAGACTGAACGTGTCATCGCGATGGAAAAACTGCTCGAACATATCGCGTGCTTTATTATTGAACAGGATCGTCTTCGCCCAGCCCTCGCCGGCACCGAGTACATCGCCATACGAAAAACCGCCGCAAGCAGCCAGGCCTTTGAAACTGGCCAGATCAACACGCCCCGCAAGAATGTCACTCATGTGTACATCCACTGCAGCAAAACCTGCTCGATCAAATGCAGCTGCCATTTCCACCTGGCCGTTAACGCCCTGCTCACGCAAAATAGCGATACGCGGACGAACGCCAGTAGCAATCATGGCGCCAGCAACATTGTTATTCTGATCAAATGTCAGCGAAACTGACAAACCCGGATTATCGTTATCCAATACGGTTTGTTTTTCCTGTTCCGCACATACTGGATTATCGCGCATGGCCTGGATGCGATAACCGGTTTCCCACCAGAGCGCCAACGCTTCCTTGCGGGACATATGCAACAAGCGGTTTTGCCCTTGCGAAAAATGCAGGTGATCGTCCTCTGCCACATGTCCAATACGGTGAAGCGCACCAGTGAGCTGGTACTGTTCTGCCAATGTTGTCAGTAACGGGATATGTTCTGACAACACTTGCACCACCACACCTGGCTCTTCTGAAAACAGTATCGCCAATGGATCATCACCCAGATGACCGGTTTCAATGTTCACGCCACAATGGCCGGCGAATGCCATTTCGGCCAGAGTGACAAACAAACCACCATCAGAGCGATCGTGATACGCCAGCAACAGGTTCTGTTCCAGTGCAGCCTGTATCAGTGAAAAAAGACTGGCGAGTTGCTGTGGCTGGTCAAGATCCGGAGACTCATGGCCAATCTGCCCGAACACCTGAGCCAATGCCGATGCACCCAGCCTGTTTTTGCCATTGCCAAGATCCAGCAAGAACAATGCAGTGTCACCTTTATCTGTGACCAATTGCGGCGTAACGGTTTTACGCACGTCCAGCACTGGCGCAAACGCAGAAATAATTAATGACATCGGCGCAGTAACCGATTTTTCCTGGCCTTTGTCTTCCCAGCGCGTGCGCATCGACATCGAATCCTTGCCGACCGGTACAGTAATACCGAGTTGCGGACACAATTCCATGCCCACGGTATGCACTGCATCAAACAGCTTCTCGTCTTCGCCAGGATGGCCTGCTGCGCACATCCAGTTAGCAGACAGTTTGATGTCCGACAGTTGGCCAATTCTGGTTGCTGCAATATTGGTGATGGCTTCTGCAATCGCCAGTCGCGCAGATGCCGGGGCAGAAATCAGCGCAGCCGGTGTACGTTCGCCCATCGCCATCGCTTCGCCACAATACGTGTCATAGGCAACCGTGGTGACGGCGCAATCAGCCACAGGCATCTGCCACGGACCGACCAGTTGGTCGCGCGCTACCATACCGGTCACAGAACGGTCACCAATCGTGATGAGAAAGTTTTTGCTGGCAACTGCAGGCAGTTGCAATACGCGCTCTGCTGCTTCCCGAATTTTGATGGCATTGGCAGAAAACGTTTTTTGCACAATGGGTTGGCGATTGAAACTGCGTGTCATTTTGGGTGGTTTGCCAAACAACAATGACATCGGCAAATCCACTGGCGCGTTGCCGAAATGTGTGTCATCCACGCGCAAATGTTTTTCTGCCGTGGCAGTGCCCACCACTGCATATGGGCAGCGTTCGCGCGCGCAGATCGCATCAAACTGTGTAAGATCTTCATCTTTCACGGCCAATACATAACGCTCTTGTGCTTCATTGCACCAGATAGCCAGCGGGCTCATGCCCGGCTCATCATTGTGCACAGCACGCAAATCAAACACGCCGCCTGTGCCGCCATCTTTCACCAGTTCAGGCAAAGCATTCGACAAGCCACCGGCACCGACATCGTGAATAAACTGGATAGGATTCTGTTCACCCAATTGCCAGCAACGGTCTATCACCTCCTGACAACGGCGTTCGATTTCCGGGTTCTGGCGTTGCACCGACGCGAAGTCGAGATCTTCACTGCTCTGGCCCGATGCCATGCTGGATGCCGCGCCACCGCCGAGCCCTATCTGCATCGCAGGCCCACCCAGCACAATCAGCTTCGCGCCGGGGGCAAACGGGTGCTTCTCGACGTGTCCTGCGCGGATATTGCCGTAGCCGCCGGCGATCATGATGGGTTTGTGATAACCACGCATTTCACTGCCGTTGGGGCCTTCTGCTGCCAACTCAAAACTGCGGAAATAGCCGCACAGATTCGGCCGGCCAAATTCGTTGTTGAATGCCGCGCCGCCCAAGGGGCCTTCGGTCATAATATCGAGTGCTGACACAATGCGGCCCGGCTTGCCGTAGGTGTTGCCAGTGCTGTCGACTTCCCACGGCTGCTGGTAGCCGGGAATATTCAGGTTGGAGACCGAGAAGCCAGTCAGGCCGACCTTGGGCTTTGAGCCACGCCCGACTGCGCCTTCGTCACGGATCTCCCCACCTGCACCAGTGCCTGCACCGGGAAAGGGGGCGATGGCGGTTGGATGGTTGTGCGTCTCCACTTTCATCAACAGGTGGATATCTTCCTGATGGGCAGCGTATTCACCTGTCTCTGGATCGGGATAGAAGCGCCCGGCGCGCTGCCCGACCACGACAGCGGCATTATCGGAATAGGCCGACAGCACGTTTTCGCCACCTTGCTCATGGGTATTCCGGATCATTCCAAAGAGAGATTTTACTTGAGCTTTACCGTCTATCTGCCAGTCAGCATTGAATATTTTATGGCGGCAATGTTCCGAGTTTGCTTGTGCAAACATCATCAGCTCGACATCGACCGGGTTACGCCCCAACTGCACAAAGCTGCTGGTCAGGTAATCAATTTCATCATCCGCCAAGGCAAGCCCCAACTCGCGGTTGGCCGTGACGAGCGCTTCACGGCCACCACCAAGCACATCGACCGTGGTAGAAGGTTGCGGCTGATCTTGCACAAACAGGGCTTGCGCCGCGTCCAGGGTATCGAAAACGCTCTCGGTCATACGGTCATGCAGGATCGCCTTCACTGCTGCCGTCTGCTCCGGCGTCAGCTGGCCGTCCACATAAAAGGCCACCCCGCGCTCAAGCCGCCGCACACCTTGCAGGCCGCAATTGTGCGCANNACCTGACGCGGGCCGTAGTGCAATAACAGCTCCAGCACACTGGTTTGCCGCGGCGTCAGCTCTGTGGAGAGATCCGCAAAATGCACATACTCGGCATACAGCGTCTTGACCGCTGCCACTTCGCGCAAGCGCGCCAGTAACTTGTCACATCGAAAGGAAGAAAGTGCAGCAGCACCGCGCAGAATCAGCATCACAACCTCGGCTGAGCGGTCGGGTTAACCGACCTGAATCAGGGAATCCGGAAAGCGTGCATTGTACTGAAAGCATGAGGTACTGACACTCAAAACCTGCCTGTAAATCGCCACTTGCTGGCAACTTCAGCAGCGCTGGTTCAGGGCTTTTATGATTCAGTAACCCTGAAGCGCGGCTTCAACCTGGGGCTGCAAGAAACCACGGTACCGAAGGAAACGGACAACTTTTGCCTTTTCCTTGAGGGCGGTGACGGTGCCAACGCCAAACTTCTTGCGTTTCTGGTCACCCGCCAATAACAACCACTCTTCATCACTGCGATCGACAACAGCCACAATCAACTCTGGCGTTATGCCCCGCTGGCGCAGCTCTTGCTCGATGAACAACGGACCATAACCTCGCGCCCTGCGGCTGCGGACAAATACCTCCGCAAAGCGTTCATCGCTCTGGTATCCATCCAGAGCCAGCTGATCAAGGCAGGCCTGGACTTCAGGTGCGTGCACCGGCAGATCAAACTTTGCAGACAACTTGGTAGCCAACTCTCGCCTGGAATGCTCCCTCCGCCCCAATGAATCCAGGGCGGAGAAACGCATACGCGCCAAGAGTTTGTCGTCCATGCGCTGGTTATCCATGCCCGTACCTGACATCAGATATCGACTTCTTCTGCCGCCACCACTGTTGCAGTCTGTTTACGTGCATCAGCAGGGCCTTGCAAATACGCCTCCCGGATCTTGCCTTCAAGCTCGGAAGCTACATCAGGATGTTCTTGCAAGTATTTGATTGCATTAGCTTTACCCTGACCAATCTTGTCACCTTTGTAGCTGTACCAGGCGCCGGATTTTTCAACATAGCCGTCGTTGACGCTGATATCGATCACTTCGCCCAGACGGTTAATACCCTGCCCGTACAGGATCTGGAATTCAGCTTGTTTGAACGGTGGCGCCACCTTGTTCTTGACAACTTTGACGCGGGTTTCGCTGCCAATCACCTCGTCGCCCTCTTTTACCGAACCGGTACGACGGATATCCAGGCGCACCGAGGCGTAGAACTTGAGCGCATTACCGCCAGTAGTAGTTTCCGGACTGCCGAACATCACCCCGATTTTCATACGGATCTGGTTGATAAAAATCACCAGACAGTTGGCGTTCTTGATGTTGCCGGTCAGCTTACGCAGGGCTTGAGACATCAGACGGGCTTGCAGGCCAACATGATGGTCGCCCATCTCACCTTCGATTTCGGCTTTTGGTGTCAGCGCAGCAACAGAATCGACCACCAGTATGTCTACCGCACCCGAGCGCACCAGCATGTCGGCCACTTCTAAAGCCTGTTCGCCAGTATCCGGCTGCGAAACGATCAAATCGGCGACGTTCACGCCCAACTTGGTAGCATATGAAGGATCTAGCGCATGTTCAGCATCGATAAACGCCGCTGTGCCACCCAGTTTCTGGCACTCCGCAATGACCTGGAGAGTCAGTGTGGTTTTACCTGAGGACTCAGGGCCATAGATTTCAACGATGCGGCCTTTAGGCAAGCCGCCGATACCGAGGGCAATATCCAGCCCCAAAGAGCCGGTGGAAATAGCCGGAATGTCCTCACGGGCCTTGTCGCCCATCAACATCACCGTGCCTTTACCAAACTGGCGCTCGATCTGGCTCAGTGCCGCTGCCAATGCCTTCTCTTTGTTCGCATCCATCTGTATTTCCTCAAGTCTCATCATCTTAGGGTATAGGGCGGGCTTCAGCGCCACGCCCCAGTTCTTTTCTTAACAAGAAGTTCTTATCTTGCCGGGCCAGCATAACCCGTTTTTAAGTAGCTGTACAGATAAACAGTGATTTTTTATACAGTACCCTCTGCGAAAGCGACTTGTCGGCTGGTTGAATCACTTCACCAGCTCTATGTCCCCCGGTTTCCATGTCTTGTTGAACCAGGGATCAAGCGGTCCATACAGCCTCAAGATCATGAACCAGCCTTTGCCTGGCAGCGTCTGCACCCAGTTGTTTTCATAACCGGCGGGGGCTTTCGGCCCAAAATACACATCCACAGAACCGTCGGCGTTAGTCTTTATGTTTTTGTCCTGACTGCTCACGCTCGGCGCCTTCTGATCCGTTTGCACCATAGAGCGCGTCTGGTTGTCATACACGATGACCGACCAGAAATCCTTCACCGGCACGTTGGGTGGAATGTGCATCTTGTACGTCTTGCCACCATCGAAGGGGTTGCCGTTCGCATCCTGCACAGACCACGGATACTGCGACCCTTTGCCGACCATCTTCATTTCCATCGCTGGCGTGACACCGGTGGCGAAGTAGTAGTAAAAAATATAGCCATCCATATTGGTCACGCCCGGCGAGCTCTCGAACTTGTAACCGCCAAAGAACGGCAAACGCCAAGGGCTATCGGGGTAGAAGTAGGCTTCTGGTGAACGGACTTTAAAGGCGATGGTGCGTGCGGTAACGGCACCGATATTTGCGGCATCGGTGAGAATTTTTTTCATGCGCTCGTCGGGAGCAAAGGGCTGCCCTTTGACGATACCGATCGAAGCGAACAGTCCAAGTGTAGTGGGGTCAGAGCCTTCGGCAGGTTCTTCCTGAATGACTTGATTCAGCAAACCCCAGAAAGCATAGTCACCAGGTGCAACAAAATTAGCCGGCACGCCTGAGGCATTGGCAAACGTCATTGCAGGTGGATTAGCCGCATCAGCCAGTTGATAGATCTTGAGGTTTTTCTTGACAGACTCAACGCCGGGCTTTGTTGAGCCATCGACAACAAATGCGCGGAAGAAAAACCAGTTGCCGAACGTGCTTGGACGCACAACGATGTAACCCGACGGAACCTCGCCCTGATAACCTGGTGGTAGAAAGAGGTATTTTCCGCCTTTGCCCTTATCCTCACCGGTAATACCGACATCAGTAACCCAGCGATACCAGAAATCGTTTACTCCACCAAGAACTTCAGGTGGAACCTCTACTACCACCGGACCTTTCTTTGTATCGAGCCAGATGAAGTTATAAATGGTGTTGTCATTGGCGGTCAGTTCGACGGTGCGTGGGTCGACGAGATTTTCCCAGATCACATCGGTCTGGTTATCCGGTCCGAACTTGCGAATGGAATCACGCATGCCGGCCTGGTTCACGACAGGAATGGCCATCAGATAGGCTTGCAGTGCACGCGAACGATCGAGATTGTCGTAGATTTTCTCAACGGTTTCTTCTGAAGGGTAACCGTAGCTCAGGTTAAGCGTGCCAATAGAACTTTCAATCTTGTCGGGCACGGCGACGCCGGGGGCGATAGGCGTTGCCATTTTCATCTGCTCTGGGTTGTCTGCGTAGACGGTAGTAGCCCATAAAAAACAAGGCAAAATGGCATGAATAAGAATTTTCTTTACGTTAAATTTCATTTTGCTCTCCTGTTTTTTATTTACAGTTTACATAGTGGTGATTTAAAAACTGTCCAGCACTTCGATCCGCCCCAGCTTGCCGAGCTTCTTGTTTACCGGATCTACAAACTCTGGCGCGCCGATGACGAGATCATTGACGCTATCATTCTGTAAATCCCCTTCTGCATTCACAGCAAAGCCGAATTTCTCTTTCGGATTGCTTCCTTCCAGTATCTGCGTTGGCAGCACAGAAATAACACCAGAATAGATAGCTACCTTGCCCTGGTTGCTCATCAGTTTGGGTTTACCGCTCACTAGCACTTCCACTTTCGCACCTGGCATACCGGCTACCCAATCTGCTTCTGTGTCGCCATCAATATCGCCGCTGAAACTGCTCACGGATGCACCCAACAAGGCTTTTGCACTATCGCCATCTACCGTCAACAACGCAACATTTGTGTCGTCTGTACCATCAAAAATATCGACACGGCCAGCACTGCTCAAACGCGGCTTGGTCAACACATCAAACAACGGGGAACCGACCAGCAATTGATGATCTGCTTTGTTGACTGCAACCGATGCACCAAACGCTGCACCGGCCTGTGAGCCTTCATGCGTGTAGAGAACTGCGTTGCTGATACCATCAAACACCACCACCTTGCCAGCTTTTTTCAGCGTTTTTGTTTTCAACGTCACGATATCAGTAACAACAACGTTCGCGCCCGGTGCACCAACTACGAGATCCGCATTGCCATCGTTATCTACATCACCCACTGCTACCGCTGCGCCAAATTTCTCGCCTGCATTACTGCCATCCGCAATCGGATCAATCAATGTTCCATCCGCACCGGAATGCAGCGACACGTTGCCCATGCCTTTCAGCGCGGCGGNNACCGTTGGCACCCGAAAGAATCTGGATACTGCCTACATTTTTTTGCAGTTTTCCTTCAAGCATGACACTGGCACGCGGTGTACCGAGCAGGATGTCATCAAAACTGTCGCCGTTCATGTCTGCTACAGCAATGGATGTTCCAAGGTATTCATTTTTACTATCGCCCGCTGTGCCGGCATCGCACGCATCACCAAAACCGTTGCCATCGCTATCAGCCTGATCCGCATTGGAAACCGCAGGGCAGTTGTCTGCGTTATCACCAAT
>DDBK01000150.1 GCA_002333095.1 Cellvibrionales bacterium UBA2034
GAGCGCCTGACGGTTTATCCATCTTATGTATGTGATTATGCAGCGTGGACAGACAAGCGGTTTCACACCGCCCTGCTCCAGATGACAGATGGTGACGGTTTCCCACGCGTTGATGCCTGGCAAACCGGCAGCGGTGATGAACCGCCAATGGATGTGCTCATGCAAATTCATGAGCCTGTAAAAAACAGCACTGCTTCACAGGATATAAAAAACATCCTTGCTGCAATTGAAACAGGCAAAACCCCGACAGAAAGTGACATTGTGCGATTGTTCCGTGCACGGGGTGATGACGTTGGCCTGATCTGCCACGCAGCAGACAGCTTGCGCAAAGCCATCAATGGCGACACGGTCACTTACGTCGTCAACCGCAACATCAACTACACCAATGTCTGCTATTTCAAATGCCAGTTCTGTGCATTCTCGAAAGGCAAGCTCAGCGAAAATTTGCGCGGCCGCCCTTACGATATTTCACTGGAAGAAATCCAGCGCCGTACGACAGAAGGCTGGCAGCGCGGCGCCACAGAAGTGTGTATGCAAGGCGGCATCCACCCTGATTACGATGGCAACACCTACATTGAAATTCTCGACGCCGTAAAAGCCGCGCAACCGGATATGCACATCCATGCATTCTCACCATTAGAAATCTGGCAAGGGGCAGCCACTGTCCAGAAACCGTTGAAAGAATACCTGCAGCAACTGAAAGCACATGGGCTAGGTACACTGCCCGGCACTGCAGCAGAAATTCTTGATGACGAGGTGCGCGCCGTACTGTGCCCGGACAAGATCCGTACAGCAGAATGGTTTGAAGTCATGGAAGCCGCACATGCCGTCGGCTTGCGCTCCACCGCTACCATCATGTTTGGCCACATCGAACACTATCAACACTGGGCGCGACATTTCCTGCGCTTGCTGGAGTTACAGAAGCGCACCGGCGGCTTCACTGAGTTTGTCCCGCTGCCATTTGTGGCGGAAGAAGCCCCNNGTACCTGAAAGGCCGCGCGCGCAAGGGGCCAACGTTCCGGGAAGCTGTCCTGATGCATGCCATCGCCAGACTCGTATTGAGCCCACACATCAGGAATATCCAGGCATCCTGGGTCAAACTTGGCAACCGTGGCGTGCAGGCCTGCTTGTCTGCGGGCGTGAACGATCTCGGTGGCACATTGATGAATGAGAGCATTACCCGCGCAGCTGGCTCCACGCACGGGCAAGAAAACTCGCCGGAAAATCTCGATGCTATTATTCGCACTGCCGGACGACACCCCAGACACCGCACCACGCTGTATGGGGAAGTGGACGCACTGCATATTGCGCAGTCCTACCATGCGGATGAATTATCGCCACTGGTGAATGATCTGGTCACACGCCCTTCTCGCAAAAACGAACAGCTGATNNCCGAGCCACTGGCACAACCTGTTACGTCTGACCGCAATTTTTATGACCGTTACTGGTTCAACGGGTTTGATCACACTGGCGCTTTTATTTTTGAAGCCGGATTTGGCATTTATCCAAACCGTCATGTGATGGATGGCCACTTCAGTGTGGTGATTGATGGTGTGCAACACGCATTCCATACCTCACGCCGCGCACCGCTGGATCGCACGCAGACACACTCCGGCCCTTTCCGCGTAAACGTGATCGAACCGATGCGGAAAATCCGTTTGCATATCGCAGCAAATGAAACCGGCATCGAATGTGATTTAGTGTTTCATGCGCGCACAGCACCCGTGCGCGAAGACAAGAACCTGATGAGTGAAGGCGTGCGCACCATCATGAACACAACACGCTTCACGCAATTCGGTTTCTGGAGTGGCCACTTCACCATCCATGGCAAACGCACTGAAGTGAATATGGCAACCACCTACGGCACACGCGATAAATCGTGGGGTTGGCGTCCGATCGGCGAACCGGAAGCTGGCGCGCCAGGATTGCTGAATGGCGAGCCAGGCGTGTACTGGGTGTGGGCACCGATGCATTTTGATGATTGCTGCACGCATTACGCCACATTCCAGGATCGCGACGGCAAACCAACACAGGAAGGCGCGAGCATCGTGCCGGTTTACACGGATAGCAGCACCATTCCTGACGGTGAAGATCCTGCATTGCAGCACTTGAAAAAATTCGGTCACAAGATCGACTGGATCAGTGGCACACGCCGTGCAAAAGGTGCCAGGGTGACACTTGAAGACAAGACTATTGAACTGACACCGCTGGTAGATTTCCAGATGCTGGCCATCGGCTACCAGCACCCCGAATGGGGACATGGTTTCTGGAAAGGCGAAGAGGTTGTGGCCTCGGAGTCATGGAAATTGTCAGAGCTGGATAAAATGGATTACAAACACATTCATGTGCACCAGGTTGTCACTGCGCGCATGGGTGACAAAGTGGGCGTGGGCACACTTGAAACTATCTGTTTTGGTCGCCACACCCCGTCGGGCTTCAAGGAGATTCTTGACGGCGCGCCGTAACCAGCTCCGAGACAATCGCTATTAACTGGTCGAGTTTTTCACGGCCAATCAAGCCTTCGTACTCAGCTTCCAGCTCGTCGTAGGCTTCCATGGAATCCTGGATCAGTTTCTTGCCCTTGGCAGTCAGCATAATCTTGCGGGCACGGCCATCATCAGGATCATCTTTCTTCGCAACATAACCGTGCTGTTCAATCTCGGCTACTATCTGGCTCATCGCCTGCTTGGTCAGGCCGTTGATCTGGGCCAGATCCACCACACGCGACCCCTCGCGNNCTTTTCTGCATCAAGCCACGAGCCAACTCCCGGTTAAGAAATGACAGATCCCGTCCAAGGTTATGTTTGAACTGCTTTTCACCGGTCTTGTTGCGACCCGTATTGTTATTGTCGGCTGGCTGGTTCATGTATTTTCCACAGTCCAAAATATAGTAAAGCTTTCTTGACCAAATAGATGTCTGCCGTTAGGGTATCACGTCATACACACTCGCTACAGGATGATCCCCATGACCCAATCTGCCCAGACAAACCGTACAGGCTTCATCGGTCTTGGCAACATCGGCAAACCCATGGCGATGCACCTGGCACGCAGTGAATTCCCTTGCACGGTCTACGATATCAATCCCAAAGCTTGTGAAGAGCTGGCTGCGGCAGGCGCTGCCGTTGCACAAAATCCGTCACACGTTGCCGATGGCGCTGATTATATCGGGATTTGTGTGCGCGATGACGCCGACACCTTTGCCGTCATGGAAGGTGAATCCGGGATTCTTGCCACCGCCAAACGTGGCGCTGTCATCGCTATCCACAGCACGGTCAAACTCGACACCATCAGCAAACTGGCTGCCAAAGCGGCACAACAAGGCGTGACGGTTATTGATGCACCGATTACCGGCGGCGCGCACGGCGCAGCAGCAAAAAAACTGTGCTACATGGTGGGCGGGGAAGCCTCGACCATTGCCGCCGTTGAAAAATTCATGCTGACATCCGGTGAGAAAGTCATACACGCCGGCGAACTCGGTTGTGGCATGAAGTTGAAACTGTGCAACAATCTGATGACCTATCTTGAACTGATGGCTGTACACGAAGGGATGAAACTGGCAAAAGCATCCGGACTCGATCTTGATGTCCTGAAACAAGTCACTACAGCCAATGGCGTACTGACACCTTCCATGAAAATGTTTTACGACACAAAAAAAGGCTTCGATGAAAAAACATTTTCGGAAATTATGGTGGGATTCAAGGCGGTAGCCGTAAAAGATTTATCCAGCGCACTGGATTTTGCCGACAGCCTGAACATCAGCCTGCCTGGCACCGGCACTTGCCGCGAAGTGATCAAACAGGTTTACGGCGGAGGCTGAGACGTCAACCAACTTGGCAGAAGTCAGTAGTAAGACTGGCTTCTGTCTGTATGGTCGGTTGTATCACGGACACCTTCCAGACCCGGCACTTTTTCCAGTAACGTGCGCNNCTTCAGTACGGCCACATTGCCTTCCATGCGCTCGAGCGACACTTCGCCACTGTGCGCAGCCAGCTGCGGGTTTACATCGTTGTACAACACATAGTTCACCTTGTCTGACAGCGGGCTGTCGTCACTGACTTGCGGCATCTTGGCGTTAGGCGCCTTGATGGTCAGTTGTCCACCCATACGGTCAGGGGAGTAATCAACCGTGGCATCCTTGAGATAGGGAATACTGCGCCCATCGAAATAGCAGCGAAAAAGTTTCATTTCAACGAACTCATCGCCCTCTTTCTCTTCACCGGGACGGCAATAGGCAATGCAGGTCTCCGCCCTTGGAGTGCCGGGATCATTTACAAACATTCGCACACTGATGCCGGGGGTGTTCTGCTTGTTCAGCAGTTCGGCCAGATAGTCCTGGGCAGATTCGGTGATATCAACTTCAAGCATGGCACTAGGACCTATAAAAAAATAACCTGACTGCCATTGTAGGACTTTTAGTCGGGAATAAAAACGGACAAAGCATCAGGACATAGCGCAATGGATGCACATGCCACTTACTCTTGCATGGTCTTGTTCTTCAGGCGGGTAGCGGCTGTCAGCAGGGATTTGAGCACACGATCCCTGTCATAGTTCTTGACCTTGTCCAGATCAAGGTGCATGGAAAACCCTTCAGCACGCTGTTCAAAATACGACTGTTTGTCTCCGAGGTTCTTGCGGAAATCGACAACCGTATATACGCGCACAGGTTGACTGAAACCCTTGACGTTGATGGTGCCTTTCTCCTCGCACAGTATGACGTCCTTGATCAACGAGTAGGTTTCATGCGAGATCAGGATTTCTCCAGGAGGGGCTGCCGTTTCAAGGCGACTGGCCAGATTGACTTCCGTGCCCAGCACCGTGTAATCCAGCCGCTGTTCCGTTCCGAAATTGCCCACGGTACAGTAGCCAGTGTTGATACCCATGCGAATTTCCAGCGCCGTTTCAATGCCTTTGCCACCCCAATGTTTCTGCATGATGCGCATATGCTTTTTCATTTCGATTGCCATGGAAATACAGGCCAGACAATCTGCCTGTGCGCCACGCGATACAGGATCACCAAAAAACACCATGATGGCATCGCCGATAAACTTGTCGATGGTACCGCCGTATTTATGGATAATCTGCGACATCTCGCTCAGGTAATGGTTGAGCATGTCAGTCATATCATCGGCTTCCATGCTTTCAGACAATTCAGTAAAGCCCTTGATATCTGAAAAGAAAACCGTCAAGCGTTTACGGCTGGTCTCCAGCTTGACATCACTCCCTGAAAAAATAGTGCGCCAGATTTGTGGTGACACATAACGAGACAGCTTCCACATTTTCATGCGCATATCCTGATGGTCCAGCGTGGATTTACTCACACGTTCCTTCAGGTCAGCTGTACGCTGATGCATATAAAAAGACAACAAACCAAAATAAATACTCACGCCAATGAGCGAAGGCAGGCCTATGCTGATATCACCCTGCAAGCGCCATAGCGGCGTGTGAAATAACAGACTGATCAGGAAACCGACGCCAATAGCCCCTAACGAATGCGCCCAATAGCGCACGCCATTGTTCATCAGCGATTGCGACTGGATAACCGTAATAAACATAAATGTTGGCAGAAGGGCAAAATCGATAACACCAATCAGCAATCCGACCAGGAACGCATCGCAATACCCGGCATAGTGGATCACCTCATCCAGCCGCTTTTCCATATAGCGAGTGGCCAGGATATATACGGCATGTGGGTAGAGCAGCCATACGGCAATGAAAAAGTGCTGTTGTGTAAAATTCTCCCAGGACGAGGTCACCACCAGGGTGCCAATGGCAGCCAGCGCCAGCAGCAACCGGAAATAATAGTCATTACGGGGATTGGGCTGATGCAGATCGTCATCTGCATTAACGGAAGAAAGCTGCTCGATTGGATTCGACATTGTCTTTATAGGTTTTATCAGCATTACAACGCTCATCAGGTTAACGTCTGGGTGCGCTATTGGCAACCTGTCGCCTCACACCGTATTTACCCCAGTAGCGTCCATAAATGGCTTTTCTACTGCTAGAATCCCTGCCCTGATGAATCAAACACACGCAATAGCCATCAACCAGAGGTGACCATGCAACTTTCCTTTACCCCGGAACAAGAAGCCCTGCGCAAGCAGCTGCGCGCCTATTTCAAGGACCTGATGACACCGGCGCTGGAAGCCGAGCTGGGTCATGACTTCAAACACGAAGGCGGCGGCCCTTTATGGAAAGCGGCCATGCGTAAACTGGGTGCCGACGGATGGATCGGCCTGGGCTGGGAAAAAGCCTACGGCGGCCAGGAGAAATCCGCGATCGAGCAATACATCTTCTTTTCTGAAATCATGAAAGCCGGTTTCCCTTTCCCGTTCCTCACCTCTGAATCAGTGGGCCCTGCACTGGCGCAGTTTGGCAGCCAGGAACTGAAAGACCGGATCATCCCGCAGATCCTTGCCGGCGAAATCTGTATATGTATCGGCTATTCCGAGCCCGGTTCAGGTACCGACCTCGCCTCCATGAAAACCCGCGCAGTGAAAGATGGCGATGATCACTACATCATTAACGGTGCCAAGATGTGGACCTCGCTGGCCGAGTTCTCCGACTATGTCTGGCTTGCCTGCCGTACTGGCGATGTGGAAACCCAGGGCAAGCATGGCTCGATCTCCATGTTCCTGATCCCGATGAACCATCCGGGCGTATCGCTGACAGAAGTACAGACACTCGGCTCTGTTCGCACCAACGCCACCTACTATGAAAACGTGCGCGTTCCGAAGGAGTGGATGATCGGCAAGGAAAATCGCGGCTGGGGCGTCATCATGAGCCAGCTGAACCGTGAACGTCTTGCACTCGTGACGCACGGCCCGATCGTCGGCATCTTCAAGAAAGTCTGCGAATACGCGGAAGGCGTCAAGCTCGCCAATGGCCAGCGCCTGATCGACCAGGACTGGGTAAAGATGAAGCTTGCCAAAGTACAGGCCAGTGCCGAAGCCATCAAACTGATCTGTTACAAACAGGCCTGGGCTATCTCGCAAGGTGGCCTGGATATGGCAGAAGCCTCTGCCGCCAAAGTTTATGGCTCTGAATTCATGATCGAGGCCTGCCGCGACATGATGGAAATCCTCGGCCAGTCTTCCACCCTGCACTCCCACTCACAGGCGATTGTGCTGGAAGGTGAACTGGAGCGCTTGTACCGCACCCTGTCAATCCTGACATTTGGTGGCGGCACCAATGAAATCCAGCGGGACATCATTTCCATTTTCGGTCTCAACATGCCGCGCCCACTGCGCGCCTGATCGACAACAGCATCGAGGATTACACATCATGAATTTTGGATTGACCGACGAACAGAAAGACATCCAGACACTCGCTAACCAGATCCTTGGCGATCAGGTCACACCCGAAGAATTGCACAAGTACGACATGTGGAAACAGGAGCGCTACTCCGGGCAACTGTGGTCACAACTGGCAGACGCGGGCTTGCTCGGCATTGCCATCCCTGCTGAAAACGGCGGCATGGGTTTCGGCTTTTCTGAACTGGCACTGTTTCTGGAAGAATGTGGCCGTGTGCTGGCACCGGTGCCTGCTGTGCCATCACTGGTCAGTGCACTCGCTGTGCAAAAATTTGGCGATGCAGAACTGCAATCCATGCTCGGCGGTGTTGCCACCGGTGAAGTGGTGTTGACCACTGCTTTCCACGAAGAACACACCTACGATGCTTACACACCCAACATCCAGGTGAGCGGCGGCAAACTGAACGGCAAGAAACTCTGCGTTCCCTACGCCAACATCGCAACACGCATGCTGGTGATCGCAAAAGACGAAAACGCAAAAGAAGGAAAAGATGTAGCGCTGTTTATCGTCGACCCCAAAGATGCCAGCGTAAAACTGACTGCGCTGAAAGCCACCACATTCGAGCCACAGTACATTGTTGAATTCAACAATACCCCGGCAAAAAAACTGGGTGGCGCTGATGCCGTGAAATATCTGGTAGAACGCTACACCGCTGCACTCTGTATGTACCAGGCGGGTGCCGCAGAAAAAATGGTGCAGATGACTGCTGCATACACTTCAGAACGCGAACAGTTCAACGTGAAAATCGCCAGCTTCCAGGCTGTCGGCCATCGCGTGGCCAACTGCTATATCGATGCCAAATGCCTGAAGCTGGTGACACAACAGGCCGTGGAATTGCTGGCACAGGAAGCCGATGCAACGCGTCAGGTGCATGCCGCCAAAATCTGGCTGGGCGACGCGTCCCATCGCATCAGCTACGCCACGCAACACCTGCACGGCGGCATGGGTGTGGATCGCGATTACCCACTCTGGCGCTTTGCGCTGTGGGCGAAACAGAATGAACTGGCGCTCGGCTCCAGCACCCAGCACCAGATCGCGCTTGGCGAACTGATTGCNNAGATTGCACTGGGCGAACTGATTGCTGCCGGTGCCCATGATATTGATTGGTAACGTTTAAAAAATTATTAACTTGAAGGAGAGCACCATGGCAACAGAACTCGACATCAGCACCAAGAATTGCACGATTGAAAAAGACGGTCACGTGCTGATTGTGACACTCAATCGTCCGGAAGCTAAAAACGCACTGTCATCACAGATGATTCTCGGCATGTACAACGCCTGGCGTTTGCTGGACAGCGATCCTGATTTACGTGTTGGCGTACTGACCGGAAAAGGCGACACCTTCTGCTCCGGTATGGATCTGAAATCAGGCACAGATGGTGACGCTGATGCTGCGATGATGCAGGAAAAAATGAAAGAGATTCCTGACTTGCACTGGCAAGCCCTGCTACGTCATGCCCAGCCGATGAAACCTATCGTCATGGCAGTAGAAGGTTATGCACTCGCCGGCGGCACTGAAATTTTGCAAGGCACGGATATCCGTGTTGCTGCAGAAGACGCCATCTTTGGTGTCACCGAATGCAAACGGGGCCTGTTCCCGTTGGGCGGCTCCACCATCCGTCTGCGTCGCCAGATTCCTTACGCGCTGGCTGCTGAAATTCTGCTGCTCGGCCGACACATCACTGCACAGGAAGCGCTGAACTGGGGCTTGATCAACCGCATCGTACCAAAAGGCAAAGCGCTGGAAGAAGGCTTGAAAATCGCGCACGAAATTGCGGATGAAAACGGCCCACTCTCTATCCAGGCTATCACCCGCTCACTGCGTGAAAACCAGCAGGATCTGAGCGAAAAAGAAGCCCTGGCAAAAGAAGAACAGCTCGGCTGGCCGGTATTCATGTCGGCAGACGCCAAAGAAGGCATGAAAGCGTTCAAGGAAAAACGTAAACCTGTATTCACCGGCAAATAACCAGAAATATTCACAGCCTACACAATGACCGCATGGAGCACCGACAGAACCCTGTCTCCCGGAGCAGCCAGCTGCTTCGGGAGTCTGGACAACATCTTCTCCCTGACCGGGGAATGTGTGTCACGCGATAAGGTATCTGATGTCCTGCGCGTGGAAGTCGATGGAAGCAGCTACTACATCAAACGTTACTATCATGCAGGCAACACCTGGCGAAAATGGCTCGGGTTCCCTCGCATAGTGCGTGAATGGAAGAATCTCCAATACTTTTCACAGTGGCAAATCCCCACAGCCGCTGTTGTTGCCCACGGTGCACAATACACGCGTGGTATTTTTCAGCGCGGCGCTATGGTCACGGCAGCGATCCCCGAGACACAGGATCTGGCATCACTGGCAAAAAAAAAATCAGCTCTACTGAAAAACAGCGAATGGATCAGTAATACCAGCAGCCAATTGGCCAACATCACCCGACGCCTGCACCAAAATGCCTTTACGCATAATGACCTGAAATGGCGTAACGTCCTGGTAGACAATAACGGGAAAGTTTTTCTCATTGACTGCCCAAACGGTTTGTTCTGGATCCCCCCCTTCCTGCAATATCGCATCATCAAGGATCTGGCGTGTCTGGATAAAGTGGCCAAGTACCATTTGTCCCGCACACAGCGACTGCGCTTCTATCAACACTACGTGCAAAAGGCAAAACTGGACAATCAGGACAAGCGAAAAATACGTAAGATTCTTGCTTTTTTTGACGGCAGGGAATAAACGGGAACCGTCATGGAAAATTCCGATATGAGACACATCAACATGGAAAGCCTGGGCAACAAGACGATAGCCGTGACGGGTGCCACAGGATTTCTGGGACGCTACTTTGTACGTGGGTTACATGCCTCAGGCGCCAATGTTGTCGCCGTGGTGCGCAATCCCGATAAGGTGCCTGAATTGAAACGCCATGGCATTGAACTTCGCATTGCCGACCTTGCAGATCGCACAGCCTTGTCACGCGCCTTTGCCGGTTGCGATGCCGTCATTGCCAACGCAGGACAAGTCTCACTGAGCCCGGATTATGACGAACTGATCATGCAGAACCTGGATGGTACACGTAACACATTGCATGCTTGTGCGGATGCACATGTGCAGCGCGTTGTCACTATTTCATCCGCCAGTGTTTACCAGAAAATCCGATCCGATATCGCCATTGATGAAACAGCGCCATTGCGCACAGCCAATGACAAGCGCCACCGCTTCAGTATTTATCCCATTTCAAAGGCATTGGCTGAGCAAGAAAGCTGGCAACTCGCCAGAGAACTGCAACTGACAATGACAGCGATTCGTCCATACGCAATTTTCGGGGCATTTGACCAACATTCATTTTCATACTGGTTTGAATGGTTAATGCGTTGGCCAGCCCTTGCACCGTATCCCGTTGGCCTGAATCTGCCATTGGTGTATGCAGGCGATCTTGCCCGTGCAGTTTGCGCTACACTTACCATCGACAAAACCATTGGCGAAGCACTGAATGTAGGCGGCAACAACGTCGACTTCTGGGAGTTCTACAATATCTGGGCAAGCAGTGGCGGCTTTCATCCAGCTTTACGCCTTCCAGTGCCCGTACCTTTCAAACGCCTGTTTGACGACAGCAAGATTCGCAACATGACCGGTTGGCAACCACGATCTTTTGCAGACAGTTGCCATGAAACATTAGCCACCATCCAGCAACAGGGACATTTTTAATGAGTCTGATCTTAACTGATATCCACCAACGAATTTGCACCATTACTTTTAATCGTCCTGAAAAGAAAAATGCATTCAACCGCTCAGGCTGGTTTGCATTGCGCGATGCCGTGGTGGAAGCACGTAACAATGATGCAGTATCTGTTGTAGTGATAACAGGCGCGGGCAAGGATTTTTCTTCCGGCGTGGATTTATCGGATCTCACTGGCGAACCTGGCGAAAAACCACCGTTTGAAGTGATGATGGATGAAATGATGTTGCTGGATAAGCCACTGCTCGCTGCAGCCAAAGGCGTGGCGATTGGTTTTGGGGCGACAGCACTGTTTCATTGCGATGTGGTGTATGTGGGTGAATCCCTGAGAATGCGGCTACCTTTTGTGAATCTCGGGTTAGTACCAGAAGCCGGATGCAGCTACACCCTGCCACGCAACATCGGCTACCAACAAGCTGCTGAGTTATTATTTACGGCAGAATGGATAAACGCAGAACGCGCCATAGAAACCGGCATTGCACGTCGCGTGTTTTCCGATGACGAGCTGCTGCCAAAAACACTGGAGAAAGCCGCAGAGATGGCGCAGTGGCCGCGCAATGCACTCCGTGAAACCAAACGCACGCTTATGCAGGCCCATACTGCCGCCATCAACCAGGCGCGCGAACTGGAAATGGCCGGCATGATGAGACAAGTAGGCTCCGCCGAAAATATTGAAGCGGTCACTGCTTTTCTTGAAAAACGCGCGCCGCGTTTTGACTGACAGTCACCCGAGTGTCTCTTCACGTAGACAGGTACTTGTCTTCACGCTGGTGGTACGCACTGGCAGCGACATGTATCGCCTACTATGCTTTCACTGTCACGCAGCTGGCTGATAGCACACCAAAATTTGATGACCTCAACGATGTATTCGGATTTTTCAAGCAACTCGCCTTGGCGCATACACCTTTGCAGAAAATCGGGGCTTTTTTCTACCCCAATAATGAACACATTACTTTTTTCAGTCATCTGGTCTACTTCACGCAATACCAGTTGCTGGGTGAAATCCGTTTTTATCCCCTCATCCTGATCGGCCACCTGATTATTGTCGCTACCGCTTGCTTGATGNNATTGTCGCTACCGCTTGCTTGCTGGGCACAGCAATTGATAACAGCCGACGACCGTTTTATTTCGCTACCATCACAATCGGCTATATCAACCTGTATTGCTGGGACAGCTCGTTCAAGGCGATGACGGCGATTTCCAATCAGGCAGTACTACTGTTTGCAGTAGCTACATTTTTTGCATTGCTCAGGTGGCACAAACTCGGGATCGCACTGGCGTTTGCCTTGTTCGCAACATTTTCGCAAGGCAACGGCATATTGGTCTGGCCATTGGGTTTGCTGGTGCTGCTTCTGGATGCGCACTGGCAACCAACAAGAAGGCATTACATTTCCATCTGGATAATTATGGCAGTGGCTGCTGTCGCTATTTACGGCTGGGCACACCATGTTTATGGCATGCCATCGCCCGCCAGAGCCACTACAATTTTTTCATTGCTGGATACAGGTTTCACCCTGCCGATACTGTCTGTATTTGCATTTCTGGGCAGCACCGTATTTTCGGCGGTGCATGTCATGCTGGCTATCGCAGTTGGCGCTGGTACAGCAGTGATATTTTCCTGTTGTGCGTGGCGCAGCGGTAATCGCCATGCACTGGTTTTGACGATCACAGGCTTCCTGCTGGTATCAGCCGTGATTGCCAGTATCACGCGCGGCTTGCTGACTGGCGAAGCCAGTGCCGTGCTGGAATCACGCTACAAGATGTACTCCGTGGCTTTTGTCTTACTGACACTCGTATGGCTATGCGAGCTATCCTCAAAACCTGCACAGCGCGCTGCACTGGCCGCAACATTGCTTGTCGTCTCACTCGGCATCCATGCCAGCAGTTATCGGGTTGTCTGGGCGATCCAGCATCAGGCCCAGAAATTCAGCGAGAGCTACCAGTATTGGCTGGAGGATGGCGATTTCCGCCGGCAGGCGCTGTATTTCCCACCGATGAGCGACCATTTCCTGTTTGTGGCCGAACACCTCCAGCTATTCAATTTCATGCAATTCATCCCCAATGGGGCTATACTCACGCCACTGCCCGCTGTGTCGGCGCGCACTTGCCCACCGACACCTGCCCCGGCAGATCACTGCCCCATGACTATCCGGCATCGCGGTAATGCTCTCTTCGTAGTAATTGATGGCATCGCGATAGACGCCGAAACACTTGATGGAAACATCAGCCACCCGCCTGCCCTCCCGGCAAACATCACCTTGTGTGATGAGCAGGCGAATGCGGTCATGGAATTTGTCATCCCGGAGCATCCGGCTTCACAGCAGCATTGGCTGATCCCTGAAGCAGATATTCCTGCCGGAAACTACCGTGTCTTGTTCCAGCCTGCCCAGCAGCCTGCTTGCGAAACACAATTAACCAAGAAACCGCGCAAGGTGAAAACCGAGATGCGCACGCTGTTCGGAGATTAAGACTGTCCCGGGCGGCACTGAACCTTTTATTAGGCACCCAACCCTGGAGTTTTATGTCTTTTTCCTCTCTCGGCCTCGCCGACACGCTCGTCCGCGCCGTCAATGATCGCGGTTATACCGAACCTACCCCCATCCAGAAACAAGCCATTCCCGCCGTACTGGCCGGTGGCGACCTGCTCGCCGGGGCACAAACCGGCACAGGCAAGACAGCGGCATTTACCCTGCCCATCCTGCAACTGCTCTCCACCCGTCCAGCACCTGAAGGCCGTACCCGCCAGAGCATCCGCGCCCTGATCCTCACGCCTACACGTGAACTGGCAGCGCAGGTTGAACAGAGTGTGCGCGATTACGGCAGCCAGTCACGCCTTAAATCCATGGCGATGTTTGGTGGCGTGAGCATCAACCCGCAAATCAAGCAAATCACGGATTGCGACATTCTGGTCGCCACACCTGGCCGCCTGCTCGACCACGTGCAACAGCGGACACTCGATCTGTCGCGCGTTGAGATTCTTGTGCTGGATGAAGCCGATCGCATGCTGGACATGGGCTTTATCCATGACATCAAGCGCATCCTGAAATTATTGCCTGCCAAACGGCAAAACCTGCTGTTTTCCGCGACGTTTTCCGACGAGATCAAGGCACTGGCTGAAGGCTTGCTCAACAACCCGGCATTGATTGAAGTCGCGCGCCGTAATGCAGCCGCAGACCTGATCGAACAAAGTGTTTACATGGTGGATCGCGAGCGCAAACGTGAACTGCTGACCAAGCTGATCCAGGACAACAACTGGTTCCAGGTGCTGGTATTTACACGCACCAAACACGGCGCCAACCGTCTTGCTGAGCAGCTGGATAAATCCGGTATCACTGCCATGGCTATCCATGGCAACAAGAGCCAGGGCGCACGTACCAAGGCACTGGCTGAATTCAAACAGGGCAAACTGCAAGTGCTGGTGGCTACCGATATCGCTGCACGCGGTATCGACATCAACGAACTGCCGCATGTTGTCAATTTTGAATTGCCAAACGTGCCGGAAGATTATGTGCACCGTATCGGCCGTACCGGTCGCGCTGGCTCCGAAGGTGAAGCCTTGTCACTGGTCTGCATCGATGAACACAAACTGCTCACCGGCATTGAACGCGTGCTCAAGCGTGAACTGGAGCGTAAAGTACTGCCCGGTTTTGAGCCAGATCCCAGCATCCGTGCAGAACCGATCCCCAATGGCCGCCNNCCGCCAACCGCGACCACAGGGCCAGGGGCAGCCGCGTTCGAATCGTCCGCGTACTGACAGGCCTCGCTCGAATCAACCACGTTCAGATCAACCACGTTCAGATCGTCCACGTTCCGACAGGCCGCGCACAGACAGGCCGCGGTCAGACAATCCACGCCCGGATGGTCAGCGCGCAGCACAGCCGCGCATCAACGGCGACGAACAGCAGCCGCTCAGCAACGAGAACCGCAACCCGTTTGAAGGCATCAAACCAGCTCGCCGACACTATTCAGGCTCTGGCTCGCATCTCGGCTCAGCACAACGCCATGC
>DDBK01000137.1 GCA_002333095.1 Cellvibrionales bacterium UBA2034
AAAGTAATACACCACCTGCGCCATGATGCGCGCCCAGTTAATCGAGTTCACTGCCACCAGCGGCTTGCCATTCAGGAAAGACTGGTCAGCAAACGAATCTTTCACCATTTGCTGGCAGTCGTCAAAATTGCCCTGCACTGCAATGTTGTGGATATTCGGTGCGAGTACCGTTGTCATCTGACGGCGCTGCACTTCCGACACGCGCTGGTGTGGGTGCAGAATAAAAATATCGATATTTTCGCAACGACGACAACCTTCAATCGCAGCAGACCCGGTATCGCCGGATGTTGCGCCCATGATCACCACGCGCTCGTGGCGTTTTGCCAACACAGCATCCAGCAACCTGCCGAGCAATTGCAACGCTACATCCTTGAACGCCAGTGTTGGGCCGTGAAACAATTCCAGCACCCATTCATTGCTGTTCAATTGCACCAGTGGCGTGACAGCAGGGTGACGGAATGTCGTGTAAGTATCTCGAATAATGGCTTCCAGTTCAGCTTGCGGAATACAACCGGCCACAAACGGCGATATGACCTTGATCGCCACATCGCTGTAAGACAATCCAGACCATGACGCGATGTCTTCATGCGAAAACTGCGGATACGTTTCCGGCACATACAAACCACCATCACTGGCGAGACCGGCCAGCAATACTTCCTCAAAATTTAAAACCGGCGCTTTGCCGCGAGTGCTTACGTACTTCATCGCTTATGTTCCTAACGTTTCTCTTTATGCGCCCAAAGTCTCTACGCGCAATTTTATTACGGGCGTTGCCACAAAATCCTTCGCTTCAATATCACGAATGACTGCATTGATTGTGCTTTCCTGCACCACATTGGTGATCAGCACGATACTGACCTGTGTTTCGCCGCGATGGGGCTCTTTCTGGATAATTGCCTCGATACTGACGCCGGCTTTGCTCAACACTTGTGTCACTTCCGACATTACACCGGGTTTGTCTGCCACTACTATGCGCAAGTAATACGCTGAATGGATATTTTCAATCGGCAGGATAGTGCGTGAACGAATCGCTGATGGCACAAAGCCCATGTACGGCACTGGCAAGTGGTTATCATGCGCCACCGCACGCGCCACATCGACAATATCCGCAATCACAGCAGAAGCGGTTGGCTCGCTGCCGGCTCCAGCGCCACTGTAAATGGTTGAACCCACAGCATCGCCCATCACCATCACCGCATTTTTTGCGCCATCCACTTTGGCAATCAGGCTATCTTCCGGCACTAATGTCGGATTCACGCGCAGCTCGACGCCTTCAGCCGTTTCACGCGCAATCCCCAGATGCTTGATGCGATACCCCAGCTCTTCGGCGTAACGGATATCTTCCTGCGTGATTTTTGTGATGCCTTCGGTATAGATACGTTTGATTTCTAGCGGCATACCAAACGCAATCGAAGCGAGAATCACCAGTTTGTGCGCAGCATCGATACCTTCCACATCGAATGTTGGATCCGCTTCAGCATACCCCAGCGCCTGCGCTTCTTTCAGCACATCATCAAAGGCACGGCCTTTGTCCCGCATTTCGGTGAGAATGAAATTGGTGGTGCCATTGATGATGCCGGCAATCCACTCGATGCGGTTGGCCACCAACCCATCACGCAAGGCCTTGATAATCGGGATACCACCCGCCACTGCCGCTTCATATGCAACGGCCACTTTTTTCTCGGCAGCCGCAGCAAAAATTTCCGCACCATGATGTGCAATCAGTGCCTTGTTTGCGGTGACAACATGCTTGCCCTTGCTGATGGCGGCCAATACCAGATCACGGGCAGTGTCGGTACCCCCAATCAGTTCAACCACGATATCAACCGCTGGATCATCCAGCACCGCAAAAATATCGCGATTCACTTTCACGCCGGATGTGTCGCAACCTTCGCGATCACGGCGGGCACCTATATGGATGATGCTGACTTCACAACCTGCACGGGCATTGATCAGTTCGGCATTGCGCGCCATCACATTGAACACGCCGCTGCCCACGGTACCCAGGCCACACAAACCCACTGTCACTTTTTTCACAAGAACCCCTTCACAAAACCCCATACCAGAGCGACTAAAACAGGCGGGCATTGTAGCTTATGAAATCAGCGCAGCATCAGCGCAAAACAGGCTTTTTGGCCAACTTGCGCTGCAAGGTGCGGCGATGCATGCCCAGTGCGCGCGCGGTGGCGGAGATATTCTGGTCGTGCTCGGCCAGGACACGCTGGATGTGTTCCCACTCCAGCCGGTCTACCGACAGGGGTTGGCCCGCCAGCGGCGCTTCCTCGTCGGGTTCTCCCCGCTGCAATGCCTGGAGGATTGTGTCGGTATCGGCGGGCTTGCACAGATAGTTGATGGCACCCAGTTTCACAGCCTGCACTGCTGTCTGGATACTGGCATAGCCGGTAAGAACCAGTATCTGCAGATCAGGCAGTACGGCCAGCAACTCCGGGATCAACGGCAGACTGGATTCCTGCGCCAGCTTGAGGTCAAGGATCGCGTGGGTAAATGCTTGCCCAGACAACCTTTCACGGGCCTGGACGACATCAGCTGCCAGCACAACACGGTGGCCCCTGCGCTGCAGTGAACGGGCCAACACACTGGCAAAAACAGCATCATCTTCCACCAACAGAATGTCCAATGCCGGATTCACTCGTCAACTCCCAGCGGCAATACAATTTTTGTGGCCGTGCCCCCGGTAGCGCGCGNNAATGACAAGGTGCCACCCACCCGCTCAAGACTGGCGTGCGATAACAGCAGCCCGAGCCCCATGCCTTTTTCGCTGGTTTTGACGCGGCGGCGCTGATCCAGTGTCTGTTTGCTGACACCCGGCCCATCGTCTTCAATCCCGATGACCAGTTCGCGGCGATTCCAGCTCACCCTGACCTTCAGGCTGTCACCCGCATCGGCAGCATTGTTCAGTACATTGATGATCGCCTGCTCCACCGTCAGCGGCAGCAGCGCTTCCAGCTCAGGCCCCGCCACAACCGNNCAACCGTGAACTCCACCTGCACTTCTGGCCGCAATACTTGCCAGTCGCGCATCAGACGCTCAACCAGCCTTGCCACGGGCAACCTGCGCTCACTGCCATCCTGGTGTTCACGTGCCGTATCCGACAACTGGCGCAAGGATTGCTGGCAACGCCCTACCTGTTCGGCCATCAACTGCAGATCTGCGGCAAGGGCTGGGTTATCCCGATGATCCTGCTGCATATCCCCGAGCAATACCGACAAACTCGACAACGGCGTGCCCATTTCATGCGCCGTTCCGGCAGCCAGTGTCGCCACCGCCAGAATGTTTTCATCCATCAATTGCTGCTCGCGCAAGCGGTTGATGTGTTCACGCTGGCGACGGACAGTTGCTGCAATGGTGGCCACAAAATGGGTAATCAAGAGTGCACTGATACCAAAATTGAGCCACATACCCAGCACATGCAGGCTGATACCGGCGCTATGGTGGTGTGCGTGCGCCGACATGTCTACTGGAGACAATGCCTGCAGCGGCCAGTAATAAAACAGCAGCACGCTATAGGCTGCGAGACAACAGAAAGCCAGCAGCACCGTATAACCCCGCGATAGCGTAGCGGCAGCTAATGCGATGGGCACCAGATAGTAGGAAACAAACGGGTTGGTCGCCCCTCCGGCCATATACAACATGCCAGACAGCACCAGACAGTCCACTAACAGCTGCACAAAAAATTCGCGCTCACCCGGCTCATCTGCAACATCGTAGGCCTTCAGCAAACGCCCGTGGCTGACCGTGATGACCAGTAACTGCACCATCAGCAAGCCAAGCAATGTGTACAGCTGCACATTGCCGAGCCAGCGGTGTGCCAGTAGCAGCGTGATGGCCTGCGCCAGCCACACAAGGGCACGCAATACCTGCAATTGCTGGAGGTAGTAGATGGTGTTGCGGGATGGCAGGGAAATGTTATCGCTCATCGCAGCATTATAAGCTGCATCAGCACCCTGGCTTGTGCGCCAAATTGTCGCAGCAAACTGCGGATATGGGCGGGAGGGGGTTCAGCACAGCTCCCGACAGACCATATGCCGGGAGCATGTGCAGAAGCAGGGGTCAACGATGGGCTTTTGCTTTTTCTTTATGGCGGATGAGTTGTCGGTTGAGCTTGTCTGCCAGACCATCAATTGCTGCATACATATCGTCAGCCACGGAATCAGCAAACAGATCGGCTCCACGTACGTGCAGGCGGGCTTCTGCCTTCTGCACCAGCTTGTCCACCGTCAAGGTCACATCAGAACTGGTGATCTTGTCGTGGTGGCGCTCCAGGCGATCCAGCTTGCTGACAACATATTCTTTGAGGGAAGGTGTAACGTCGAGATGATGACCACTGATATTCAACTGCATAAGACGCTCCTCTGGTTTGAGTGCACTGCCCTGCAACTGTACGACAGCCAAAACGATAGTCAACAGATTTCATGGCAGCTGACCAAAGTGTAGCCCCTATTTCGGGGAGGAGCGTGAAAAAAACGTTAATATTTTCGCTCGATCAGTGCTCGCGAGTAGACCGGAACTCGATATCCGGCCAACGCTCCTGGGTCAGGCTGAGGTTGACCCGTGTCGGCGCCAGATAAGTCATGTGGTCGCCACCATCCAGCGCCAGATTCTCCGCAATTTTTGAGCGGAATTCATCGAGCTTGCGCGGGTCCTTGGCCGATAGCCAACGCGCTGTATAGATATTCACGTTTTCGTATAAACATTCCACTTTGTATTCGTCTTTCAGGCGGTAGGCAACCACCTCGAATTGCAGCACCCCGACAGCCCCCACTATCAGGTCATTGTTGTTGAGCGGCATGAACACCTGCACTGAACCTTCTTCCGACAACTGGCGCAACCCTTTCTGCAGTTGCTTGGCTTTTAGTGGATCTTTCAAACGGATACGCCGAAACATCTCTGGCGCAAAATGCGGGATACCGGTGAAACGCAAATTTTCGCCGTCGGTAAATGTGTCGCCAATCTGGATAGTACCGTGGTTATGCAACCCGATTATGTCGCCAGCTAGCGCTTCCTCTACCAACACACGTTCACCCGCCATAAATGTCACGGCGTCAGCAATCCGGATATCTTTATCGATGCGCACATGGCGCATTTTCATGCCCTGTGTGTATTGACCTGAACAGATGCGCATGAACGCAATACGGTCGCGGTGTTTAGGATCCATATTCGCCTGGATCTTGAAAACAAACCCGGAAAATTTAGCTTCATGCGGATCAACCTGACGGGTTTCATTTTTATCAGTGATCAGCGCGGCGCGTCCCAGCGGCAGCGGCGCCCACTCCACAAAACCATCCAGCATTTCCCGCACGCCGAAGTTGCCCAGCGCAGTGCCGAAAAAAGCTGGTGTCAGCTTGCCTGCCAGGTATTCTTCCAGATCAAAGCGGTGTGCCGCGCCGCGTACCAGTTCGATTTCGGTGCGCACATCGTCCGCATAAGGGCCAAGGAGTTTTGAAAATTCATCGCTCTCTATGCCCTTGATCTGGATGTCATCCGGAATCGTGTGGCCGAAGCCCTGCTTGTAAACATGCACGGTGTCGTTATACAGGTTGTAAACGCCCTTGAATTCCTTGCCCATGCCCAGCGGCCAGTTGATCGGCGCCACTTTGATGTTCAGCACCGTTTCCACTTCGTCGAGCACTTCCATCGGATCGCGCACATCGCGATCCATCTTGTTCACAAATGTCAGGATCGGTGTGGTGCGCAAGCGGCACACTTCCATCAGCTTGATGGTGCGATCCTCTACGCCTTTCGCACAATCAATCACCATGAGTACCGAATCGACAGCGGTCAACGTGCGGTAGGTGTCTTCAGAGAAATCTTCGTGACCTGGTGTATCGAGCAGGTTGACGGTGCGGCCTTTGTACGGGAACTGCATCACCGATGACGTAACAGAAATGCCACGCTCCTGCTCCATGCTCATCCAGTCAGAAGTGGCATGGCGGTCGCCCTTCTTGCCCTTTACCGAACCCGCGACCTGGATCGCCTGCCCGAACAACAGCAACTTTTCAGTGATCGTGGTTTTACCGGCATCCGGGTGCGAAATAATCGCGAAGGTGCGGCGTTGGTCAATCTCTTCTTTAAAACTCATGCGATTCTTTGGAACTCACTGATCATCTTTGGGGACGGAAGGCTTGCGCTTTAGCGGCGCAGAGCCATCACGCGGTTTGTCACTAGCTGCCCCAGCTGTTTTTCTGGCAGTTGATTTTTTCTTGTCTGCCGGTTTTTTATCCTGGGTTTTCTTGTCAATTTTTTTCTTCTTGCTGCCCGCTGCCTTGCCGGACGCTTTCAGTTTTTTGGGGCCGTTATAACTGCCTTTCAATTCCTTGATGAAACGCTTTTCAAAATCCTGTTTCAGATAGCGCTCGATACTCGACATCAGATTCCATTCATGCGGGCCAATCAACGAAATGGCAAGACCTTCATTGCCGGCACGGCCGGTGCGGCCTATGCGATGCACGTAATCATCGCCTTTGCGAGGCATATCGAAGTTAATCACCATATCCATGCCTTCGATGTCCAGACCGCGGGCAGCCACATCCGTGGCGATCAACACATTAATATGACCCTGGTTCAGGCGTGATATTGCCTGCTTGCGGTCTTTCTGGTCTTTTTCGCCGTGCAATACATAGACTTTTGCCTTGCTCGTGCCCGCTTTATGTGCAGCCATGCATACGCCACCCAGCCTGTCGGCCTGATCGCGTGTATTGGTAAACACGATAGCCTTTTCATAGGTTTCATTGGCGAGCAACCACATCAGCAACCGNNAGCATCACTTCCTTGGCCAGATCAAACAACGCACCGCCGCTAGTGGCGGAAAACAGCAGGGTCTGGCGATCTTTATTGCAGCTGTTCACCAACAACAAAACATCTTCACTGAAACCCATGTCGAGCATGCGATCCGCTTCATCAAGAACGAGAATTTCCAGATCAGCAAAATCCAGATTGTTCGCGCGCTGGTGTTCCAGTAAACGGCCAGGTGTGCCGATCAGGATGTCGGGGTTCTTGCGTATCGCTGCACCCTGGCGCTTGAAATCTTCACCACCGGTAATCAAGGCCGCCTTGATAAAAGTGAATTGCGCCAATAGCTCTACTTGCTGCAGCGTTTGCAACGCCAGTTCGCGGGTAGGCAACAGGATCAATGCACGGGTCGCGGTACGCGGTTTGGCATCCTGCAACAGGGTGTGCAACATCGGCAGGACAAACGCGGCTGTTTTACCGCTGCCGGTCTGGGCAATAACGCGCAGGTCGGCACCTTGCAGCGCTGGTGGGATGGCCACTTGCTGGACGGGAGTCGGCTCAGTAAAGCCCAGCTGGCCTATCGCCTTCAGCAGGCGCTCGTGCAGGTTGAATGAAGTGAACACAGTGCGGTATCAGTCGGCGAAGAATAGGCCGACATTGTAGCCGTTATCCGGTCAGAGCGTTATTACTGCTGTGACGATCCAGACTGCAAACCTGCTGCTACCAGCGCTTTTTCATCTGCCACAAAGCGTACTGCGATAATCTTTAACTGATCCAGTTCGATGACCGTGACCTGATCCGGCTTGCGCGGCAAGCNNGTCCCCGCCTCATCAATCCAGATCTGGTAACTGCGTTTTTTCATCGCCGGCAGCGCCATCATGCTGCGAATCACCGAAGGCATCGCACTGACATCTGTCATGGCCACAGCCTGTTGCCCATCCAGAATTGCCTGACCATTATCCCCCAGCGCAGCCTTCAGCAACTTGCCACCGGCCATATCATGCGTGAAATAAATACGCTTTATTGCAGGCTCCAACGTATGCGCTTTCCCGAATTGATCCTTGAGCTGGAACCCGGGCAACAAATCCCCCACATCAGCCGCATATAAAGAAAAGCTCGCACAAAACAACAGCATTACTGCAATGATTTTTTCCTGTAAGAATTTTTTATGGGTGAGGTTATGCATAAAACTTCTCCACTTCTGTATCCAATTAAAAACTGATGCCGGAAATTATTTTTACCATGCCAGCATCTTTTAGTGGTGGTGGCGATTCACCATCTGCACCGGCAACGCCGATAATGATATCCAGATTGCCATCACCGTTCACATCGCCCGCACTTACAGACACACCGGAATAATCCTGCGCAGCATCGCCATAGAAACTGTCCAGCAAGGTAAAATTGCTGCCACTCCAGACATAAACACTGCCAACATCCTTGATGGCCACAAACCCTGGCGCGTCATCTTTTTGCGCCCCAACAATAATGTCTGCAAAACTGTCACTGTTGATATCGCCCGTAGCCACACTATAGCCTGCACCTGCTTTTTTAGTGGCACCAAACTTCCTGGCAAGCTCTCCACCACCATTCCCGGAAAATACTGCGACGCTACCCGCTTGCGGCAGGGTGCCATTCCAGTCGCCAGGCGCTCCTGCCACAACATCACTATAACTGTCATTGTTTACATCGCCACTGGTTACAGCGCTGCCCAGATATGACTTTTCCCGCTGGCCATATTTTCTCAGTAATTCATTTCCGCTGACACCAAAAGCAGTCACCATGCCTGCGTCTTTTACACCCCGAACAGAATCATCCATATCTGGCGAGCCAATGATGATGTCCGCCGCACCATTATTATCCAGATCACCCGCCGCAACACTGGCTCCCGAGTGTGCATTGGACGCAGAACCTGAAAATGAATTTAGCGCACCATAATCACTGCCAGAAAAAACCGTCACCCTGCCCGCATCAACAAAACCCGGGACGATATCATCAGCACGAGGAGCGCCAACTACTACATCGGCATAGCTGTCACCATTCACATCACCCAGCGCTACGGCAGAGCCACTCAATGATCCAGCTTCACTGCCATACAAAACATGCTTTCTTATACCATCCGGACCAAACAAAATGGTCACGCTACCTGCGTCGGTACGGCCATTTGCAATATCGTCGGCCATGGGCGCGCCGACGATCACATCATCGAATCCGTCGTGATCGATATCGCCATTACCCGTCACTGCAAAACCCGCTGAATCTTTTGCCGAATTACCATTCAGCGACATCAACTCAGCACCCGTTTTGCCTGAAATCACCACCGCACGGCCAGCATCCTTGATAACGCCTGTTGTGTCAGTAGCGGGCACATCGTAACCGGGTATCCCAACAACATAATCCCCATAACCGTCTGCATTAATATCTCCTGCAAAGGCTACTGCATGACCCGCTTTATCTTTGGGCGCCATACCGCCCATACCAAAAACAGGCACAGGATCACACGCATCGCCACGCCCGTCTGCGTTGTAATCTTTCTGGTCATCGTTAGCGGTCAGCACACAATTATCAGACACATCGTCCAGCGCATCGTTATCATCATTTGTATCAACGCTGTCGCCAATACCATCACCATCGGTGTCTGTGCCGCTGTCACACACATCACCCATTCCATCACCGTCGGCATCGTGTTGGTCACGATTGGCATTGACGATGCAGTTATCTGCAATATCCAGCACGTCATCGCCGTCACGATCAGGGCCCGCCGACAATTTTTGCAGCGTAAAGGCATCCTGGACTTCACCTTTGTCATCAATAAATTTTGCGGACAGCAAAAGATGGTCGATATCGATCACCATGGAACCGAGTTTGCTGAACGATGTGTACATAACAGGATGATCCATCGCGCCACCCTCCGCTGCTGCCGAGGTTCCTGCCACCGCATAAACGGTGCCTCCATGCGCAATAGCGGGGTGGGCTTTGGTATAGGCTGCCGCACCGCTCGTCACATCACCACTACCAATATCCAGCGCAAACAAACCATCACTGTAGGTGCTGGAATTACCATAGTGCCCATCGACGAATTTTGAGCGTTCGTAATTGTGGCTATGGCCAGCCAACACCAGATCCACGCCGTGCTGTTCAAGAATAGGCAAAATATTTTCGCGCATTTCTATCAGCTCGAATTCAGTGTCCGAGTCATGCGTGCCCTTTGAATACGCAGGATGGTGCCAATACGCAATCACCCAATCTGCTGTATTGGCAGCAAGATCTGCCTCCAGCCACTGCGCCATTGCACCGGAAGTACTCCTGTCCACATCAAAGGAATCCAGCACCACAAAATGGATATTGCCGTAGTTGTACGAATAATAGGCTTCTGTTCCTGAAGCAAGACCACCAGCCTCTCCCGCCGTTGGCAAAGTGAAATTCTCATAATACGGACCGGTTTGTTCGGGCGTATTGACGCTATAGCCATCATGATTTCCCAGCGTTGGCCACACTACCGTCTGCCGCAACAATTCCGGATAAATGTTGAAAAAATTATCCTGGTATTGCTTGTAGGTACCTGATCCATAAGCGTTGTCGCCCAGCATCAGCCACAAATCGGTATAGCGGCTACCGGCAAAATCCAGATAACCCTGATATACGTCGCGCTGACCCTGATTGCCTCGCCCCGAGTCGCCAATGACCCACAAGCGAGTGGGCGGGTGAGACCCTACTGGCGGCTGTGTCTTGAAGAAATATCCAGGGCCGATCCCCAGTGTTTTTTTACTGGAACCCACGCTGTAGTAATACGTCGTTGCAGGATTCAGTCCGGTCAACTTTACTTCATGATGATTCACGAGCTGGTTGTTTTTTGCGCGCTGGAGCAGGTTATCGGGTGAAACGCCAAAACGCACGAGACTATTGCTTTTTTGAATCGTGTCCCAGCGTATGACTGCCGATGTTGGTGTGATCATCCGCAAATACGGGGCACGAGAAAATATATCTATATCCGAGGCGGTATAGTTCCCATCCAGCTGCAGGGCAAAAACTGCATCCGGGCTATCCGCGCTGAACTGGTGCACTTCAACAGCAATCGTGTTACTGCCACTGCGTAAATATTTCCTTTCAATACCAGTCTGAACACCCGCATCAGCGGAAGCGCTTGCGACAATTTCACTACTGGCCGGGGTGTTGGCACTTATCTTGCCAGCAGGCATATTGTCCCTGAAGACTTCACTGCCATTGATATACACAACAACACCGTCATCACGCAGCATTCCCAGCACAAGATCTGTGTACGCAGATGGATCAGCCACATTGAACGTACAGCGGTAGTAGCTGGTCATGAAATGCGCGCCGGGCGGGCCACTGTCTATCAGTGTTGTTTCATCGCCATAGCCGTATCCTAATATTCCATCGCCTGTCTTCCAGGCACTGTCATCATAGGTTCTGGCGCGCCATGCTGTGCCTTGGTCGCTACCATTATCCAGATAGCGCCAGTCAGCACCAAACACATCCACCAGAACATCCTGTTCAGCCAGAGCGACTACAGGATATACGAGCCCCATGGCAACCAGCAGCCAGCCTGCAAACAGAGGACGAGTGGCGGAATACGCTGGCATCTATACGCTTCCTTTTCCAAAACACGCCCTAACCATAGCATGATCACTGACATATGGCTTGTTGCTACCGAGGTGCTGGTTGCTGCTATTCCATTCCTGTAAATGCCAGCGGCTGCCAGCCGCGCGCGCGTGGAAATGCCAGGAAAAAAGGAGGTGGTCCAGCGCCAGTAATTCATCGTCACCGCAGAAGGTGATGTATTTTTCCTGGTTATATTCCGGGGCATGCCTGTCAAGATCCAGCAAGTGGTACAGACCCCAGTCCGCCCGCCGACCACTGCGATTATTCGTGCCGCGCCGAAAACGTGCATCCCCTTTCAGCACATCCACCACGCCACCCGGGTTACGGTCATTAAAATCGCCCGCCACAATCACTGCATCGGTTGATTGTGACAACTGGTGATTCACCAGCAAGCGCAAGACAGTCGCTTCCGCCAGACGGCGCACGCCAGACAGCGCCTTGCCGATATCCAGCCAATGATCCGGTCCCGCTCCATAATAACTATCGTTGTTGGGAGATATAGGACGACGGGATTTGAGGTGTGCATTAAACAATGTCAGCGTGCGCGCATCTGGCCCACGCAGGCGCAATTTCAGAACCGGGCGCGAAAAGTGATCAATCTTCACATCCATTTCGTAACGTGTATCGTCACTGCGCCAGTTCANNGGCCGTGATCCATTCGGCGCTGAGTATTTCCCAGTCACGCTGCACAGCGCACGCCACGTTCATGTCTTCGCTACTCGCATGACACACCAGTTGGTAGCTGTCCTGCAGCGCTGCTGTATCAAAAACATCCTGTAGCGCTCCCTCACTCCACACTTCCTGGAATGCCATCACGGTGACTGGATGCTGCTTTAATTGTTCCGCCGTCCAGCCGACTTTCCGTTGGTACTGCGCAGGCGTCCAGGCAAACTCACCGAACATCTGGTGGCCGGGTCGCTGCAAATTACACAGGTTGAAGGTGCTGATGGAGAAGGTCATAGGCCGGGAAGCCATAAAAAGACACCACATGCCAAGTGCGGAAGCCCACTGGTGACGCACCGGCCAGCGCGGCTATGATGCTTGCCATTCACAGTCATCCATGAGGGCAGCACGATGAGCGACAACAAGCCAGTGATAGCGGTAATAGGCGGTACAGGTGATCTGGGCACGGGTCTGGTCTTCCGTTGGAGCAGGGCAGGCTATCACGTGATTATCGGCTCACGCAAAGCCGAGAGCGCACTGGAAGCGGCGACGGCAATGAAAGCGCGCCTGCCAGATGCCTCCGTAGAGGGCATGGAAAACGGTGCGGCTGCCGCCAAAGCCGACATTGTCTGCATGACGGTTCCGTTCTCACACCAGCAGGACACACTCGCCGTTATCCACAGCGCCGTGCAAGGCAAGATTTTTATCGATGTGACTGTGTCACTGAAGCCACCCAAAGTGGGCACTGTGCAACTGCCGCCCGAAGGTTCTGCTGGCGTCATCGCACAGAAAACGCTCGGTGAAAATGTACGCGTCGTGTCTGCATTCCAGAATATTGCTGCTGCACACCTGAATGATACGCACGACATCCACTGTGATGTGCTGGTGACAGGCGACGATGTGGATGCACGTGAAGTCGTGGTACAACTGGCACAAGCTGCTGGGATGAAAGCCTGGCATGCAGGTCCGATTGCCAATTCTGCCGCTACTGAAGCCCTGACATCTGTGCTGATTACCCTGAACAAGCGTTACAAGATCGCAGGCGGTGCCGGCATTGTGATCACCGGCGAACCCGGCGTTTGATCCGGATTGAAAGCAATGGGCGGCTTGCAATTATTTGCGTTGCGTGATTTTCCACTGGTAAAGCCCGGTGATGATCTCGCAGCGCAAATCAGCCAGTCGCTAGCTGACAACCAGCTGGCATTGCAAGACGGCGACATTGTTGTACTGGCACAAAAAATTGTCTCGAAAGCTGAAAACCGCTATCGCACATTGAGCGATGTTACACCCAGCAAAGAAGCGCTACAGCTTGCACAGGAAACTGGCAAGGATCCTCACGCGGTTGAGCTAGTGTTACAAGAATCGAATCGTGTACTTCGCCACCGCTACGGCTCGATTGTGGTCGAGCACAAACTGGGCTTTGTGCATGCCAATGCAGGCATCGACCAGTCTAACCTTCCGGGCAATGCCGATTCAGGAATGGCATTACTGTTACCGGAAGATTCCGATGCCAGCGCCCGTGCATTGCGGGATAAATTGCAAAAAAAATGCGGTGTGAAAATTGGCGTGGTGATCAATGACAGTTTTGGTCGCGCCTGGCGACTCGGCACAGTCGGTATTTCAATTGGCGTCGCTGGTTTTGATCCATTGCTGGATTTGCGTGGCCACCCGGATTTATTTGGTCGCACGCTGGAAATTACGCAAGTGGGTCTCGGCGATGAAATTGCTGCGGCCGCATCACTGCTGATGGGGCAAGCTGGCGAAGGTGTGCCCGTAGTGATTTTGCGCGGTTTACAGCTGCCTGAAGCACCAGGCACAGTAAATGCTTTATTGCGCAAACCGGATGAGGATATGTTCCGGTGAATGCTGCTGGAAAAGTGCTGGCACTGTGTGGTGGTGTCGGCGGCGCCAAACTTGCATGGGGACTGGCGCAAGCTTTACCACCAGAACAGCTCACCATTGTCGTGAATACTGGTGACGACTTTGAACATCTAGGACTTCATATCTCACCCGATCTCGACACAGTGATGTACACGCTGGCCGGCATCAACAATCGTGAACTCGGCTGGGGTATTGCTGGTGAAACATGGGACTGCATGCAAGCACTGGAAACACTTGGCGGCGAAACCTGGTTTCGTCTGGGCGACAAGGATCTCGCCACGCACCTGTTACGCACGCAACAGCTTGCGCAGAAAAAAACGCTCACCGAAGTGACTGCACAGTTGTGTGGCAAGCTTGGTATACAACATCGTATTTTGCCGATGAGCGATGACGCAGTGCGCACACTGGTCAATACCAACGAAGGCGAACTGGCGTTCCAGGATTACTTTGTGCGCCAGCAATGCAAGCCGGCTGCCTGCAGCGTGCGCTTCACCGGCACAGACACCGCAAGGCTGTCGCCGGCAGTAGATGCTGCACTGCATGACCCGGATTTGCGTGCCGTGATTATCTGCCCATCCAATCCACTGCTCAGTATTGCGCCGATACTGGCCGTACCCGGAATGACCGGAATACTGCAAAAAATTGCCGCAAAAATTTTCGTGGTGTCGCCGTTGATTGGTGGGCAGGCAATAAAAGGCCCAACGGCAAAAATGATGCAGGAAATGTCTATTCCAACCGATTCAGGCAGCATCGCTGAATGTTATGCGGGATTGCTGGATGTGTTGGTCATCGATGAAAGTGACAAGAAAGATGCTGCGGGACTTTCATCCGCTGGCTTTTCTGTGCATGCGTGTAAAACATTGATGAAAACCGATGCAGACAAGCTGGCACTGGCTGCCAGCTTGTTGCAACTGATTTAATTTTTCTCACTTCCGCGCAGCTGCTGCTTTACCCGCCATGCGGCCAGAGAATGTTGCATCACCCACGGATGTGCCGCTGGCATAACCATCACCACGGCGCGGAATGCCCGCAGCGGTACGGCCTGCCGCATACAAACCCTTGATCGGCGTGCCGTCCGTCATCAACACTTCGCCAGAAGGCAATGTATCCAGCCCACCCAAAGTGAAACACGGGAAAATGGCACCACGCTCCGGCGTAGCATCAATCGCCACCAACGGCGGATTCAACGGCTTCAACCACTGTGGTGATTTGTGGAACAACGGGTCTTCGCCTTTTGCTGCATGTTCGCTGTAAAAATTGATGGTGTGCGCGAGTGAATTCGGTGGAAATCCCAACTCTTGCTCCAGCTCTTCTGCGGTTTCACCCGTGCCGACAATGTCACCATTAAAAAACGGTTTGCGGTCGAAGTTTCCATAATCTTCTGCCGCCACGACCATATACAAACGATCACCCGGCTGCTGGATCGCAAAAGTGCCAACACGGCCGTGATACGCATCTTCGTTGATGAAACGCTGCCCCATCGCATTCACAAAAATGCCGAAGGTCATATTGCCTGGCGGATAGAACGGAATCGTCATGAAACCTTCGTGCATATTGATGGCTGCACCACCCACACTGATTCCCATCTGGATGCCAGTGCCGGTATCACCCGGATTACCGATAGGGATGTTGCCGCGCAACAGTTTCGGTGCGTATTTCTGCAACATTTCCTTGTTCATGATGAAACCACCAGCACACAAGACCACACCTTTGCGCGCACGCACGAAACGCTCTTTCATATCGATACGGACGACTACGCCATGCACGTCGCCGTTTTCATCCGCAACCAGGCACAGGGTGCGTGTGTCGTAATGCACATGGATATTTTTCCGCTGTTCAACATTTTCTGTGAGAATTTTCATCAGCAGCGGACCACCGTTATCGCCTTCCACTTGCAGGTTGTGGCCGCGCGGTACCGGCTTGGCAATATCACGGAACGGCCAGGCTTTTTCGCTGCCCGTGTAGAGCAAACCGTCATCCGTCAGTGCAACAATCGCGCGTTTGTCGAGAAAACTATCCTTGAATGGCACACCGTGCGCCACTAGCCAGTTGAAGTGCTCCACCGCGCCTTCTGCGTAAGCGCGCACCTTGGCTTCATCCGCCTGTGGACCATGCGCAGCCATCAGGAAGTTGTAGAGGTTGTCAGTGCTGTCTTCAAAGCCGCAGGCTTTCTGCACCCGCGTGCCGCCATTACCGCCGAGGTAGACTTCACCGGAAGACATCGCGGTCGAGCCACCACTGGCGCTAGCCAACTCGAATACCATGACATCAGCGCCAGCGTCTGCCGCTTCGATAGCCGCACAGGCACCCGCGCCGCCAAAGCCGACAATCGCCACATCAGTCTCAAAGTCCCACTGGACAACATCTTTCAACCGGAAGGCCCGTGCGGGGGTATAGCGGGTATCACTCATGGCAAGTTCTCAAGGAATTATCGGGAAAGACCGCCATGATAACGGGGGCTTGACTGCGGTCAACCGCGCTTAACTTTCCAGCGGCTTTATTGTTTAATGCGCGCCTTCATTGACGCTGCCATTTATGATGGAACAATCATGAGTCTGCTGGTTCAAAAGTTCGGGGGTACATCGGTTGGCTCGGTTGAGCGGATCGAGGCCGTGGCCGATAAACTGGCCAAATTCCATGCCGAGGGCCATCAACTGGTTGTCGTGCTGTCAGCTATGAGCGGTGAAACCAACCGTCTGATCGGTCTTGCCAAGCAGATCCAGGATCACCCTACCCCCCGCGAACTGGACGTGCTGGTTGCCACCGGCGAGCAAGTGACCATCGCCCTGCTGGCCATGGCGCTGCACAAACGCGGCATTGACGCGCGCTCCTACACCGGCGCCCAGGTGCGTATCCTGAC
>DDBK01000022.1 GCA_002333095.1 Cellvibrionales bacterium UBA2034
ATCCCGACACACGGGTGCGTATTTGACGGTAAACGATGAAATGAAAAACATGCCTCGTCCTTGAGGTGTGGGGCGGGGTTTATTTCAGGTGGTCTAACAACACATCCAGCCCGGTTTGCCATTGCGGATTTTCAATGCCCAGCGCGTGCCTGAGCTTGCTGCAATCCATCACGGAATTCATCGGGCGTTGAGCTGCCACCGGATACTCATGCGTGCCAATGGGGATGACGCGCGGTTTTTTTGTGAGCATGCCTTTGGCGAATGCGCTTTCAATAATCTGTTCTGCGAATGCGTGCCAGGTGCAAGCGGGTGCGCCGGCATAATGGTAAATACCCGGTGCCAGATTGCCTGCCAACATTGCCTGCGCGGCTTTCACGAGCGTGACGGCGATGTCGCCGGCGNNGTGTGTAGGGCAGCCGTATTGATCACCCACCACCCGCAGCTCATCGCGCTCACGCGCCAGCCGCAACATGGTTTTGGGAAAATTGTTGCCGTATCGCCCGAACACCCAGCTGGTGCGCAACACCAGTGCGCGGCTGCAATCGTCGAGTACTTGCTGCTCTCCCACGTGTTTGCTGTGGCCGTAAACCGAGCGCGGCTCGCAAGTATCCGTTTCTGTCCATGCTTCGCCCGGTGGCCTGTCACCTGAAAAAACATAATCGGTAGACACATGCAGGAGTGGAATGCCGTGGGTTTCTGCTGCAAACGCAAGATGGCCCGCCCCGGTGGCATTGATAGCAAACGCTTGTTCTTCTTCGCTCTCCGCACGGTCAACAGCGGTATACGCGGCGGCATTGATCACAGCATGCGGCTGGTATTTCGCCAGCGCATTGTGGATGGTGGCAGGATCCGTGATATCCATCTCGCTGCGCGAACAGCGCACCAGTTCGACATCGGGCAAGGAAAGCCCGGCAAATTCCTGGCCAAGTTGCCCGTCACCGCCAGCGACCAGTATGCGCAGCATCACCATTGCTCCTCTTTCCATGTTGCAGCGAGTGTATGCAATGTTGGCAGTGCCTCATCTTTTGCCGACAACAACGGATTACTCACCGGCCACTGGATGCCGATGGCGGGATCATTCCACAACACGCCGATCTCATCACCCGGCTGATAATATTCCGTGCACTTGTAAAGGAAGTCTGCATCGTCCGACACAACACAAAACCCGTGGGCGTAACCGGGTGGGATATAGAACTGGCGATGGTTGCTGTCGCTCAGTTCCACCGCAACGTGTTGGCCAAATGTACTGGAATGGGGATTGATATCCACGGCCACATCAAAGACAGTGCCGCGTGAAACGCGTACCAGTTTTCCCTGCGGCCGCAAACGTTGTGCATGCAAACCGCGCAACACACCTTTTGAAGAACGCGAATGGTTGTCTTGCACAAACGGCGGAATGCCGATGTTGTTATACGTGTCTGCCCGCCAGGTTTCCTGAAAAAACCCGCGGCTGTCACCATGCACTTTCGGCTCCAGTATCAGGACGCCGGGCAACACCGTTTCGATCACACGCATCATCGGCCAAACTCAAGCAGATCGATCAGGTATTCGCCGTAACCACTTTTCTTCAACGGCTCGGCCAATGTGCGCAGCTGGTTATCGTCAATCCAGCGTTGGCGCCAGGACACTTCTTCCGGGCTTGCCATTTTCATGCNNCTTGCCGGTGCTCGATAGTCTGTACAAACTGCGATGCCTCGAGCAATGAATCGTGTGTGCCGGTATCCAGCCATGCTGTGCCGCGGCCCATAATTTCCACGCGCAATTTGCCGCTATGCAGATAGATATTGTTGATGTCGGTAATTTCCAGTTCGCCACGCGGTGATGGCTTGATGGATTCTGCATGTTTGACAACATGGTTATCATAAAAATACAGGCCGGTTACCGCATAGCGCGATTTGGGTTTTGACGGTTTTTCTTCCAGGCTGATGGCCTTGCCATTCTGGTCAAACTCCACCACACCAAAACGCTGAGGATCTTTTACCTGATAGGCAAAAACGGTTGCGCCTTCGCGTTTCTCTGCTGCCTGTGCCAGGTTTTGCGAAAACTGTTCGCCAAAAAACAGGTTGTCACCCAGCACCAGCGCGCAGGCAGAATCACCAATAAACTCTTTGCCAATAATAAATGCTTGCGCCAGCCCGTCCGGGCTGGGTTGCACTGCGTAGCTGAGTGAAATACCCCAGCGCGAACCGTCGCCCAGTAATTCAACAAACCGTGGTGTATCTTGCGGCGTAGAAATGATCAGGATTTCGCGGATACCGGCCAACATCAACGTGGTCAGTGGATAGTAGATCATCGGCTTGTCATAAATCGGCAGCAGTTGCTTGGAAATAGCCAACGTAACCGGGTGCAAGCGTGTGCCGGAACCGCCGGCGAGAATTATGCCTTTCATCGTTGCGTTCTCTCCATTTGAAATAGTTATTCGCCAAGCCCGAGACGTTGCATCTGGTAGCTGCCATCGAGTACATGTTGCCACCAGCCCTGGTTATCCAGATACCAGCGCACCGTTTTTCGTATACCGCTTTCGAACGTTTCTGCCGGTGACCAACCCAGTTCGCGCTGTATTTTACTGGCGTCGATAGCATAGCGCACATCATGGCCGGGGCGGTCTGCCACATGCGTGATCAGGTCGCGGTAATGGGCGACACCTGCCGGTTTTTCCGGACGCATTTCTTCCAGCAGATCGCAAATGGTATGCACCACTTCAATATTCTGTTTTTCATTGTGGCCGCCAATGTTGTAGGTTTCATTGATCTCGCCATGTTTTGCCACGGTATACAGTGCACGCGCATGATCATCGACATACAACCAGTCACGCACCTGGTTGCCTTTGCCATACACCGGCAACGGTTTGCCGGACAAGGCATTCAGAATCATCAGCGGAATCAGTTTTTCCGGAAAATGGTACGGCCCATAATTATTTGAACAATTGGTCACCAGCGTTGGCAGGCCATAGGTTTCATGCCAGGCGCGCACCAGATGATCGGATGACGCTTTGCTGGCGGAATACGGCGAGTTAGGCGAGTAGGCCGTTTCTTCTGTGAACAAACCGGTAGGGCCCAGCGCACCATACACTTCGTCTGTGGAGATATGGTGAAACCGGAAAGCGGATTTTTTTTCTGGTGCCAGCGCCAGCCAATATTTACGCGCGCTTTCCAGTAACGTGTAAGTGCCGACAATATTGGTTTCGATGAATGCGGCGGGGCCATCAATGGAGCGGTCCACATGCGACTCTGCTGCCAGATGCATCACCACATCCGGTGAAAATTCGGCCAATACCGCATCCAGGGCACTGGCATGGCAAATATCAATCTGCCTGAAATGGTAGCGGTCAGAATGGGCTACATCGGCCAGCGATTCCAGGTTGCCTGCATAGGTCAATTTATCAATGTTGATAACGGTGTCGGTTGTATGGCCAATAATATGGCGGATTACCGCTGAGCCGATAAATCCCGCACCGCCGGTTACCAGTATTTTCACGATGTTTGTCTCTCTGTCAGGTGTTTGGCCTTGCGTCCGTAATGGTCGTCGAAACGCACGATATCGTCTTCGCCCAGATACGCGCCTGATTGTACTTCAATCAGCTCCAGCGCGATGCTGCCGGGATTTTCCAGCCGGTGCGTGACGCCCAGCGGAATATAGGTGGACTGGTTTTCAGACAACAGGAATTCTTCATCGCCCCGCACGACACGTGCGGTGCCGCGTACCACGATCCAGTGTTCTGCGCGATGGTGATGCATTTGCAGTGAAAGGCATGCACCCGGTTTTACCGTGATGCGCTTGACCTTGTGGCGATCGCCTTCGCCGATGGAATCATAAAAGCCCCAGGGCCTGTACACCTTGCGATGTGAATGCACATGACTTCTCTGTTGTTCTGTCAACGTTTCGACAATCTTCTTGATGTTTTCTGATTCACTTTGTGGTGCCACAAGAATGGCATCATCTGTTTCTACGATGATGAGGTTACTCACGCCCATCGCCACGACCAGTTTCTCTTCAGAAAATACCGTGCTGTTTACAGTATTGTGCAATACGACATCGCCGCGTGTGACATTGCCGTCGTCATCCTTGTCCATGCTGTCAGCAAGGCTGCTCCAGCTGCCAACATCACTCCATGCTGTGTAGCAAGGCACGACGACCGCTTTATCGGTGTGTTCCATCACCGCATAGTCAATCGAGATATCCGGTGATGCAGAAAAGGCATGGTTGTCGAGGCGAATGAATCCAAGGTCCACACTGTGTGCGGCATAGGATTTCTTGCATGCATCCATCACTGCTGGTGCATGGGTTTGCATGGCGGACAACAGCGTAGCGGCACGGAACATGAACACGCCGCAATTCCAGAGATATTCACCGCTTACCAGATATTTTTGCGCAGTGGCGGCATCGGGTTTTTCAACAAATTTTTCGACATGGAATCCATGGGCTGCTGCGCTGTTTTCTACAGCATTGCCACGTTTGATGTAACCATACCCGGTAGCAGGAAAGACCGGCTGCACGCCAAATGTCACAAGATGCCCGGCTTCTGCCAGCGGTCTGGCCGCGAGCACCATGGCGCGAAAGGCGTCGGCATCTGTGAACAGGTGATCAGAAGGCAGTACCAGCAGGATGTCATCCGGGCTGGATGCCAGCGCCGCGATGGTCACCGCCGGTGCGGTGTTACGCGAACACGGCTCGATGATGATCTGTTTTTCGACAACGCGCCCCTCAACCTCGCCCAATTGTTCAGCAGCCATGAACCGGTGTTCGGTGTTGCAAATCACCAGCGGCGGGGCGAAACCTTCTGCCTGTACACGCGCCAGTGTCAGCTTGAACAGCGACTGTCCGTCAAACAACGGTAAAAACTGTTTGGGATGGCTTTCCCGGGACAACGGCCACAAACGCTTGCCGGCGCCACCGGACAGGATGACCGGAATAATCACAGAGGACTCTTTGTTTTATCAGTAATTTTTTATTATGGCATTTAGGGCACAGGCTGTCAGCCGCCCCGCTTAGGCGTTAAGCTGGCCATGATTTCTTCGGGCATCGGCTAGCACTCCNNCGTTATGAGAACTGAATTCCTGCGTTTTTTGCTCACAGGCAGCGCCAACACGGCAGCATCCTGGGTGGTCTACCTGTTTTTCAACCTGTTTTTGCCCTACACAGCGGCTTATACGATCTCCTATGCATTCGGGATGGTCTTCACCTATTACATGAACACCCGCTGGGTCTTCAAGGTGCCGATGAAGTGGAGCACGTTCATGCAGTTCCCCGTGATTTTTGCGCTGCGCTACTGCATGGATGTGAGTGTGCTGTTCATTCTGGTGAAATACGCAGGCTGCCCGGAAACCTATGCACCACTGGTGACTATCGGTTTGACGATGCCAGTGGGTTTCCTGCTGTCACGGTTGGTATTGAAGCGGCGCACACACGGCGCACAGGCGCTCCCGGAAGAAAACCAGCCTAGCGTTTAGGCCGGACGTACAGTACCAGGCTGTGACCCACGAGCTCGAAGCCGTTGGCCGCCGCCAGCTCTTTCTGGATGCGCTCGATATCTGCATTATGGAACTCCACTACCCGGCCGGTCTCGGTACAGACCATGTGGTCGTGGTGTTCATCGCCGCGGTTCAGCTCGAACACCGCGTAGCCGCCATCGAAATTGTGGCGCGTCACCAGCCCGGCACCCTCAAACTGGGTCAGTACACGGTATACCGTGGCCAGACCCACATCCTCGCCAGTCTCCAGCAGGTTCTTGTAGACATCCTCTGCACTGAGGTGGCGCTGGTTATTGGTTTCCAGCATTTGCAGGATCTTGATGCGTGGCACAGTGACCTTGAGTCCGGCCTTGCGCAATTCCTGATTTTCACCCGCCATGTCATGCCCCTTCTAGCGCTATCGACTATCGGGTATTATCGCCGCTCGCTGAAGCCAGTGGTATCCCGTTCTCCATGTCAATCTTACTGCACCGCCCACTTGTACGTCTGCTATTGCCAGCATTGTTTCTGCTAGGCATCACGGCCTGCTCGTTTCCCGGCGTTTACAAGCTGGATGTGCAGCAGGGCAACATCATCACGCAAGAAATGGTCAACCAGCTGAAGCCGGGCATGACCCGCCGTCAGGTGCGCTACATCATGGGCACACCGCTGCTGATAGACAGCTTCAATGATGATCGCTGGGACTATTTCTATTCCCTGAAAAACGGGGAGAGCGAACTGGCACAGGAACGCCTTACCCTGTTTTTTATTGATGACCAGCTGGTGAATATGCAGGGCAACTTCCGTCCTGAGCAGGCCGCCACTCGCCAGTCCAAGGCTGAAGCCAAGACAACAACCGAGTAATACTGTTGGGCTGAATTAGCGGCGACGGGATTTGTCAGCGCGCTGTCGCCGGGCTTCTTTGGGATCCAGCAGCAGTGGCCGGTAGATTTCTACGCGGTCACCGTCTTGAAGCACATATCCGCCATCCACCACCTTGCTGAATACCCCGAGCGTGCACCCGCCCAGCGCCAGCCCGGGGAACGCATCAGCTATTCCGGATAACGCCACGGCCTGCTGTGCTGTGCAACCGGTTTTGACTTCCAGTGCGTCTACCCACTGTTTTTCTGGCGTGGCGCAGGCGACCTCAATCCTGATGTTTAGCGGCATCAATGCGCTCCTCCGTACAGCGTGTGGGCGCGGCGGCACAGCGAATCCACCAGATTGCTTGCCACGCCCTCGAACAGTTTACCGGCAGCGAGATTGGCCAGTGTGCCATCCAGCTCGAACTGCAGATCCAGTGACACCTTGCAGGCTTCCGGTGCCAGGGCATCGAATTGCCAACGGCCTGCCAGCGAGCTGAACGGACCTTCCAGCAACTCCATCACGATGGTGTGCGGGCGTTGCAGGCGGTTACGCGTGGCAAAGCTCTGGCTGATGCCAGCGCGACTGAGCTGCAAGCGCGCTTCAATAACATCCGCTTCTGCCAACAGGACGCACGCCCCCACGCAGCCATCCATATACTGCGGATAGGCCTCGATGTTGTTGATCAGGTCAAACAACTGCTCTGCCGGATAAGGCAGCAGCGCAGTCTTGGCGATACGGGTGATGGGCATAGCGGCACATTTAATACGGGAACGTACATTCTAACACTGGCACCCTGCGCCTATAATGACCGGATGAGCAAATCAAAAAGCAACGACAACGGCGGCACTATCGCCCTCAACAAAAAAGCGCGTCACGATTATTTCATCCAGGATCGCTACGAAGCCGGGATTTCCCTGCAAGGCTGGGAAGTCAAAAGCCTGCGCGCCGGCAAGTGCCAGCTGGTGGATTCCTATGTGTTGCTCAAGGATGGCGAAGCGTTCCTGCTCGGCGCACACATTTCGCCGTTGCAAAGTGTATCGACCCATTTTGTGGCAGACCCTGCCCGCACCCGCAAGCTGTTGCTGAAAGACCGTGAGCTGGCCGATATTTTTGCTGCAGTACAGCAGAAAGGTTATACCTGTGTCTGCACAGCCATGTACTGGAAAAGGCATCTGGTGAAATGTGAAATTGCGTTGGCCAAAGGCAAGGCCGAACACGACAAACGCGATGTGGAAAAAGAGAAAGACTGGCAACGGGAAAAACAGCGGTTGATGGCGGCACAGTAATTACCATTCTCTGGGCAGCAATCATCATTCCCTGGTGCGATTTTTTTCCTCGATCCAACGCGCCATATAGTAACTGCTCTTGTGCTGGTGATGGCGCAACATCCGCCCGACAAAATTCTGCAATCTGCGCTGGCCTATTTCTTCATTCGCCACCGCCAGCTGGTACATCAGCCTTGCACCCTGTTCCACTTTGTTAAAGCATTGCTGCAAAATGGCAGTGGCATTTTGCTGTGACGCCTGCCACAGCGCGCTGTCCTGATATAACTGCACAGCATCATCGGCAAACGCCTGCGCATCATCGGCAATCAATCCCGGCCATGGCAAATCATCATGCATGGATTCTGCGCCAATAGATGTCGTGACGCTCGGCGTGCCCGCCAACATGGCGTCTGCCAACTTGCCTTTGATGCCGGCACCAAAACGCAAGGGCGCGAGACAAACGCGCGCCGATTTCATCACGTCAAGCGCGTCATCCGCCCAGCCTTGCACAAGAAAACCGTCGTGTACATTGTGCAATTCACGCGCTTTCTGTGGCGTATACGCGCCATAAATATGCAGTTGCGCCTGTGGCAGTTGCGTGCGGATTTTTGGCCAGATAGTTTGTTTTAACCACAACACGGAATCCCAGTTCGGTGCATGCAGGAAATTGCCGATAGTCACAAAGTGTTCCCTCTGCGAGTAACTGCGCCAGTTTTTGCTATCAGGCATGTCGAGCAGGAACGGGCAATGGCATAGCAAATAATCCGGCACGGAAAATTGACGAGTGAGCAGATCAATTTCAACACGGGAAATGACCAGCGACAGGTCGCAGCGAAAAATGGCAGCGATTTCACGTGCCGTTATATCCAGTTGCGCCATGGTTTTGTAAAGGTCTGCTTGATAAAGATCAGCAGGATTTTTTAACAATGCCTGTCGTGCTTCACGCAAACAGTGCAGGTCAGAGGTTTCCAGTACACGCAAGGCGTTGGGGCAATTCTCTTCCACGCGCCAGCCAAACTGTTCTTCCGTCATGAAGCGGTCAAACACGACAATATCCGGATCCAGTGCATGCACCCAGGTATCAAAGCTGCTGCAGTTCAGCGTAATGGCTTGTTCAGCTACGCCCAGCGCAACAAGGTCTGCGCGGGTATCGCCGGGCATGGCTGCGCTGGCAAACGTAACGGCATAACCGTGCATCAATAGCTGTTCGATAATTTGCAGCATATGTGAACCCGCTGCCGATGAGCGCGGCTCCGGCCATACACTGCCAATAATCAGTGCTGCGTGTTGCGGCATAAAGGCCTCAGCTGTTTTCCAGCTCTGTCCAGCGTGCGTAACACGCGTCCAGGTTCTGCTGGGTGTCTGCCAGTAATGCCAGCACTGCTTCCGTTACCGTGCGTTCCTGCGAGAAGAAATGTGCAGCCTGTGTCTGTTCTGTCAGGCGGGCAATATCCGATTCCAGCTGCTCGATTTTCAGCGGCAACTCTTCCAGTTCACGCTGTAATTTATATGACAGTTTGCTCGCGGGTTTCTGGGCGGAGGGTTTTTTCTCAACCGGCGTTATTTTCTTGACAGCCGCGGGCTGGGCGATCCTGGCGAGTTCATTCTGCCAATCAGTATAGCCGCCGACATGCTCACTGATCTTGCCATTGCCTTCGAACACCAGCGTGCTGGTGACAACGTTATCCACGAAACTGCGGTCGTGGCTCACCAGCAACACCGTGCCATCAAATTCACACAACAATTCTTCCAGCAGCTCGAGTGTTTCCATATCCAGATCATTGGTCGGTTCATCCAGCACCAGTAAATTGGCCGGTTGGCTGAACAGTTTGGCGAGAATCAGGCGATTCTGTTCGCCGCCAGACAAACGCGACACCGGTGTGCGCAAGCGTGATGATTCGAAGAGAAAATTATTCAGGTAACTGATCACATGCAGTGCTTTGCCGTTGATGTCGATAAAATCACGCCCGCCGCCGACGTTGTCCACGGCGTTGGCTTTCATGTCCAGTGTGGCGCGCAACTGGTCAAAATACGCGACTTGCAGTTTTGTGCCGCGCTGGATAGTGCCGCGGCTGGGCTCCAGCTCGCCGAGTATCAGTTTCAATAGTGTGCTTTTGCCGCTGCCGTTCGGGCCGATCAATCCAATGCGGTCGCCGCGCACAACGGTGGTGGACAGGTGGCTGATGATGTCGCGCTCGCCAAAACAAAAACTGACGTCGTCCAGTGCAGCCACCAGCTTGCCGGATTGTGCAGCCTGATCGAGTTGCATGCGTGCAGTGCCGGTCTGTTCACGCCGTGCTGCACGCTGTTCGCGCATCGCTTCCAGTGCACGCACGCGCCCCTCGTTGCGGGTGCGTCGTGCTTTCACGCCTGTACGGATCCAGCGCTCTTCTTCAGCGAGTTTCTTGTCAAATTCACTGTTGGTTTTTTCATCCGATGCGAGACGCTGTTCGCGATAATCCAGAAAACCGCGGTAATCACCCCGCCAGACAAATACCTGGCCGCGATCAATTTCCCAGATTTGTGATGCGATTTTTTGCAGGAACGCACGGTCGTGTGTCACCAGCACTACCGCGCCGGGAAAACTGGCGATCTCCTGTTCCAGCCACATGATGGCTTCGATATCGAGATGGTTGGTCGGCTCGTCGAGCAACAGGATATCCGGCTC
>DDBK01000118.1:0-1785 GCA_002333095.1 Cellvibrionales bacterium UBA2034
GGACATCGCTAGCCCGCCACAGAACCGCAATGGCGCCAAACACGGCCAGATGGTGGTGGTGGGCATTGATCACTACCCTGACCACAAACGCATGGCGGTGGGACGCGTGCTGGAAGTGCTGGGCGAACACCTCGATCCGGGCATGGAAATCCAGATAGCGGTGCGCAACCACGGGATTCCGTGGCAGTGGCCTGATGCGGTAGAAAAAGAAGCGGCGGCGCTCTCTGACACGGTATTGGCAAAAGACAAAAAACATCGCATCGATTTACGGCACTTGCCGCTAGTGACAATTGACGGCGAAGACGCGCGCGACTTTGATGATGCGGTGTATTGCGAACCACGAAAAGGTGGCGGCTGGACGTTGTATGTAGCCATCGCCGATGTATCCCACTACGTTGCACCCAACAGCGCACTGGACCACGAAGCGCAACACCGCGCTACATCCGTGTATTTTCCCGGCTCGGTAGTGCCGATGTTGCCGGAAAAAATTTCCAACGGCCTATGCTCCCTGATGCCAAAAGTAGACCGCCTGTGCATGGTGTGCGAGATAGCGGTGAGCCCGGCTGGAAAAGTGTCCAGATTCCAGTTCTACGAAGGGCTGATGCATTCGCAGGAACGTTTTACTTACACCACTGTTGCGCAGATTATTGAGGCGCGCACGGAAAAACACAGCGCTGTACGCGAGAAATATGCAGCGCTGGTTCCCCATATTGATAATCTCTACTCGTTGTACCAGGCGTTGAGAGGCGCGCGCGACGAACGCGGTGCTATTGATTTTGAAACACAGGAAACGCGCATTATCTTTGCAGACAACCGCAAGATAGAAAAAATTATTCCTGTGGTGCGCAATGAAGCACACAAACTGATTGAAGAATGTATGCTGGCAGCCAATACCTGTGCGGCCACATTGCTGGAAAAACAGAAACTGCCGGCACTGTTCCGCGTGCACGAAGGCCCGAGCGAAGAAAAACTGAAAAATTTGCGCGCATTCCTTGGCGAACTAGGTCTGGGGCTTGGCGGCGGCAATAAACCCACGCCACGCGATTACCAGAACCTGCTCGCCAGCGCAGTGGGCCGCACCGATGCACGGCTGATTCAGACCATGCTATTGCGTTCGATGAGCCAGGCTGTGTATCAACCGGAAAATATCGGCCACTTCGGTCTTGATTACGACAGTTACGCACACTTCACTTCCCCGATTCGCCGTTATCCGGATCTGCTGGTGCATCGCGCCATCCGTTATCTCGTGCGCAACCGTCCGGAAGTGAAACAGGTGCGCTGTGCAGAAGGCGCGCCGAAACTGCCGCAAAGCAAAATCTATCCTTACGATGATGCCTCAATGGATGCATTTGGCGTGCAGTGCTCCAGCTGCGAACGCCGCGCTGATGAAGCGTCACGCGATGTGGTTGCATGGCTGAAGTGTGAATACCTGCTGGATCATGTTGAAGAAACATTTGATGGCGTGATCAATGCTGTGACCAGTTTCGGTTTGTTTGTCGAACTGAAAGATATCTATATCGAAGGCCTTGTGCATGTCACGATGCTGAAACGCGACTACTACCATTTTGATGCTGCCGGCCAGCGTCTGGTGGGTGAACGCACCCGCGAAGTCTATCGCCTCGGCGACAGCGTGCAGGTACGGGTAGTACGGGTGGATCTCGATGATCGCAAGATTGATCTCGAATTGCTGCAGCTGATCAAGAATGTGCGCAGCCCGGGGCAACGCAGCTTGTCTGCTGCTGCAACAACACCTGAAACAGCCCCGAAAAAGAAAAAACCGGCAGC
>DDBK01000118.1:1821-6102 GCA_002333095.1 Cellvibrionales bacterium UBA2034
AGTCGCAGCCACAGCGTCTGTTACGCATTCATGTGCAACAAGGACGTCAGGATGATCGCGTACAGAAGCTGATTGACAATGCGCAACGTGAAAATATCGAGATTGCGCGCGAACCCCGCAAGCAGCTGGACAAGCTGGTTGAAGGAAACCACCAGGGCATCATTGCCGAGTGCCGCCCGGGCGAACAGTACGATGAAGATTTTCTCGACGTNNCCGCGCGACAATTCAGCCAGCATGACCAGCACCGTGCGCAAGGTGGCGGCTGGTGCAGCGGATCTTGTGCCGCTGGTGGTCGTGACCAATTTATCGCGCGCCATCAAACAATTACAGCAACACGGCGTATGGGTGATCGGCGCAGCGGGCGAAGCCACTGAAACCTTGTATCAAGCCAGACTGAAAACACCGATGGCGCTGGTGATGGGTGCCGAGGGCAGCGGCATGCGCAGACTCACCAAGGAAAATTGCGACGAACTGATTGCCATCCCGATGCTGGGCGAAACCAGCAGCCTGAATGTTTCTGTTGCCACGGGCGTATGCCTGTTTGAAGTGGTCCGGCAGAATCGCGCATAAAGGTATGCCATGAAAAGATTACTCGCCTACTTCAAGGAAAAGCCCTCAAGAATCTTTTACACCATACTCTTGCTGTTATTCACTGCCGGGTTGCTGTATGGATTGATGGTAACCGTGGTGTACGCAGAAATTTTTGCCAAGGTTGTCAATGATCCTGACCATCGCATGCAGCAAGGCGATAAACACTTTAACGGATTGAATAGCGACAATATCCGTTCACCACACGAAGCCGACCAGGTGCGGGAACAGGATTTCAATATCCTCTTCCTTGGCGATTCCTATATTTACGGGTTCCTGATGGCATCCGAGTTATCGCCGCCGGCGCAACTGGAAAAAATCCTTCGCGAAAAATACCCGGACCAGACAATCAATGTTATCAATTTTGGCTGGACATCCAGCTCGCCTTATTTGTCATACCGCTTGCTAAAGGACATAGGGGCAAAATACAAACCTGACCTGGTATTGCTGGCAATTGATATGTCTGATTACCGCGATGAGTGGTTCTACAAATCTGTTTTACAAGAACGCGGCTGGTATCGTTACATCAAACGCTTCCCGCGAATAGCTTACTGCGTTAAACGAATAAGCGAATGGCTTTTGCCCGTTACGGACTGGCACACACCCATATGGGGGTACTCCGGCTCAGGCGGATACTTTGTTGCACGCCAGCCAATGGAAGAATCACTGAACCTTTTTGATGACGTTTATGACACCCTGTTGCTGCTGAATGACTACAGCCGCGACACACTGCACGCCCCATTCATGGTGTTTATACCGCCGAGACACTGGCAATACACCGACAAGGAATCACCCGGCACCTGGGAATATGGCAGCTTTGACGCGATGGGCCCCTATGCACTGGAAAACTTCCGCTACTTCGAAAGTAAACAGTCCGTCGCGCCCTTTCCTGTCGTGATGATGCTGGAGGATTTCAAGAAAACGGAGCGCTTCCCCCTCAACTTCAAGGTGGACTCCCACTGGAACAAGCACGGCGCGAGATTCTTCGCAGAAAAAGTGGCGGAACGCATCGAAGGCCTGATAACAACGCCAGACTGACTGGATTAAAAGAAAACCCGTTTGAAAATATTATGCGAGGATTTCACTTTCTTCACATAATCCACCGTTTCAGGAAACGGCGGGATGCCGTTGTACTTCACCACATTATTTTCCCCAGCGTTATACGCGGCAAGCACATACTCGAGATTGTTCGGGAACAAGGTTTTCAGATAGGCAAGGTGCTTCACGCCTGCCTCGATATTCTGGCTGGGATTGAACAACTGGTGGATACCAAGGGAATACATGGCGGCAGTGCCCGGCATCAACTGCATCAAGCCACGGGCACCCGCGCGTGATACGGCATCCGGATTAAAGTTGGACTCCACCTGGATCACGGCCTTCACCAGCGCCGGCTCCACGCCGTGCTTGGCCGCTGTGCTGCGGATGTAGGCATCGTACTCGGAAGAATTCACCCACTTGCGCTTGTAAGGCGTACCCACCGCTGTGAACAAAGGCGCATCCGCCGCAGTAGGCCCTTTCCTGCCCACCAGCCCACTGATTTTATCAACCGTTTCTTCCTTGCCGAGCAGCTTGTAACCATTGCCCGTCTGGGGAATATTGGTCACCATCTTCTCGCCGCTGGGGCCGCGGTAGACGTAAAGGGTCGCTTCTGCCAGTGGCGCAATGGCCAGAGTCACGGTGAGTACTGTTATTTGCAGGNNTGGCCAGAGTCAGGATCACTACTATTGATTGCAGGGCACGTTGGCCGTTCATTCTCGTTTTCATCTGCATGGTAAAATGTCGTGTCAAATCCTGTTTACCTATTCATTCAAGGCAGCTGATGTCAAACCTCGAGCAAGCCACCCACCTCATTCTTACAGGCTTTGGACGGTATTTTCAATGCTTTCAGATCATGACCCAGGCTGCCCGCGGCTTGTTTGAGAAGGCATGCTGGGCGGAAACCCAGGAAATATCAAAGCAACGCATTGATTTATATAAAGAAATTATTGTCGAGATCGCCGCCGAGCTGCAAGAGCAGGCCGGTACTGACTGCGAAACTCCTGCCTTCTGGCAAGCCCTGAAACCGGTCTACCAACAGCATATTGCCGGGCTGGACAACCGGGAGCTGCTGGAGACCTTCTACAATTCGGTCTTCTGCTACCTGTTCCGACACGAGAAGGTCGACGATGAACTCATGTTTGTCGCGGGCGATGAGACTGACACCCCCGTGCAGATTGCCGACACCCTGATCAACCGCTACACCATCGGCTCCAGTATCCGTGCGCTGATCTATCGCATCCTGGCCGACTATATCCAGACAGACGGCCGCCTCAACATCCAGATGGAAAACATCGAGCGGGATGTGCGCAACATTGTGTATGCCCTCAAGGAACGCGTACTGCCCCATATGCCTGTGGAGCGTGACGGGATTGTGGTCGAGGTGCTGAAATCACTGTTCTACCGCAACAAGGGCGCTTATCTCGTAGGGCGCATCAGTGACGGCTGCCGTCATATCCCGTTTGTGATTCCGTTAATCCATAACGAGCGCGGTGCAATTTATGTCGATACCGCCATTTTTGATACCGATGACGTGAGTATCATTTTCTCGTTCACGCGCTCTTACTTTATGGTCGACGCCCCGGTGCCCGGCCAGATTGTCGCTTTTCTGCGCCAATTGATGCCCAACAAGGAAGTTGCCGAGCTTTATAACGCTATCGGCCAGAACAAACACGGCAAGACCGAGTTCTACCGCAGTTTCCTGCGACACCTGCAGCATTCGGATGACCAGTTCATTATCGCGCCCGGTATTAAAGGCATGGTCATGAGCGTATTCACCCTGCCCTCGTATGAAATTGTATTCAAGATCATCAAGGATAAATTTGATCCGCCCAAAGACATGAGCCGCGAAACCGTGCGTGAAAAATATCGCCTCGTGTCACGCCATGATCGCGTTGGACGGATGGCTGACACACAGGAATACAGCCACTTCCGTTTTCCACTGGCGCGCTTCTCGGAAGAACTGCTGCAAGAATTGCAGAAAGTGGTGCCTTCCCAGTTAATCATTGATGACGACGAACTGGTGATCTGCCATTTGTATACCGAACGGAAAATGACTCCCCTCAACCTGTACCTGCAAAGTGCGAGCGACGAGCAGATAGAGGAAGCCATGGATGAATACGGCAACGCCATCAAGCAGATTGCCGCTGCCAATATTTTTCCTGGCGACATGCTGTTGAAAAATTTTGGTGTCACACGCCATGGCCGCGTGGTGTTCTATGATTACGACGAAATATGCTTCCTGACTGAATGCGTATTCCGGGAAATTCCGGAACCACAAACCGATGAACAGGCGATGTCGTCCACACCGTGGTACAACGTTGATCCATTCGACGTATTCCCGGAAGAATTCCGGTTATTCTTCACAGGCAACCCCAAAGCGAAACGCGCTTTCGAGAAATACCACAGCGATCTCTACCATGTGGATTTCTGGCGCAACATGCAGGAGCGGATACGCAATGGCAATATGGAAGATATCTTTCCCTACAGGCGCAAGAAACGCTTTACCCGCGACCTCCCTGCCCACAAAGCGTGATGGATGATATCCCCCATGAAAAAAAACCGTTTTTTCAGCTTGCTAGGTATAGGTGGTATAGACCCCACCGAATCCCTGCGCGCCAGATTCTGGGGTCGCTGGTTTGATATTGCCCTGTTTCC
>DDBK01000183.1 GCA_002333095.1 Cellvibrionales bacterium UBA2034
CCATGCACAACGAAGGCAACTACATCATCAGCCTTGGCCGCCTGTGCCGCTGGCTGGCCGAACAGGCAGAGGCACTGGGCGTGGAGATCTTTCCCGGCTTTGCAGCTGCCGAAGTGCTTTATAACGACAATGGCTCTGTCAAAGGGATAGCTACCGGTGACATGGGCGTCGGTCACGATGGCGAACACACGGCCAACTACACACAGGGCATGGAACTCCACGGCAAGTACACGCTGTTTGCTGAAGGCTGCCGTGGCCATCTGGGCAAACAACTGATCGCCAGATTCAAGCTGGATGCCGGCAAGGATCCGCAACACTACGGAATTGGCATCAAGGAAATCTGGGAAATTCCTGCTGAAAAACACAAACAAGGCCTGGTCGTGCACAGTGCTGGCTGGCCATTGACCGAAAGCGGCTCTGCAGGCGGTGGTTTCCTTTACCACATTGAAAATAACCAGGTAGCCGTTGGCCTGATCACCGACCTTTCTTACTCCAATCCGCACGTAAGCCCCTTTGAGGAATTCCAGCGTTATAAAACCCATCCTGTGATCCGCCAGTATCTGGAAGGCGGCAAACGCACCTGCTATGGCGCACGTGCCATCACAAAAGGCGGCCTGCAATCGCAGCCCAAAATGCAATTTCCCGGCGGCTTTCTGATTGGTGATGATGCGGGCACCCTGAACTTTGCCAAGATCAAGGGCAGCCACACTGCCATGAAATCCGGCATGATCGCTGCTGAAACCATCGCCACGGCCATTGCCACAGGCAAAACCGGTGAAGAGTTGACGGAATTCGCTGCCAACTATGAAACTTCATGGGCATATAAAGAATTGTGGATGCAACGCAACTTTGGCCCTGCCCAGCACAAGTTTGGCAATATTATCGGCTCTGCCTATGCATTCTTTGATATCAATATTTTCAATGGTGCATTGCCATGGACACTGCGTGATCCCAAACCGGATTACGCACAAATGGTACCTGCGAGTGAAGCGAAAAAAATCGAGTATCCCAAACCGGATAACAAACTCAGTTTTGATCGACTGTCCTCTGTGTTTTTATCCAATACCAATCATGAAGAAAACCAGCCCTGCCATTTGCGCTTGACTGACCCGAACCTGCCTATCGCCCGCAACCTGCCGCTGTACGACGAACCTGCACAACGCTACTGCCCTGCAGGTGTTTACGAAGTCGTCAGCATCGGCGGCAAGGATGAGTTCAAGATCAATGGGCAGAACTGTGTCCACTGCAAAACTTGTGATATCAAGGATCCTGCCCAGAATATTACCTGGGTGGTACCGGAAGGTTCGGGCGGCCCCAACTACCCGAACATGTAACCACTCGTGCCCGAAGGTCTGTTCAGCACGACTTTCACCATGCCCGAGCAGTGGGCTGTCTTTGAACAGTTTGCCACTGCCATACTGATTGGCGCCCTGCTAGGGATCGAGCGGGAGCGTCGCAAGCGAGCGCAGCGCGATGTCGCCATAGGCGGGCTGCGCACGTTCATGATGTTTTCACTTGCTGGTGCGATCGGGGCGTGGTTATCACAACAACTGGACATGCCTTTTATTCTCTTTGGTGTACTGGTGCTGATCACCATTCCCGTGACTGTCGGCTACGTGCTCTCGGTGAAACGCAACCCGGATTCCCTCGGGCTCACGACTGAACTAGCAGCAATCACCGCCAGCTTACTGGGCGCAATGGTGATGATGGGGCACCGGGAACTGGCAGTCGCTCTGGCGGTGCTTGTGGTGGCGATACTGGCCTACAAGGAACCGCTGCACGGCGTGGTCGACAGACTGGGATCCGATGACGTATACGCCGGATTGCGGCTACTGATCGCCACATTCATCATTCTGCCCCTGCTGCCTAACCAGTATATCGACCCCTGGAATGCGTTGAATCCTTACTCCTTGTGGATATTGGTGTTGCTGATTTCTTCACTATCGCTGGTGGGATATGTCGCTACGCGTCTTCTGGGTGAGGGGCGTGGGATTGCGTTGACAGGCATTACCGGCGGTCTGGTTTCCTCTACCGCCATCACCCTCTCATTTGCACGCCAGAGTCGGGGACAAGTCATGTCTGGCACTGCACCGGCATTAGCTGGCGGCATCCTGTTGTCATGGTGTGTCATGTTTGCCAGGGTGGTGATCGAAGTCTTGGTAGTCAATCGCCAGATGGTGAGCCAACTGCTGATCCCATTTGCGTGCATGACCATTGCCTCAGCTGTGCTGGCCTGGTGGTTCTTGCGCCTGAGTGCTTCGCGCCGCCGACAAATGCTGGATACCGAAGTAGTCATACTGAAAAACCCGTTCAGTTTGACCCAGGCAATCAAGTTTGCAGCTTTTTTTGCAGCAGTATTGCTGCTCGTTCGCCTGGGTGAAACCTGGCTTCCCAAACAAGGGATGTATTTACTGGCTGGACTGGCTGGAGTAACAGATGTTGATGCCATCACACTCTCAATGGCAAAGTATGCGCACCGCCACAGCGCGACTGACGTGGCCGTGAACGCCATTGTCATTGCCTCTCTCAGCAATACTGTCGTGAAAGCAGGCATTGTTGTGGCGCTCGGCAGCAATGAATTGCGCAAGTTAATGTTGGCATCCGTCATCGCTATTCTCACCAGTGCCGCTCTGGGTCTGTGGTTACACTAGTGCATAATTTCCCGGGAATAAAAGATGCCTGCTAACGAGCACCCTTTTGCCCAGTACATCCGCGCACTGGGAAAAGGCAAAAAAGGCTCTCGCTCACTCACACGCGAAGAGGCATGCACAGCATTCAGCATGGTCTTGAATGGCCAGGCAGAAGCCGTACAAACGGGCGCATTCCTGATGTTGCTGCGGGTAAAGGAAGAAAGCGCAGAAGAACTCGCAGGATTTGTCGATGCAGTACGCAAACACATCCGTACTCCTGCCGATATTCACGTCGATCTTGACTGGTCTTCCTACGCCGGCAAACGAAAACACTTACCATGGTTTATTCTCAGCGCATTACTGCTGGCAGAAAATGGTGTACGTGTATTTATGCATGGCACAGACGGCCATACGGCTGGCCGAATATACACGGAACAGTGCTTCCGGGAATTGGGATTGCCTACTGCCAACCACTGGCAGCAAGTCGGCGATGCATTGGATAAAAACCGCTTGTGCTTTTTTCACTTGCAACACTGGTGCCCTGATTTGCAGGCATTGATAGATTTGCGTAATACCTTTGGTTTGCGCTCACCCGTTCATACGCTTGTCCGGCTCGTTAACCCTCTGGCAGCACCCTGCTCACTGCAAAGCATTTTTCACCCAGCCTACGCAGATAACCACCAACAAGCGGCTTTCCTGCTAAATCAGGAAAATGCACTCGTGATCAAAGGGGATGGCGGTGAATTTGAAAGGCGCCCGGAAGCAGACTGCAAACTCTACCTCATCCACCACCATGAAAAAAAACGTGAAGACTGGCTGCGTCGCTTTGATAACCCACAACCTGCCGAAGAAACCCTGATGCCAGAAACCTTGCGTGATATATGGCGCGGCACACTGCAGCTGGATTACGCCGAAGAAGCCGTGATTGGCACAACCGCGCTGGCACTGCGCGCCATGCAGCGGTCAGCGGATCAGGACAGCGCTTATGCGCTGGCCATACAATGGTGGAAGACGAGAAATATGTCTCGCTTGTAATGGATACCCCCGAGAGAAAAATGCCAAAAAAAACGGTTAGTGAACAAACCAGGCACCAGATTGACACGCACACAGCCCCGCGTGTGACTTTTCTGGGCGCTGCACGCGAAGTCACTGGCTCATGCCATTTACTGGAAGCCAATGGTTTGCGCATCCTGCTTGATTGCGGCATGCAGCAAGGTGGAGACAGCCAGAAAAAAAATCCGGGCCATGATTTTTCGTTCTCGCTCGACCCGTCTACTCTTGATGCAGTGGTTCTGTCCCATGCCCATCTTGACCACTCCGGCATGCTACCCCGACTCGTGCATGAAGGTTTTGACGGGCCGATTTACTGCACCCATAGCACGCGCAACCTTTTGCGCATCCTGTTGATGGACTCTTTTCATCTTTATAGCAAAGATCTGGAATACGAGAATATCAGACGGGAACGCGCTGGCCGAAAACCGCTGTTACCCCTGTATGAAGAGAAAGATGTCGATCGCGTAATTGAGCTGTGCAGTACCCATGATTACTGCCAACGTCATGCTATTGGCAGCGATGTGGCATTATCACTATACGATGCCGGCCATATTCTTGGATCTTCTATCGTCGAGCTACAAATTTCATTCGCTGGAAAAATCCATACACTGGTTTTTTCTGGCGATCTCGGCAATAACAGCACCTCTCTCATGAATGAGCCAACAGTGGTAGAGAATGCAGACCTGGTGCTGATGGAAAGCACTTATGGTGATCGTAACCACCGTAGTTTTGATGCCACCATGGAAGAATTTGAAGATATTTTGCGGCAGGCACAAGAAGATCATGGCAACATTCTCATTCCGGCATTTGCCGTTGGCCGCACTCAAGAACTGATTTTCCAACTTGGTAAACTTTACCATCAGGGCAAGTTGCAAAACTGGGCTGTATTCCTGGATAGCCCGATGGGAAGCGCTGTTACCGATGTGTATTCACACAGTGTCAGCCGTCTTGACCCAGAAGATATAGCGCTACTGAAAAAACATAAAAGCCGCAGCCTGACTGACTTTCTTCCTTGCCTCTCTGTCACTGAATCCGTAGAGGATTCTATGGCAATCAACCGGATCAAGAGCGGTGCAATTATCATTGCCGGGAGTGGCATGTGTACTGGCGGGCGTATTCGCCACCACCTGAAACACCGGCTTTGGCACCACAACACCCATGTCATTTTTACTGGCTATCAAGCCAAGGGCACTCTGGGCCGCATCCTGATCTACAAACCACGTACAGTTAAATTACAGGGGCAAACCATTGCAGTAAAAGCACAGATTCACACGTTGGGTGGTTTTTCTGCACATGCAGACCAAGCGCAACTGCTGGCATGGGCACAACAATTCAAGAACAATCCGCCGTTTTATCTGGTCCATGGTGAAGATGTTGCACTGACCGCATTGCAAGATGAGCTTGCCATTCGCAAGACCCGGGTCAACATTGCCGAGCCCGGCAGCAGTGTCAGTTTCTGATGGGGATTACATGACTTCTCCCCACGCCACATCTGGACAGTACCAGCAACAGCTGGATGAAAAAACCGGGCGATTGACCACGCTTCTAGAACCTTTTTCAGCACCCGAGCCGACAGTTCATCCCTCGCCTGCTTCACATTACCGAATGCGAGCTGAATTCAAGTTCTGGCGCAGCAGTGAAGACTGCTTTTATGCGATGACAGGTGCAGACAACAGCATCGTGCGTGTCGACCAGTTTCCAGTAGCTTGCAAACGCATCAATGCATTGATGCCAGCACTACTGGCCGAACTGAACCAGCAGGATGCACTGCGCAAAAAGCTGTTTCAGGTAGAATTTCTAGCTGCCACTACTGACGATGCGGTGATTACATTGATCTACCACCGGCAACTGGACGACACATGGAAAAGCCTTGCCGCTTCATTACAGAACACACTGGGCTGCTCTATCATAGGCCGTAGCCGTGGCAAGAAAATTGTATTGGGGTCTGACTACGTAACAGAGCAGTTCAACGTTGATGGCGAAATATTTTTTCAGCGACAACCCGAAACGGCATTCAGCCAACCCAATGCCACAGTGAATCAGCAAATGCTTGACTGGACTGTCGGGCACAGCAAAAACATTGGCGGAGACTTGCTGGAACTGTACTGCGGCAACGGCAACTTCACTCTGCCTCTATCTCGACATTTCGGCAAAGTGCTGGCTACAGAAGTGTCAAAAGCCTCAGTAAATGCGCTACAACACAATGTCGCGACCAACCACTGCCACAATATTGCGCTGGCACGATTGTCGAGCGAAGAACTCACGCAGGCGTTGAATAATGTACGCCCCTTCCGGAGACTCGCCCACATCAACCTGGCTGACTATTGCTTTTCTACCGTGCTGGTAGATCCACCCAGGGCAGGCCTTGATCCAGATACAATCCTCCTTATCCAACGTTTCGACAATATTATTTATATCTCTTGCAACCCTGACACACTCGCTGCCAATCTGCGCATATTGTGCGAAACACATACCATCATCCACACTGCTTTGTTTGATCAATTTCCTTATACACACCATATGGAAAGCGGCGTTATGCTCAGGAAAAAAACAATATGAATAACACCCTGCAGATACTCAACCAGATACGCGCTGAGTTTCGCGCTATCAAACAGGAAAAAAGGGGACTGGAAGGCAACCGTGCGTTTATGGATAGCGGTTGGGAAAATGCAGAATATCCACCTGATACCCACTTTGTGCCTTTTGATGCCAACGGCATACACGCAGAATCCGTATTTGTCGGAGACAATCCTGCACACGGCCAATACATCATCCTGCACTGTCATGGCGGTGGGTATGCCGTAGGATCCACACTCTCCCACCGCCCTCTGGCGGCACAACTTGCAAAAGCCTGTCATGCACGCACTGTCACATTTAATTTTCGGCTAGCGCCGGAAAACCGGTTCCCCTGCGCACTGGACGATGCACTCACTGTTTACCGTTTCCTGCTCGATTCAAACCCAAGTGAGAATATTATTCTCAGTGGTGATTCAGGCGGCGCAAGCCTTGCCTTTGCCCTGGCATTGCAGATTCGTGATCTGGGTTTGCCACTACCCGCAGGACTCCTTGGACTTTCAGCCTGGCTGGATTTTGCCTGCGAAGGCAATACCTTCGAAATCAATAAACCTAAAGATCCGTCCGGCAATCGTGGCGGCCTGATGATGATGGCTGTTTCGTATGCAGGAAAAGAGAATCTGAAAAATCCACTGGTGTCACCGCTTTATGCAGACAACCTGGCCGGTTTGCCTCCCGTGTTGTTACAAGTGGGTACCGCAGAAACACTGCTTGATGATTCACGCCGCTTTGCTGAAAAAGCGCGGGCGCATGGAACGGATGTTACTTTGCAGGAATGGCCGGATATGATTCACTGCTGGCACTTTTTTTATTCGCGACTGACAGAATCCCGCGCAGCAATTGACGCAATCGGGGACTGGGTTTTAAAACAGTTTGACCAGACACTGCCGGATCAGACCATATCAGGATAATCGACCTCTGTTGGCAAATCGATTGCATCGTTATAGCCTGGAATGTTTACCGCATGCTTGCTGAGGGAAATTTCCTCACACGCAATGACATTGTGGTCGAACAAGTAAATGGGTTTTGCTGTACCACGCACAGCGCTCTGGTCATATTGGTGCGCACACCCGGATACAGATTCATTGATCTTGCCCCATGCTGCCAGGGATTTCGAGCCGTGTTTTTTATGCAGCATCCTTGCCACCACATGCGGCGCAAGAATGGTAGCTGTGGCGTTATTACCGCCAAAACCCTTGGCATTGATCACTGCTATATCCATCCCTTCACGGCCCACTTCCAGATCGCGATTGTCTATATGCAAGTGTGACCGATGCACATCATCCGCAGGTTTATCGATAGTCTTTATGCCCGGAATTAAACCGTATTGCCAGACACCCAGCGATGCTGTGATCTGGTCGCCCGCTGCGCTGCCAATAGAATGGCCGACATACGCTTTCATTGCCGCCACTGGCCATTTTTCCATGCCAAATGCTTTTGCCGCTTCATTGAGAATATGCGATTCCGTCACACGGTTTTGTGGTGTGCTGGAACCGTGCGCTTGCACAAAACTGCGACGCNNGCATTAACAAAAATATTGCCAATGGCACCATAAATAGTGGCACCCATTTCCAGCGCGAGCGCGTCATCCATCAGGATAATAAACTGCGCGGACTCTGCGAGTGTAAAACCACAGTTTTCACCAAACGGACGGCTGGCACGGCGATGGTCTGCCACGGCAGAGCCATCAATTTTTTTCAAACCATCGTCGGTGGCCAACGCGCCCATCGCGTCATATCCATCCGCCACTTCAGCGGTGATCGGCGCTTCACTGGTTCCCACCATTACCACTCGACGGCGGCCGCTCTTGATATCGTCGACACCCATGCGCAAGTTGTAGAGGAAAGTGGCACAGGCACCG
>DDBK01000123.1 GCA_002333095.1 Cellvibrionales bacterium UBA2034
GCGCGTATTACATTGCCGCAGCCGCCGATAAAATCTATGCCAGTGAAAGTTCGCTGGTGGGGTCGATTGGCGTCACCGCTGCCGGGTTCGGTTTTGTAGAAACGCTGAACAAACTGGGCGTAGAGCGCCGCAATTATACGTCTGGCGAACACAAGAGTTTTCTCGATCCTTTTTCACCGGCCAGGCCGGATGAAACTGCCTTCTGGCAACAGGTGCTGGACAAGACGCATCAGCAATTTATAAAAAAAGTGCGTGACGGACGCGGTAGTCGCCTGAAAGAAACGCCAGAGATGTTCAGCGGCCTGATCTGGAGTGGCGAGCAGGCACTGGCGTTGGGGCTGGTGGATGGAATGGGTAGCCCCGGCCAGGTGGCGCGTGATGTAGTGGGCGTTGAAGAGATTGTGGATTACACGCCGCAGAAAAACCCGTTTGATGTGCTGGCCAATAAACTCGGTGCGAGTGCTGGCGCTGCCATGGCAGAAAAAATGGGTTTGCGTGGTGGTTTGCAGTTGCAGTAGGTTTCTTTCATTGTTGATGATATGAATAAAATATTTGAAAAAATCAAAGAAGAACTTCATGCGTTGCTGCCGCCTACGCTTTTCTTCTTTGTTACCCTGCATATTGTTGCGTTGGTTCGTGTTTTGATGCTCAAGGGAACAGGTATTGAGCTCAATACTTCGGTATCCGTGACTATCGCAGCGTTGATACTTGGCAAGACAGTATTGATTGCAGACATGCTGCCATTTATTAATCGCTACCCGGACAAGCCGTTGGTCTATAACATTGTATGGAAAACGTCTCTCTATGTTGTGGTGTCAATTATCATTCACTATCTAGAGCGGCTGATTGATTTCTGGCGTGAGGCCGGTGGTTTTATTGCAGCAAATGAAAAGTTATGGGCAGAAATGGTATGGCCACATTTTCTGGCCATCCAGATTTTGTTGGTCATGCTGATTCTTGTGTACTGCACCATGCGCGAATTGGTTCGCTTGATGGGTAGGCAGAAAATGCGGCAGATTTTTTTCGGGTAGTTCTGCCCCTGGTGGCTTGATTTAACGCCGAATCACACCCACGCTGATACCTTCGATACTGCAATCCTGCTCGCGCAGATCCACTTCAATCGGTTCGAAATCCTCGTTTTCAGGCAGTAGCGTGAGTTGGTGGGCGCTGCGGCCTTTCTTGTAGCGTTTTACAGTCACTTCGTTATCAATGCGTGCCACAACAATCTGCCCGTTGCTGACGCTTTGTGTCCTGTGTACTGCGAGCAAATCGCCGTTCATGATGCCGACATCTTTCATGCTGTCGCCGCGCACTTGCAGGAAATAATCCACACGCGGATGGAAGAAATTGGCGGGAATATTGCAGTAATCCTCGATGTGTTGCTCAGCGAGTATCGGGTTGCCCGCTGCCACACGCCCGACGATCGGAATGCCCAGATGCTGTTCCGGCAAGCGGATGCCGCGTGAAGCGCCGGCCACCATCTCGATAGCGCCCTTGCGCGCCAGTGCTTTCAGGTGTTCCTCTGCGGCATTGGCGGATTTGAAGCCCAGCTGGTCCGCAATTTCTGCGCGGGTAGGCGGGTAACCGGTATCCTCGATATGGGTCTTGATCAGGTCGAGGATCTCTTGCTGGCGTGCGGTGAGCTCTTGCATGGCGTGCCTCTGTCTGTATATCCAGCTTGTGATTATATACAGTGCTGGTGCGCTGGCAAGCCCTGCGCTATGGTGCGGGACAAAATAAAAGGGGAAACAGCTGTGTTTCGAGTGATTTCTGTACTGGTTTTGATGCTGTTGCTTGGCGGTTGCTTTGATAAACCGGAAGGGCCGGTAGTGAAAACCGCCAATGGCGACGTGCAGGGTTTCGTGAAAGAAGATGTACACCTGTTCTACGGTTTGCCCTACGCCGCACCNNGGTGGGCCGCCGCTGTGTTTCCAGTACATGCTGTACATGCAGCGCGGGCAGGAAGATTGCCTGTATCTGAATATCGCCACCCCCGGCATCACGCCCGATAAACCCAAACCAGTGATGGTGTGGTTCCATGGTGGCGGTTTTATCGGCGGTGATGGTTTGCAAGGTTCCCCGTTGCACCGTCTGGCAAAGCGCGGCGATGTCGTGGTGGTCAGCATGAATTATCGGGTGGGCGCGCTCGGTTTTATGGCGCATCCCACGCTGTCTGCCGAATCCGCAAAAGCCGACGGTGTGTTTGCTTCAGGCAATTACGGTTTGATGGACCAACAAGCAGCGTTGCGTTGGGTGCGTGACAACATCAGTGCGTTCGGCGGTGATCCGCAAAACATCACCATTTTTGGTGAATCCGCCGGCGGCATGAGTGTGTGCGCCCATCTTGCATCGCCGCTGAGTGCTGGTCTGTTCAAGCAAGCGATTGCCCAGAGTGGGCCTTGTATGAGTGCGAACCCGAGTCTGCACGCGGCCGAAAAACAGGGTGAATACCTGGCGATCAAGGCCGGGTGCGAAGGCAGGGGTGACTTGCTTGCGTGCTTGCGTAGCAAGAAACCGGAAGAGATCCTGCAGGCGTTGCCGAATGATCCGGCGTTTGTATTTGGCGAAGAGGAATACGGTTACTGGATGCCAGTAGTGGATGGCCGTGTACTGACTGACAGTATCAGCAACACATTCAGCAGTGGACAGTTCAACCGTGTGCCAGTGATCAATGGCAGCAATGGCGATGAAGGCAGCTTGCTGGTGATGTTTTCGCACGAATACCGTTTCAAGCCGCTGGTAGCAGCCGATTATGAAAAACGTATTCACTATCTCGTTGGCGATAACAACACCGTGACAGACAAATTGCTGGCGCGTTACCCGCTGGATAAATTCCCTGATCCGGGTGCCGCACTCTCTGAATTGTTCGGCGATGGTTTCATGAGCTGCAACGTCCAGAAAACATCGGAATTGCTCGCGCAGTGGACACCGGTATACGCCTACACATTCACCTATCCGGACGCGAAATTTATCTTGCCAGAACGGCGCAAGCTGGGCGCTTTTCACGGTGCTGAATTGCAGTTTGTTTTTCACGGGCCGATGGGCTGGTTTGAAAACAGTTTTTCCGGCGATGAACTGAAGCTGACTAACGCGATGATGGACTACTGGTCGCAGTTTGCGCGCAGCGGAAAACCGGACAAACCTGATTTGCAGCCGTGGCCATTGTTCTCTGATGGTGGCAAACAACTGATACTGGATCGCCAGTGGTCAGTATCCGATTCATTCAAGCGCGACGCCTGTACTTTCTGGCGCGAACTGGGTGCTGGTGAACGCAAGGGTCTTGCCCATTTTGAAAAGCAGTAGAGGTAGTAGAGAGTGGATAGTGCAAAAGTAGCAGAAGCCTGGCGCGTGATGCGCATACAGTCGGAATTGGTTGATGGCATTGAACAACTCACAAAACTTGGCCCGGCAGTCACCATCTTCGGCAGTGCACGCCTGCAGGAAGATGACCTGCATTATCAGGATGCTGTGCGTCTCAGCCAGTTGCTGGCGGAAGCAGGGCTTGCGGTGATCACGGGTGGTGGCCCCGGCATTATGGAAGCAGCCAATCGCGGTGCCTATCAGCAAGGCGGGCGCTCGGTCGGGTTGAATATCACGCTGCCACATGAACAGAGTGCAAACCATTACCAATCCACTTCCTTGTCGTTCCGTTACTTTTTTGTGCGCAAACTGATGTTTGTCAAACATGCCGTTGGCTTTGCGATCTACCCCGGTGGCTTTGGCACGATGGATGAATTGTTCGAAGCGCTGACACTGGTGCAGACGGGCAAAGCAGCCAAATTTCCCATTGTGCTGGTGGGCAAGGATTATTGGGGCGGTTTAATGGATTGGCTGCAAAACACCATGCTGGCTTCTGGTTGCGTTGACCGTAAGGAACTTGACCTGTTGCAACTGGTGGACAACGCGGATGAAGCTGCAAAAATCATCATCGACCGCCACCGCAAGTATCCTGATTTGATTGGTGGTGGTTTCTAAGGTGTTTTTTGAAACACCTTTTCAATATTTTTGTTCAATTTAATATTTCTGTTCAATATTGATGTCGGGCAAGCTGCCAAATAACTGGTTCAGTCCGCTCGACCAGGCGTTGCGCAGCAATTGCAGGTAAGGGTGCTGTTCTTCAAAACGGTACGGCTCATGCGATGAAAAATCGTTTGTGCGGTGTAACAGTAAATCAATCGGCGGCCCCACTGAAATATTGGACCGGATGGTGGAATCAAAGGAAATCAGTGCGCATTTCACTGCTTGTGCCAGAGATGTCTTTGAATTGATCACGCGATCAATGATCGGTTTACCGTATTTGCTTTCGCCAATCTGGAAGTAGGGTGTATCGGCTGTCGCTTCAATAAAATTGCCTTGCGTGTAGACATTGAACAGGCGGGGTTCTNNCCGCGAATTTGCCCGCCGACAATCAGGCTGCAACTGTAATCCACGCCATCCTGTGCTTCCTGGCCTGAATCCCGTTTGATCACCTCGCGTACTGTCTTGCCCACCAGTGTTGCAACATCATAGAGCGAATGCAGGCTGAGGATATTTTCATCGTCCTGTCGCACCTGTTTTTGCAGCTGGCTGATGACTGATTGTGTGGTGGCGAGATTGCCAGCACTGACAATGGCGATGCGCCGTTCATTGCCATCCTGGAACAGATGCATCTTGCGGAAGGTGGCAATGTGATCCACGCCGGCATTGGTGCGTGAATCCGACGCGAACAACAAACCTTCTTCCAGCAGCATGGCTACACAGTACGTCATGTTATTGGTCCATGGATTTTACAAACGCATTCGCCACCATGGTTTCACTGCCGCCGCCATTGCGCATGCCGCGAACCGGGCAGGCTTCCAGATAATCCATGCCCACCGCCAGTTTCAGGTGATGGTGGCCGGCCTCTATGCCATTCGCAATGTCCAGACCCCACCAGTAATCGTCTATTGCCACTTCCACCCACGCATGACTGGCCACGTGTTCGGTATCTTGTGTGTACAGGTATCCGCTTACGTAACGTGCAGGCAAGCCAATTGCGTGCGCGCAGGCAAGATACACATGGCTGAAATCCTGGCACACGCCCTGTTTTTTCGAGAATGCGTCTGCGGCGTTGGTACAGGCATCGGTTTCGCCGGCCTGGAACGCCATATGCTCCCGCAAGCGCATCATCAGTTGCCAGGCTGCATCGCGTGGGAATTCTTTTGCAATGCTGGCGAACGGCAACGCAAATGTTGCCAGCGTGTTGTCGATAGCGGTGAGTGGTGTTGAGCGCAGGAACAACAGCGGCGACAAGGTATCTGCTTTTTCCATGGCGCAATCGTCCACTTCGACAAACCCTTCTGCTTCAATGACGATATCCTGGTGCGGATAATCAACCGTGATCACATGCATGACATTGCCATACGCGTCCAGTGTGCGCGATGCAGCAGCAGGCAAGCGCAAATCCCATGACAGGATTTTCTGGCGCGCAGAATCATTCGGCGTGAGACGCAAGTATTGTGTACTGTGTGCCACGCTGGTTTCATAGCGATAGGATGTGGTGTGGTGGATATGCAATCGCATGGTGATGCTCCCGAACGAAAGTGANNAGATAGCTCTGGCGAATTTCGTCGCCAATGCTGTCTATGGTTTTGAGGAATTGCTCCAGGAATTGTGTAAGACCCTCCTTTTGCAGTTCTTCAATCGACCCGAATTCCAGTTGTGCCAGCAAGGTTTTGGCGATGCCTTTTGCGCGCCTGCCTTGCGGGCCGCGAATTTGTGACAGGATGGTGTTGATTTCTTCCACGCAGGCACGCAGCGAACGCGGTGCGTCTGAGCGGAGAATCAGCAGCTCTGCCACCGTCGTGCTGTCGAGACGGCCGCCGTAGGCATCCTGATGCGCTTCCAGTGCGCCAAGCGCCTGCAACAATGCAGTCCACTGGTAGTAATCGCGCAATGAATTGCTTTCATCGCCAGCGTCAAACTGTTTGACGCCGAGCAGCCGCGCACTGTTATCGGCGCGTTCAAGAAAAGTCCCCAGGCGCAGGAAGTGAAAAGCATCACCGCGCGCCAGTGTGCCATAGGCTGTGCCGCGCCAGAGATGCGAGCGTTCTTTTACCCAGTCGCAAAATGGTTTCAGGTCTGGCGGGTTATTGCGCATCCGGTTCAGTTCTATCCAGGTGGCATTGATGGTTTCCCACATTTCCGCTGTGATGCGTCCACGCACGGCGTGCGCATTTTCCCGCGCGCGCCGGAAGCAGTGATAGATGCTGGCGTGATGGTTGGCATTCCACGCAAGAAATTTATACAACTCTGCAAAGTTCAGGCGTGAATGTTCAGTCCAGAATTCTTCCACAGCCCCGGTGACGCGCAGTGGTGCAGCCAGTTCCTGCTCCGCCGTGCGACCCGATGGCATCATCGCCATGGAGTGGCTGACTTCCAGCATGCGCGCGCTGTTTTCTGCGCGTTCCAGGTAACGCGACAACCAGTAGAGATCGGATGCGGTGCGGCTCAGCATGGCGCAGGCTCCTTGCTGTTCGTGCCAGCATCAGTGCTGTCATCCATCAACACCCAGGTGTCCTTGGTACCGCCGCCTTGTGAAGAATTGACGACGAGCGACCCTTTTTTCAGCGCAACTCGTGTAAGGCCGCCGGGCACAATACGCGTTTCCTTGCCGGACAAAACAAACGGCCGGAGATCAATATGGCGCGGTGCGATACCTTCATCGACCAGTGTGGGGCAGGTGGATAATGACAAGGTAGGTTGTGCAATATAGTTTTGCGGATTGCTGCGGATCAACCCGCGAAAATGTTCCACTTCGTCTTTGGTGGCAGCAGGCCCCACCAGCATGCCATAGCCGCCAGCGCCATGAACTTCCTTCACCACCAGTTCAGACAAGTGTGCATCGACGTAAGCAAAATCTTCCGGCTTGCGCAAACACCATGTGGGTACATTGTGCAGGATAGGTTCTTCACCGAGATAAAACTTCACCATATCCGGTACGTGTGGATACATGGATTTGTCATCAGCCACGCCCGTACCAATCGCATTCGATAAAATCACATTGCCAGCGCGGTACACCGAGAGCAACCCCGGCACGCCCAGCATGGAATCCGAGCGGAACGCCAGTGGATCGAGGAAAGCGTCGTCCAAACGCCGGTAGATCACATCAATTTGCCGTGGCCCGGTGGTGGTGCGCATGAACAGTTTTTCATTCTTGATGAAAAGATCCTGTCCTTCCACCAGCGTCACGCCCATTTCGCGCGCCAGAAATGCGTGTTCAAAATACGCGCTGTTGTAACGTCCCGGTGTGAGTACCACCACAGTCGGGTCTTCTACCGGCGACGATTCCCGCAAGGTTTTCAGCAACAGGTTGGGGTAATGTTCAACCGGCGCAATGCGGTGGTCTGCGAATAAATCCGGAAACAGGCGCATCATCATCTTGCGGTTTTCCAGCATGTAAGACACACCGGACGGCACGCGCAAGTTGTCTTCCAGCACGTAATATTTTCCGTCGCTGTGGCGTATCAGGTCGATGCCGGCGATGTGCGCATAAGTATCGCGAAACAGTTGTATGCCGCGCATAGCAATCTGGTATTGCGCATTGCAGAGCACATTGTCTGCCGGCACGATGCCTGCCTTGATAATCGCCTGTTCGTTGTAGATATCTTTCAGGAACGCATTCAGTGCCGCTACGCGTTGCCGCAAGCCGGCTTCCAGTAATCGCCATTCTTCCGCCGGGATAATGCGCGGCACAAAATCAAACGGGATCAGCCTTTCTGCGCCTTCTTCTTCGCCGTATACAGCGAACGTGATGCCTACCCGCTGGAATAACAATTCCGCTTCGCTGCGCTTGGCGCGCAACTCCTGCTCGGCGACTTTTGCTAGCCACTGATGATAGGAACCATACGCCGGACGCGGTGTACTGGCATCAAACAGCATTTCATCGAATACGCCTTTAGGCGGTGGCAGTACAGTACTCATACCTGCTTCCTTCCTCTTTCACTTGGGAAGAGCAAGTGCCGTGCCAGTTATGGATGACAAATCAGCGCAGTCTGAAAGGGTTTCGGGGTTAATTTGCCTTGTTGTGGTGCGTTGCTCCGGGCTTGCGTGCCGGGATGGTGCGCACTGCGCCAGAGGCTGTTATCAGCGGGGCGTAACGGTGACTTTTACGTCCAGTTCGTGGTTGCCGCCGCCGAGTATCACGCCGCGCAACGGGGATACATCGCTGAAGTCGCGCCCCCAGGCCAGCGTGATATGTTCGTTGCCCGGCAACATGTTGTTGGTGGGATCGAAATCCACCCATCCATTTTGCGGGCAGAACACGGATACCCAGGCATGTGATGCATCTGCACCTACCAGCCGTGGTTGCCCCGGCGGGGGTGCAGTGAGCAGGTAGCCGCTGACGTAGCGCGCAGCCAACCCGCGTGAGCGCAGGCAGGCAATCATCAAGTGGGCAAAGTCCTGGCATACGCCACGTTTGTGTTCCAGTACGTCCATCAACGGTGTGGTGACTTCGGTGGCGCTGCTATCAAATGTGAATTCGGTAAAAATTTTCTGCATCAGGTGTTGCGCGGCTTTCAGCACGGGCGTGCCCTCGGCAAAACAGTCTGCACTGTACTGTACGAAAGCTCTTTTCAGGCGCACCGCCGGTGATTCGTAGCGAAACTGGCACGCATGCAGCACATCATCTGAGGGCGACGTGTCTGCGTGATAATCCAGCAATTCGCTCACGGTTTCCCAGGCGGGAGCGTTTTCCAGCGCTGGCAATGTGCGTGTCTGAACATCAATGCGCAGGTGGGCGGTGAGCGTCAGTGTGTCGTGTGCCGATTCAAAAGAGAGCCGGGTGAGTGGGTTGCCACAC
>DDBK01000035.1:0-6320 GCA_002333095.1 Cellvibrionales bacterium UBA2034
GCCCGCCATTGTAGAAGGCGACAAGCGTATCCTCTTGCTCAACGGCGAGCCGGTATCCCACTGCCTGGCCCGCATCCCCATGAGCGGTGAAAACCGCGGCAATCTGGCGGCTGGCGGCCGCGGGGAAGTGAGACCACTCACAGAACGGGACCGCTGGATTGCTGCTGAAGTTGCGCCAGAAATCAGGAAGCGCGGGCTGTATTTTGTGGGCCTGGATGTCATCGGCGATTCACTCACTGAAATCAACGTCACCAGCCCCACCTGCTTGCGGGAAATTGAAGCCGCCACCGGCGAACCCATTGCTGCAAACTTCATTGCACTATTGCAGCAGCAGCTGGAAGCGACCACGTGAAAAAGAGCCGGAGCGGGCAACCCAAGGTCAAGCTGGCCAGCCTTGAAACCAATACAAGCAGCAGCACCAATACCAGCACCCGCGACAAACTGGTCTTTACCGCATTTGTGGCACTGATTGTGCATCTTGTCGTTATTCTCGGCGTAAGTTTTTCTGCCTATAGCCGCAACAAAACTCCTCCCACTATTCAGGTAACACTGGCACAACATGCGGACAACATCTCACCAGACCGCGCAGATTATCTGGCGCAGCACAATCAGGAAGCCAGTGGCACGCTGGAGAAAAAAGCCGAGTTAACAACTGATAAACGTGCAGATTTTTCTGATACAGCTATTCGGGAAGTAGAACCAGACAAACAAAAACGCAAAGCAGTCAATGAAACGGCTAACGATAAACAGATCATATCGACTACAGCCAGAACCGACAAAAAAATCGACCAGAAAAAACCTACCAAAAATACAGAAATAAAACCGGCACAGTCCGGTGAAGATGAAGAAGAAACCGTTACCAGCAGTGAGATCGCCAGCTTACAAGCCAAACTGGCACAGCAGCGCCAGGCTTACGCAAAAAGACCCCGTATCAAGACGCTGACATCTGTGGCGACTCGCGCCAGCGTCGACGCGGAATATCTCAACCTCTGGCAAGAAAAAATTGAACTGATCGGCAACCTGAATTATCCAGCCGAAGCGAGACGACAGAAAATATATGGCCAGTTGCGCATGGTCGTCTCGCTACTCCCGGACGGCTCAATACACAACATCGAAGTGCTGGAATCTTCTGGCCAACGCATACTGGACGATGCAGCTATTCGCATTGTACGACTGGCCGCACCCTTTGCAGCGTTTCCACCAGAGCTGCGCAAGGATGTTGACCAGCTGGAGATTATCCGGACATGGAAATTTGAAAAAGGCGACAAGCTGTCCAGCCAGTAATACGCTCCTGCCAATATCGGGAAAAAAATGAAAAATCGCCTTCAGTATCTTTACATTTTCATGGCATGGCTATCTGTAAGGGCTTATGTTTATTTTTACAACTGGCAATATTTTTCTGCAGACAATGCTGACGACAGCACATTCCATATGTGGTATCTGCCGCCAGACTATATTGCGAATCACTTTATAGAATCTCTGATTTACTTGCGCGGCGAACCGCCTTTGCCACAGATAATTCTCGGCATATTGATCAAGCTGTTTGGCTGGCCATTCACAATACCAGTAGACTCCATGCTTCTTTCAATTGCCGCACTGGCAAATGCGTTTCTGATGCGGAGCATACTCATGCGCTATGCATTCGGCGCAAAGCTTGCAACCGCTATCGCTATATTATGGTGTATCTATCCAGCCAATCTTGGCGTTGAGGTATCCGCTTTTCCGATTGCTTTCTATGAAGCACTCCCGGGATTTATTTTTACACTAGGCCTTTGGCTATACCTGAAATGCTTCGATAAAAATGCTGCCTCTTGTAAAGCATCCGCATGGGTATGGTTGTTTGGCTTATCCTGCGCAATGTTATCCATGTCCAGATCCACACTCTCATGGATATTTATCCTTCCGGTTATGGCGTGCTTTTTTATTCCAGGAGACCGGAAAAAAATTATAGCGGGATTTTTCGCCATAACTTTCCAACTGCTATGGTCATTAAAAAATTACGCCGTCTATGGCCAATTTAATCTGGAAACAGCATCCGATGTAGGGCAAAACATATTCAGCACTATTTTGAATACTGGAAATTACGATGACTTCTATTCCTACAGCGTCAAAAAACATCCGGATGATCCTTTTGTCCTTATCGGGCTTCCATGCCTTGCGGCCTACGATTTACCTTGCATAGAAAAGCATTTTCCTGGGACAAAAAATCATGACTCCGAATTAGAATCTAGGCTTTCTATCCATGGAAAACTTTATGGTGAATCATATTTTCTTCACGATCTTTCAAAAAAACTGAAGCCGCTGTATGCCGATTACCTTTTCCATAATCCGGCGGCGGCACTAAGAATGATTGCCAAGTCTTATCGACTCTTCTGGGGCAATATTTACTGGCAGGTTTCCTACATCAAAGGACTGGATGCAGATCCGATAATACTGCAAGTGAATTCACTAATGGAAAAATATAAACTTGCAAACATTACAGCAATCCATTCGATAGGCATTCTGGCAGCCCTCCTTATTCCTGTTGCAGGAGTAAGGCAGAAATCGCTTTCTGGTTTACAGGCTGGTTTTCTATTCGCATTTCTGGGATTTTCGTACGTAGCAGTTATTTCATCTTTAGGTGACCATGGCGAAAATGCCCGCTATCGTGTTGATGTTGAATCATTTGCATGGCTGCTGCCATTCATGGCTTATCGATGTTTAAGGCACCTAAAGGAAAAAACCAATAATGTCTGATGCGCAGTCTATACGACAGACACTGGTCGCTTTTGACTATGGCTTGCGTCATATNNCGTCATATCGGTGTGGCTGTCGGCCAGCAACTGATCCGTAGCAGCAACCCTGCGGGAATTGTTCGCGCACGTGATGGCGTGCCTGAATGGGTGGCAATTGAAAAATTACTGAAGGAATGGGAACCGGATTTATTGCTGGTGGGGCTGCCATTGAACATGGATGGCACCGAAAGCCCGATGTCTGCGCGCGCAGAAAAATTTTCGCGACAACTACACGGTCGCTTCAATATTCCAGTGGAACTGGTGGATGAGCGCCTGACCAGCTTCGCCGCCAAACACCACAGGCGCGAACTCCATCAAAACACAGACTTCGGTCGCGACACCGTTGACGCCGAAGCAGCCTGTATTATCTTGCAAGATTATTATAATCGCAGCATGCAGCCGTCACAGTGACTGCAACATCCTGAACAAACTGAAACATCCTGAACAAGCTGAAACNNTCCGACAGAGTCCCCGCTGTTTGCAACAGACGAAGCGTGTTGAGAATGTATTGGTAGCGTGCATTGGCATACAGGAACTTGGCGCGGTAGAGGCGCTGTTCCGCATCGAGCACATCAACAATATTCCGGGTGCCCACTTCATAACCNNGCCACTCTCTGGATATCCGTCGAGACAGCCAGATAATAGGATCGAGCACCCTGCACGGCGTTACGCTGATTGTTGGTATAAGTTTCTTCGGCAGCAATTTGCTGTTGGTAGGCTTGCCGGCGTGATGCACTGATGCCGCCGCCACTGTAAAGCGGTATACGTAAATTAAGCGCTATAACATTCCCGTTCTGGTCGTCGTCCAGATTGCCGGGGTTATAGTCTATCGAGCCATCTTTATCGCTATGCTCAAAAGACCCGTAAACAGTTGGCAAGTGCGCCGCTTTGCGGGCTTTGGCATTGGCACGTGCAGCATCAACTGATAAAGCAGATACAGCAAGATCCGGATTGTTTTCCAATGCCAGGCGCTCCCACTCCGCCTGCGCTTCTGGCTGTGGCATTTTTACTGGCAAGCCATCGGCCAGTGGCGCAATTTTTTCCAATGGCTGGCCTGTCAACACCTGCACAGCTTCAAAAGCAATCCCGATATTGCCCAGCGCACTCAAGGTTTCAACATGCGCGCTGTCATACGTAGCCTGGGATTCCTGCACATCAGTGATAGCAATTAATCCCACATCAAAACGCTGTTTGGTTTGCTCCAGTTGTCGCTCGATGGCTTTTTCTTGCGCCAGCGCTGTCTGGTAATTATCGATAGCACGCAACACGCCAATATATACCTGCGTAACACGAACCAGTAATTCCATTTCATCGGAGCGGTACTGCGCATCGGCCTGCTCGCTTAATTTCTTGCCTTGCTGGAAGTCATACCAGGCTTCCATATTGAGTATGCTCTGGGAGACACTCACGGCTGTCCTCGTAGAATCTGTTTCTACGTTGTTACAGTTTCCTCCCGCGGCGGCACAACGATANNCCCGCCTATATCCATATCAGATTTGTACTTGGTGCCACCAATCTCTGCCTGTGGCAAAAGTGCCGAACGATAGATATTGCCTGTTTCACGGCCCGCTGCCGCCGTAGCTGCTTGCGCTTTCAACAAGGCATCGTTCTGTCTGGCTAACTGATAGACTTCCTGCAGCGTCTCTGCACCGACTGGGGACACCAGCGCGGCGCATACACCAGCCACCAGGCCCGCCCGTAAAAATTGCCGCATAACATCTCCAGAAGAACGCAAAAACAAGTCTCCGCAGTCTAGCAAATTGGGCTGCCCTGTGCACCAAGACCCATTAAGGAAAAACCGTGACTCCTGTGTGTCTACCCGCAGCACCGGCCAGAATACTCACAAAATTCGCAGGGTAGACAGCCCCAGCGGCCACGCCTACACTGAAGTTCTTGCTCGGGGTGCCAAGCGGTGTAACCGCTGAAGCTGAGAAATACCCGCAAACCTGATCCGGATAATGCCGGCGTAGGGAAGCAGCCACTCTGTCCTGCTTGCTGCGCCATGAGGTTTTTGTGACTGCAGCAACACTTTCCACCAAATCCCCTATCGTTCTCACCATCGCCGGTTCAGACACCAGTGGCGGGGCGGGCATCCAGGCTGATCTCAAGACGATCAGCGCATGCGGCGCTTATGGCATGACAGCAATCACCGCAATCACCGTCCAAAAACCCTCGGGCGTAAGCGCAGTATGGCCTGTGACCAGTGAACAGCTGGGCGAGCAAATAGAAGCTGCACTCACATACCAGCCTGCCGCAATAAAAATTGGCATGCTAGGCAATGCCGGACTGGCCAATGTTGTAGCAGACATTCTTGCCGGACACCCAGACATACCCTTGGTACTGGATACCATCATTCGCTCCACCAGCGGTGCTGTACTGCTCGATAGCCCGGGAGTACAGGCACTGCGTGAAAGGCTGCTGCCACGTGCCACCATTATCACGCCCAACCATCAGGAAGCGCGTGAATTGTTTGGCAATGCTGATGAAGCAGCACTGTGGGCATGGGCAAAAAATACCGGCGCTGCACTGCTGTTGACCGGCGGAGACAGCGCCTTAACGCTGGCTGGGGATTTGCGGTTCTGTACCGATATTTTCATCAGCAGCGATATTGAACACTTGACCTCTCCCCGTGTAGAAACACAAAACCACCACGGCACCGGCTGTACGCTGAGTGCGGCTATCGCAACATTTATTGCACACGGATTTTCCTTGCCGGAATCCGTGCAATATGCACGTCAATATGTACAGCAAGCACTGCGCGCAGCAGCGAACCAGTCGTGGCAGGGCAACGGCCCTCTCAACCATTTTTTTGCATTTGGCAAACCCGTCAAACCGGAGACAGCAGCATGAGCAAGCACAATATCGCAGAAACCCATCTGTCAGATACAGCACAAGTCGATTCTGCGTCTGTGGCACCTCTGCCCGGTTCGCAGAAAATTTATGTGGAGGGGAGCCGGCCTGATATTCGTGTACCGATGCGGGAAATTGCGCTGACGGATACACAAACCGAAAAAGGGCCAGAGAAAAATGCCTCAATCCGCGTGTATGACACTTCCGGCCCATACACAGACCCGGCAGTGTCCATTGATGTACGCAANNTCTCGCTCACTTGCGCTTCCGTCATCTGCGGGTGCCACGCCGTGCAAAAGCAGGCTGCAATGTCTCCCAGATGCACTACGCAAAAAAAGGCATCATTACGCCGGAAATGGAATACATCGCAATTCGTGAAAATATGAAACGCGCACAACTGGCTGAGGCAAAGACACTGGATTACCAACACGCTGGCCAGTCTTTTGGCGCCTCCATTCCAGAAGAAATAACGCCTGAATTTGTTCGTGATGAAATTGCACGCGGCAGAGCCATCATCCCTGCCAATATCAATCACACTGAACTGGAGCCCATGATTATCGGGCGGAACTTCCTGGTGAAAATCAATGGCAACATTGGCAACTCTGCACTCGGCTCATCCATTGAGGAAGAAGTGGCCAAACTGACATGGGGCATCCGCTGGGGTGCAGACACCATGATGGATCTGTCTACCGGAAA
>DDBK01000035.1:6345-26913 GCA_002333095.1 Cellvibrionales bacterium UBA2034
AATGGTGCCTTGCCCATCACAAGGAAAATTTCCTGTACACGCACTTCGAAGACATTTGCGAGATTATGAAAGCCTATGATGTCAGTTTTTCACTCGGTGATGGCCTGCGTCCCGGCTCAGTAGCCGATGCCAATGATGCTGCGCAATTTGGCGAACTGGAAACCTTGGGAGAACTGACGAAGATTGCGTGGAAGCACGATGTGCAAGTGATGATCGAAGGTCCAGGCCATGTGCCCATGCACATGGTGAAAGAAAACATGGACAAACAACTGACGCATTGTGACGAAGCACCTTTCTACACACTTGGCCCACTGGTGACAGATATTGCCCCGGGGTACGACCACATTACTTCAGGAATAGGCGCAGCAATGATCGGCTGGTTTGGTTGCGCCATGCTCTGCTATGTCACGCCCAAAGAACATCTTGGCCTGCCCAATAAAGAAGATGTAAAAACCGGCATCATTACCTACAAGATTGCTGCACATGCCGCCGATCTTGCAAAAGGCCATCCAGGAGCGCAATTGCGTGACAATGCGCTATCCAAAGCGCGCTTTGAATTCCGCTGGGATGACCAGTTCAATCTTGGTCTTGATCCGGACACCGCTCGCAGCTTCCACGACGAAACGCTACCGAAAGAATCTGCCAAAGTGGCGCACTTCTGTTCCATGTGCGGTCCCAAGTTTTGCTCGATGAAGATTTCACAGGATGTACGTGACTATGCTGCATCCCTGGAAATTGATATCGGCCAAACCGATACAGTGCGCATGATTGACATTGAACAGGAGATGGCAGAAAAATCACGTGAGTTCCGCGACACAGGCAGCGCCATTTATCACCGGGTGTAAAACAGCTTATGAAAAGCCCGTTTACTCCTGGCGACATAGATATCCAGAAAACGGAAACAGCGTTTAATGGCTTCTTCCGCATCTTGCGTTATCACTTGCGCCACAAGTTATTCAACGGCGAATGGGGCAAGCCCATACAGCGTGAATTGTTTGTACGCGGCGATTCTGTCGGGGTTCTGCTCTACGATCCTGTACGTGACTGTGTGGCATTGGCACAACAATTCCGCATAGGCTGTCTCGACAATCCAGAAGGCGCCTGGGTATGGGAAGTGGTGGCCGGGATGGTCCAGCCCGGGGAAAATAACCTGCAGGTAGCCTTGCGTGAAATCGCAGAAGAAACAGGACTGCAATTGGGTGAGGCGCAACTACAGCCTGTGGTGCGTTACTTCAGCAGCCCCGGCGGCACCGATGAGCGCCTGCAGTTATATTGCGCGTTATGCGATTTGCCGCCCGTTGTAGAAGGCATCTATGGCCTGCCCGAGGAATGCGAGGATATTCGCATCAAGACCTTTGCCACGGCTACAGTTTTTGATGCTATGCTGGACGGGACAATAAATAATGCCGCCACCATAATTGCCTTGCAATGGCTATATATCAATCGCGACAGGTTGCGGCAACCGTCAGTTTTTGCGAGTTCTTGAGTATGGCCCTGGGCACCGCACAGAGACAGCGTTACCACATTGACCTGCAGGCATTGCACGCAGAATGTGAAACCAATTACCTGCGCTTGCTGAAAATCTTGCCTGACTTCAATACCGAAGACAGCCGGCATCTCGCCTTGCAGGCAGGAACGGGTCAGGAGCGTCGGTTCCAGTTTTTTATTTTTGAGCGCGCACGCTACACAACAACACTGGAAATTGCTGAATACGGTTTGCGTCCACAGTGGGGGCTCAGTGCATCATTTTCTGTACGCCTGTATCACGATGCACGCATGGCAGAGGTGCTGGCCTTTCAACGTCAGCGTAATGTTGACGCGTTCAATCAATATCCTAATGCCCGCATGTACCAGCCAGATGAAAAGACACAATGGAATTTCATGCTGGGTGAGTGGCTGACACATTGCCTGGCGCACGGTTACAGCACAGGGAAAGTATTCGCGCCCAGCACAGCAGCAGGAGGCTGCATATGATTTATCGTTTTGACAAACACGAACCCGTACATCTCATACAAATTACAGACTGCCATGTGCACAATGAGCGTGAACGCCTGTTATCGGGCGTGAATACTTATGACAGCCTTGCACAGGTCATTGACGGCATCAATGGCTGCACAAAACTGGCTGATATGGCGCTAGTGACTGGCGACCTGACACACGAAGGCGATGAGCGCGCCTACACGCTATTACTCGAACAGCTCAATCGTTTGCCTGTGCCATTTTTCTGGCTTCCCGGCAATCATGATCACACCGGCCCGATGGGCAGCACAGCAAACCACGAACGCTTACATACAAAACAAATCATTCTGCAGGACTGGCAAATCCTTCTTCTGGATAGCCATGTGGAAGATGAGGTAGCAGGATTGGTTTCCCAGAGTGAACTGACATGGCTGGCGACCGCACTACTTGAGCACCCTGAAAAACATGCTGCGATTTTTGTTCACCACCCGCTACTACCAGTCGGGTGCGACTGGCTTGACCCACAACGCATTGCCAATGCAGAACAATTATTGACGTTATTCGACAACACTCCGCAATTGCGGTTTGTTTGTAACGGCCATGTGCATCAGGACACCACAGAAACAAGACTGCACTACCAATTGCTTTCTACGCCTTCAACCTGTATCCAGTTCAAAAAGAACAGCGCTGATTATGCAGAGGATGATTTACCCCCTGGCTACCGTCGTTTTACCCTGCATGCCGATGGACGCTTCGACACAGAAATCATCCGTGTAGGCGAGCTTGTGCGTGTTGTTGGTGCACCCCGCGGCTATAGCAGCGATTACGACTAGTATTTCGCTACACGCATGTCTTTCTCGATTGTCTACATCCACGGCTTCAACAGCTCACCCCTCTCCCACAAGGCGCAGCTTTTCAAATCCTGGGTAGCCGAAAACCATCCTGATATCACACTGCATGTTCCAGCAGTAAAGCCTTACCCACTGGATGCCATTGCACAACTCAGCGATCTCGCCAGACTTGATGAGGGCAATACAGGCTTTATCGGCAGCTCACTCGGCGGTTTCTATGCAGTACATCTGGCTGAACAATTCAACGCGCCAGCTGTGTTGATCAATCCGTCAGTAAAACCCTTTGAAACGCTTTCGCAGTATCTGGGTGAAAACGAAAATTTTCATACGCAGGAACGCTATACGCTAACCCAACAGCATGTGGATGACCTGCAAGGGCTGTTTGTCCCCAAGCCTGCCAAGCCAGAAAAGCTGTTGTTGTTGACACAAACCGCTGATGAAACCCTGGATTTTCGCGAAGGCACAGCACACTTTTACTCTAGCCCTGCCATTATTGAATATGGCGGCGATCATGCCTTCCAGAATGCAGAACGCCATTTTGCATTGATGCTGGAGTTCCTGCAAAAAAACTCTGGCTAGACCGTATCGTACTGCGCGTAATAATGTTGCAGATACTCTTCAAAGCTTTTTTGCGGAGCAGCCGATTCGAGTTCTGCCTGCTTCTGTACAGATATCCTGGCTGATTCCTCAAAATACGCAAGGCGCTCCGGCAAGAGAGTGTGGCGCGCAAAATAGCCCGCGTGCTGCACTGAAAGATCGCAGGCCAGCCGAAAAAAGGACTGCTGCTTTTCCTGCATATCGCGCAAAACGGTAGCAGCAGGCGTTAACGAACTATCCAGCAATCGTGCACGCTGNNCGCTGCTTTTTAATACTGTTGGTGTAACTGTCGCCGTGGTATGCAATATCCAGTAACTGCGCGCAATCTGCAATCTGGTCAAAAAATGAAAAGGCCCACTCGGCCAACCCGCGCTTTTTATTGCCATCCTCAAGCTGCATAGCAGGATCGCGGCCACGCTCTACCGCCAGCGTCTGGTTGCGCGCCAGGCGGCAATACTCTTCCGCATCCGCTGGTGGACTATCCGTCAGCAAACACCACAAAAGAAATGCTTCAATAAAATGGGCTGTTTCTGCGTCAATACCTGCTGGAAGGTAGGGGTTGAGGTCCATACAGCGAACTTCAATATATTCCACACCGCGATCATGCAGGGCAACAATCGGTGTTTCGCCGGGACGCGTGACGCGCTTGGGACGTATCGTGCTATAGAACTCGTTTTCAATCTGTAACAAGTTGGCATTGAGCTGGTGGTAATGGCCATTCGAATCACAGACACCAATTTTTTCATACGCAGGATAGGGTGTCGTAAGACCCTTTTTCAGGGTGCTGATATAACTGGCCAGGCCGTTATAGCACACCATCAGATCAGACTGGGCATTGCTCTGGTAACCCAGATCCCCCATGCGCAACGAAGTAGCAAATGGTAGATACAAACTGCGCGCTTTGTCATCGAATGACTGCAGCCTATGGCTTTTGCCCTGAAGGAAAGTCGGGCACAGTGCTGGCGAAGATCCAAACAGGTATAACAACAACCACATATAGCGACGGAAATTCCGGATCAAATCAAAATATCGCTGCGTCTTGAAATCTTTCAGGCTGCCACTATCACCGTCCTGCTCTTGCAAGATTTGCCACAGCGTGTCCGGGAATGAAACGTTGTAGTGGATGCCGGCGATAGTCTGCATCACGCGGCCGTAGCGATTGCCCAGCCCCTCGCGATACACGGTTTTCATACGAGCCGCATGAGAACTGCCATATTGTGCAAGCGGAATTTTGTCATCGCTTTCCAGCACACAAGGCATACTGGCTACCCAAAGCTTTTCATCCTGCTTTTCGAGTACAGGATATGTGTAGGCATGTATGCAATCGAGCCAGGCTAACGATTCTTCAATAGTCGTGCAGGCCGGCGTAATGAATTCCAGCAGCGCTTCTGAAAAATCCGTGGTGATATTGGGGTGCTTCAGCGCGGAGCCCAGGGCTGCCGGATGCGGTGTCTGTGCCAGTTTTCCATCTGGCGTTACACGCAAACTTTCTTTTTCGATTCCACGCCGCATGCCTTGCAGAGCGGAAACGTGGTTCGCTTGCTGCAACGCATGCAAGCGTGTGGAAAAATTATCTGTCACTCGATACGTCCACGGCTTCTGCCACGACTTCATGCTCGATGTCTTCATCCGGATTTGTTACAACCTCTGGATCAGGCTCGTCATAGGTAACCGGTGCAGACTTGCGGGCCGGGATAGCGTCACCCAATAGGGGAATATCTTTTTCATTGAGCGGGCACTGTAACAACACAAGGCGCTGTTCAATATCACGTGCATTGGCCTCAATCATATGATTCAGCGCAACGTCACGGTGTGGCGAACGCCATACTGCAGACGGCTCGCTCTCATCAAGCCATTGGCTTTGTTTGCCTAGAAACTGGCCATGCTGGTTGCAGATAACAAAAATGTCTTTCATGGTGTGATCCGGATTTCTGGAATGTATACAGCTCAGGGAAACGTAATATCACCGAGCACTTTATTACTGGCATCCGCTTGTTGTAGCAGTACACGGTATTGTGATGGCGGCAACTGCTTTTTCAATACGAGTATTGGCCAGTATTTTCCCTCTTCCTGGTTGACGTTATGCATGTCCAGGGTAACAAGATAAGCTGAATGGCTGCCGCAGAACAGAAGCTGCAATGGTTCTGTGGATGGTACAACATCCAGCATGATTTCCACCGCCACTGCTTTCGGTTTTTTACTCCACGCTTTTATAGCGGGATTGGTAGCCTGCCCGGATGAACAGTTTTCACCACTAACCTTGATTACAGCTGTCGGCTTGTGTCGGGAGTCAACGGCTTGATAGGCATTGTAATAGCCATTCGAATAGGCATTCAGCAAACGCACATCCTGATTGTGCGGGTAAAACGGCATTCTGGATCGCCCCAAGCCACCGTCCACCATCCAGTTGTAGTGCGAGACTTGTATGTTCTCACGCTCCACAGCAATGTCATCCAGCACATGCAGCGAACACAGCTGTATCGATAACCCTGCCAGCAGAAACATCAATATTGTCTGGCGTTTCTGCTGCCTGTATAACACTGCGCCCGCCAACAGAGCCACTATCAGAAAAGAGTAAAGTCTATAGCGATACAACAAACCGGTTTCCGGACCAAAAGCAAACCCGCGCCCTATCGCCACCAATGCCAATGATGCCAGTGCAAACAAAAGTAACGCCAGCCAGAATGTATCCCGCAACACAGGCGCTTTTTTCAAACCCGCTTGCAACAAGAGCAGGAGAATTGACGCACCTGCTACTGAGGCAATCATCCAGCCCCCCAGACCAAGCACTGTAGCGCCGATGGCTGATAAAAACGTCAATGGAACATTCATTGCAGCTCTTGCTGCAGAAACAGGCACCCCAAAAGAAGGTTTGAAATACTCAGCAATTTTTCCCGGGTCGGTATAATTGACGTAGCGCCAGAGATGGTCTTGTGCAAATGGATTTTCGTAAGCAACATAAGCTGCTGCCGCAACAAGGAATGCGCCTGCCCACACCAACAACTGCTTCCAGTTCTGCCGCTTTCTCTCTACTGTGGAAACAACAAAACTGCTGGCGATCAATGCGGGCAGCACGAGTAACCCGTTGAATTGCGTTGTCACTGCCAACAACGCCCACATCAAGGGAGTTGTAATAGCGCCTGAATTATGCGCTGCGCTGCGGGCAGCCAATATGGCAAACAATACTACTGCCTGATTGGATAATGCGGTCATGGCCCAGAAACTGGCATTCCAGTAAAAAAGGTTGAGAAATATCCCGAAAGCCAGCGCCAGGCCATACCACCAGCCAACTACTTTCTGTAGCCATTCTGCCAGAAAATAACAGCAGGCCAGAACAATCAGATGGCCTATCAACATGTAATGGAAAAAATTGATTTGCCCGAACAGCGCATAGTGCGCCAGATAGACAAGGTGATTAAAAATGGTCACATGTTCGTGATTTGGTAATGCAATAACAGCCAACTTTTCTAGCCAATGTTCCTGACTAAAATAAATCTCGAAAAACCACAGCACATCAACAAATTCGTCTGCCTGCCCTGCGTTAAGGGCGTAATAGAAAAACACACTCCAGTAGTACAGCAGAGATCCGGCTATCAGCAATATACAGACCGCTTTTTCCCATGGCGCATGTGCAATTACATGGTAACTATTACTGCGTTGCAGCATCATGCCGCTCCACTAACCGCGCAAAAAATACGCCTACCTCGAACAACAACCACATCGGCGTGGCCAGCATGACTTGCGACAAGGCATCCGGCGGGGTGAGCACTGCAGCGACAATAAAACAGCCCACGATAATCCACGATCTTTTTTCAGCCAGTGCCGCAGACGATGTCACGCCCATCAATACCAGCAATATTGTCGCCACCGGAATTTCAAATGCACAGCCAAATGCCACGAATAAACCCAGCACAACATCCAGATAACGCGAAATGTCCGGCGCGTAGGTCACACCCACTGGCAGTATCTGGCTCATGAACCCGAACATCACCGGAAAAACCAGATAATAAGCAAACGCAACGCCGGCATAAAACAAACCAACACTGGATACCAACAGCGGCATCGCAATACGCCGTTCACGCTGGTACAAGCCCGGCGCGATGAAACCCCACACGTGATACAGCAACACTGGCACACTGAGAAAAATAGCGCTGACAAATGCCAGCTTGAAAGGTGCAGTGAATGGTGAAATGACTTCTGTGGCCAGCATACCAGTGCCGGCAGGCAAATAGTGCATCAGCGGTTTTGACAAATACTCAAAAAGTTCATTGGCAAAAAACGCTAGGCACATAAAAACAAGCAGCACAATGCCGACACACCACAACAGACGCGTGCGCAATTCCAGCAGGTGTGCAATCAAAGGCTGCTCGTCCGGCGTGGCCGCATCCGATGATTGATCAGGTAAATGTTCCAGCGACATATCAGGCTTTGGGTGGCTGATTGATGTCATTAATTGCATCCGCGGTTTCATTCAAGGCGCGCTGAATGGCCTGCGGTGATTCGTTAAGGCTTTTCATGATGGATTCGTTATGCAGCTGGCGACGAATTTCATCCGCTCCCAACTCTCGCTCCACCTCTCGTCGGGTATCCGCCAACACTCGTCGGAACCGGCCAATCCACAAACCGGCCGTACGCGCAGCTTGCGGTAATTTCTCTGGCCCGAATACGATCAGCGCGATCACGGCTGTCAGTACCAGTTCAGAAAATCCGATATCAAACATGCGCGCTACGCTATCAAGGCTTGTTTTCTGTCTTGTCATCTAGCGGGTCGGCGGTTTTTTCCTTGTTAGCGTTATCTTCACCTTCACCCATCGCTTTCTTGAAATCTTTCAGGCTGCTGCCGAGATCCCCACCCAGATTACGCAATTTTTTTGTGCCAAACACCAGCAGCACCACCACCAGAATAATTAACAGTTCTTTCATGCCGATCATGGCTTTCTCCAATCGCTTTTCATAATACGCTCAGGATGAACGGGATGCTTTTTCATCCAGTCCGGACAAATCAAAACGGCGCGCCAGTTCATTAAGTACGTCTTGCCCAGACAAATCCACATGGGACAACATCACCAGCGTGTGAAACCACAAATCTGCCGTTTCATACACTAGCGCATTTTTGTCGCCGCCGTGTTGCACATCTTTTGCAGCCAATAATGTTTCCGCACATTCCTCGCCCACTTTCTTCAAAATGGTATCCAGACCTTTGGCGTGCAAACTGGCCACGTAGGACGCGTCCGCTTTTGCTGCCTGCTTGCGCGCTTCCAGCACAGCAGTCAACTGTTCGAGTACATCCGTCATTTCATGCTCCATAAATCTGTTGCGGATCTTTCAACACAGGATCAACAGTTTCCCATTCGCCATCCTGTAGCACGCGATAGAAACAGGATTCACGCCCGGTGTGGCAGGCAATGCCGCCGCGCTGCTCCACTTGCAACACAATCACATCAGCATCGCAGTCCAGCCGGATTTCATGCACCGCTTGTACATGGCCAGACTCTTCACCCTTGTGCCACAACTTCTTGCGTGAACGCGACCAGTACACAGCTTCGCGACAGCGGGCGGTTTCAGCCAGCGCGTCGCGGTTCATCCAGGCCACCATCAGCACGCGGCCGGTCTGCCAGTCCTGGGCAATCGCAGGCACCAGCCCGGCACTGTCCCACTTCACGCTATCGAGCCATTTTGTGTTGTCAGGAGAATTTGCCATGGCGTCGTGTGAAAACCCGTCAGAGTGGCGGTCATTGTACTGGCCTATTGACCCTGCAGCTATCCGCACCGCCACTCCACACCGGTACTACATACCGCTACTCCACCCTATCCCCCGCCTTCTTACGTCCGTATAATGCGCCGCCTTCACCCCGCCCTCTGGTCATTGTTTATGTCTACCGTCCGCCCTATCGAAAAAATGCGCAACGTCGCCATCATCGCCCACGTTGACCATGGCAAAACCACACTGGTCGACAAGCTGCTGAGACAATCCGGCACACTGGATCGCCGCACCCAGGATGCCGAGCGCGTCATGGACAGCAACGACCAGGAGAAAGAGCGCGGCATCACCATCCTCGCCAAGAACACTGGTGTGGACTGGAACGGCTACCGCATCAACATCGTGGACACCCCTGGGCACGCCGATTTCGGTGGTGAGGTGGAGCGTGTACTGTCGATGGTCGATTCCGTGCTGTTGCTGGTTGACGCGATGGACGGCCCGATGCCACAGACCCGCTTTGTGACCAAGAAGGCCTTCGAACACGGCCTGAAACCGATTGTCGTAGTCAATAAAGTAGACAGGCCTGGCGCTCGCCCACACTGGGTAATGGATCAGGTCTTTGATTTGTTTGACAAACTAGGCGCCACTGACGAGCAGCTGGACTTCCCGGTGATCTACGCCTCTGCCCTGAACGGGGTAGCCGGTCTGGAACCTGATGCGCTGGCTGAAGACATGGCTCCGCTGTTCCAGATGATTGTGGATCGTGTACCGCCGCCTGCCGTCGACGTGGACGGCCCGTTCCAGATGCAGATTTCCGCCCTCGATTATTCCTCTTATGTCGGTGTGATCGGCGTTGGCCGTATCAGCCGCGGCAAGATCAAGCCCGGCTCACAAGTGAAAATTATTGGCGCTGACGGCAAGGTACGCTCAGGCAAGTTGCTGCAGGTCATGGGTCACCTCGGCCTGGAGCGTGTGGAAGTGGAAGAAGCCGGCGCGGGCGACCTCGTTTGCATCACCGGCATCGAAAAATTGTTCATCTCAGACACCATCTGCCACCCGGATGCTGTTGAAGCCATGCCGCCACTGGTGGTGGATGAGCCGACGGTGAGCATGACATTTCAGGTCAATAACTCACCGTTTGCCGGCAAAGACGGCAAGTTTGTCACCACCCGCAATATCAAGGAGCGGCTGGATCGCGAATTGCTGCACAACGTAGCGCTGCGTGTGCGTGAAGGTGATGGCCCGGACAAATTTGTGGTATCCGGCCGGGGCGAATTGCACCTGTCAGTACTGATCGAAAGCATGCGCCGGGAAGGTTTCGAGCTCGGCGTGTCGCGCCCGGAAGTAGTCACCAAAATGGTAGACGGCGAACTGCACGAACCGTTTGAAGTCGCTGTGATCGACATCGAAGAACAGCATCAAGGTCCCGTCATGGAAGAAATGGGACGCCGCAAGGCTGAACTGAAAAATATGGAAATCGATGGCAAGGGACGTGTGCGTCTGGAATACCTGTCGCCCTCACGCGGCTTGATCGGTTTCCGTAACAGCTTCCTGACCATGACATCAGGCTCCGGCATCATGACATCGGTGTTTGATCACTATGGCCCGGCAAAACCTGGCGCAATGGCTGGCCGCAGCAACGGCGTACTGGTATCGATGGTGACTGGCAAAGTACTCGGCTATGCACTGTTTTCACTGCAAGAGCGCGGGCGTCTGTTCCTGCCGCCAAACGTGGAAGTGTACGAAGGCCAGATCGTTGGATTGCATTCGCGGGAAAATGATCTGGTGGTGAATCCAACCAAAGCGAAACAGCTCACCAACATTCGCGCATCCGGTACGGATGAATCGATTATCCTCGTGCCGCCAATCCGCCACTCGCTGGAACAGGCGCTGGAATTTATCGAGGATGACGAGCTGGTGGAAGTGACACCAAACCATATTCGCCTGCGCAAGAAATTGCTGACGGAAAACGAACGCAAGCGGGCAGGCAACAAGAAGTCTGATTAAATAAAAAAGCGCCTTTATGGCGCTTTTTTATGGCATTACTTATTTTCCATTTTTCCAATAATTCTGCGCGAAAACCTCATCAACGGCGACTCGATATAACGATAGTGCCAGACGCTGTACGCCAAAATCAGCAGAACCGCCGAAACAAAAAAGAATGCTGGGGTATACGCAGCCTCGCCGCCTACGGGACGCAAACCTGCGAGGAAAAAAAGGTTCAGCAAAATTGTGTGAGACAAATACAGACTATAGGATGCACCGCCTAACAGCAATGAAGCCTTTGCGAATGGCACAAAACCACGCCTTTCTGCCTCTGAAAATATCGCCACCAGCAAGATGGCGGCCGGCCCGAAAAATGCCACTCGCGCATGAGGATAATCCAGCAAACTGTCGGCGCCAGACACCTTATTGACCTGATAAAAAACAGCAGTCGCCACAAAACCCGAAAACGCGGCAGCGCAAAGCCACAGGTTTATTTTCCCTCGCTTTTCACAATACAACGCCAGCAAGCACCCGGAAATAAATTCAGCAATATACGGCGACAAATAGAAACGACTAGCTTTCAGCACCCAACGAAAATTTTTACGCAGCACCTCAATATCAATACACCACACCATGAAAATCGTTATGATTGAAAGNNAACAACAGCTTTTCATGTTTGTGCTGGGTAAGAAATATCGATCCAGTCACATCAGTTTTATTGTCAACGCCGCTGCCATAGAAAAATAACACAAGCAGTAACAACAACAGATATGGCCAATACCCAAAATAGATACGCGTGGCTCTTCGGTACAGGAATATCGCAGAATCTTGCAAGCCAGATGAGTTTCTTGTTGATACCCACATGATGTAGCCACTGATCACAAAAAATACATCCACGCCCCCATAAAAAGTCAATCGGATAAAATGCAGCACGCTATTGTCTGCTCCGCCTGCGGCAAGATAATGGGGTGTTGCGTGATAAATGACGACACTCATCGCAGCGAGAAATCTCAGGAGCTGGATATTCACTTGCATGACACTTCCCGCTGTCGACTGGATATTCATGTTTCGAGAAAACTCCTGACCTTGTCTGCCTGCTCCATACAATCCGCATAACCATGTCGCATCAAATCCTGGCAATACGACGCCTCGAACAATAGATAACTGGCAATACTCGCGCCTCGCCCTGGCTGGGTAGCGCCGATGGTTCTCAGGAAAACCCGCATAGCTTTTGGCAGGGCATGGATATGATTCACAGCCATTTCATCAAAGCGCATGCTTGGCTCAATCACCAGCACTTCCACAGGGCGAACGCGCATCTTGCGCTGCTTTTCTTCATTCAATTCTTTAATGAAGTGATTGAAACGCTGCATCATGTCAATGTCTTCTTCCATCGCATCAATAAACGCACTGTTGAGCAACTGCGCAAATATCTGCGCTAACGAAGGTGAATAATTTACCAATAGTCCTGGATCAACGCGGCCATTCTTTCTATTTCCACTGACACCCACCACCAACAGTTTTTCTGCGCCAAGATGCAGTGCTGCACTCATCGGCGCTGTTTGCCGCATCGCGCCATCGCCGAAGTATTCACGGTTTATCCTTACCGCAGGAAACAATGCCGGCAATGCCGACGACGCCATCAAGTGTTTGTGTGTCAAATCCGCCCGCATACCCACACGGCGCGAACGTTGCCACGGATCAACCGATGCATGACCCTGAAAAAAACTGATGCTCTGCCCACTCTGGTAGCCGAGTGCAGTAATGCACAGCGCATGCAAGTGCCCCTTTTCGATCAGGCCGGGCAAATGGTGCAGCTGGATATTTTCCATCAACAAGTGATACAGCGGCGTGTTATCAAACAGCGATAGCGGCCTGCCAAATGTTGCGCCACTGCTGAAAAACGAGAGCAGCAATTTCAAAGTGCTGCCCATCAGTTCGGTGTAACCCACCCGATGCACCTGCTCTGACCGTAACGCGCCCCACAGTTGCTCCAGCCCCGCCACACCTCGGCTGAAACAATCGGCATGGCTGGCAATAGTAGCGGCGTTAATCGCACCCGCTGATGTGCCGCAAATAATGGGAAATGGATTGGCGCAACCGGTCGGCAACAGCTCGGCAATCGCTTTCATGACGCCTACCTGGTACGCCGCGCGCGCGCCACCGCCAGAAAGAACCAGCGCCGTTTTGCTGCCTTCACCCATCGGATGATCGCCGGCGTTCATGGCGGTGGGGTTTCCTGTTTTCTGGCCGGCACCGCGCTGCGCCACAACTCACCCGCGCTGAAACTCAACCAGGCCCAGCGACACCAGCCTGACAATGAAAACACCAGCCACAGTGACCACACCAGCATCACGGCCCGGTATACCCACATTGGCAGGGATATCGCCCATGCTGATGGCACACCTTGCGCCATGCGGTCCTGGTACCACAGCAATTGCGTTGCGCTGGACTGATTACCCGCCACCTGCATATCTGGCGTAGCGAGCAAGCTCATTGGAATAGTGCCCACCAACGCACCAAGCGCCAACACCGTCAGGAACACCAACCCCACCTGCATCAATTGCAGGTGGCTACGGCTCAGGCTGGCGGTGTCCATCGCTGCGCGACGCGCCATCGCCACAAACCACAGCACCACCAGAATACTGCCCGCACTGTTGACGGTACTCATGCCAATGCCGAGCAATAACCACTGCCATGTCGCTACCGGCGCAATGTGGCTGCGACCCAACATCACCGCCACCAACAGGATCACCACCAGCACACCCCANNTCGATATTGCTCAGCGGCTCGTTTACCTGTGGCTGCGGTGTGGTGGTGCGCCAGCTGATGCTTTCATCCTGTCGCCACGTCACGTCGATGCGCTGCTGGCCGGGGCGCAATGGCACGCTCAGGGCAACCCCCTCTGCAGGATTGGCCTGCTCGATGCCGTCGATCAACACACGTTGCAACTGGCTCGCCGGCGGCAAGGCCAAGGGCAACTCGCCGCCCTGGCTGCTGCGCACTTGCAGGGACAGCGTAGATTCGGAAGAACGTGCGCCGGGGCGGTAGTCCAGCACCGCGGATTCGATGGTGCGGGTATTGCCGTTAACGGCCTCCGGCCGGCTGATCGTCGCCGTCAAGGTTTCTCCCGGCCACGGCTGCCAACGTGGCAACTGGCCAGACTGCATGTCCTGTTTGACCGGGTTGAGGCCACTGAAATCCACATGCCAGATCGGCGCAATATTGAACTGCCATTGCTCCACCCACGGGGCTGGCTTGGCGGCCGTCAAGATGAGGCTGTTGCCTTGTTTGAGGCTGGCGTACCNNTGCCTTGTTTGAGGCTGGCGTTCCAACTGAAAGAATGTGAGTAAGCGCTTATTACCGCTTGAACCTTTCCATCGATTACCTCCACGCCTGGCGTCAGCACCGCCTCACCCGGCAGCAAGGTGACAGGAACCGCGATCGCGCCAACGGCCGGCGCCAATCGCTCAACGACCGTTTGCACTTGCCAGTCCAGCCCCAATACCAGCGTACGGGTCACACGCAGGAACGGCGGCGCGGCATCCGGCAACAATTGGGCGCTGTCGTTGTCTGTCTTCTGGCTCTGGCTTTCACGGGTCAGCTGCAAACTGCGGCCGGGGATCTGGCCATTGGCCAGACCGGATACCTGCCAACCGCTCGCCTCCACCACCACGTTGTGCACCGGCATTTCGAACGGCAGTTGCAGGCTGTCACCCAGTGCTGGCCCTTCCAGTAACAGGCGATGGCTGCCCGGCACCAACACAATCCAGAGCAGGCCGGTATCGTCACGGCGCAAGCTGTTGGTAGTTTCGCCATCCACCAGAATCGTGCGTGGCTGCCATTGGTTGCGCGCTACCGGGAGCGGCACAGCCACAGTTTCCTGCGCGTCGATCTGCAATTCCAGTCGCACGTTATTGGCATCCAGTTGCAGCAGGCCACGGCTGAACGCAGCACACTGCGGCTCGCAATCCGGCAAGCGTGTGAGACGCTGTTCCAGTTCTGTCAGCAATGTGGCATCGGGAAATCCGGTGGCTGCTGATTGTTGTGGCGACGGCTGTTGCGCTAGAACCGGTGAAGGCTGCATCAACACAACGGCAACCAACACCAATCCCGGCGCGATGGCATCAGGAATAATAGTTTTGGGCAGCACTCGCCAGTTGGCCGATGGCCACGCAGCACGCAGCAACAAACCCGCGAAAGCAAACACCAGCAACACCGACGCCAGATTCCACAAACGGTGCCAATTGGGTGAGAGCAGGTACAGCTGCAGTGTTTGCGCCTGTGTCACCGGCCCACTCCAGCGTAAGGAAACGGCCTGCCATTGCCACGCTGGCTCGCCGGGGCCAGTCTGCACTTTTGCACCAACGTCATAACCCGTTTTCAATTTTTGCGGGGCGGGTCTGTTCACTTTGGCCATACGTTTCACACTGCTGTAAGCCGCGTTATCGTCCATTTTTTGCTCTGCTATTTCACCCGCAGCATCCATTTCTGCTGCAGGTGCAGCGGCCATCGGCGGTTCCATTTGCATCGCGCCACTGGCGTAAGAATCCACATCACTGCGTTGGCGGATATCGGCATACGTTCCCAATTCCAGTTGTGGATACACACTGCGTCGCGTTTGATCCACTGCAAAACTGAGCAACAGGAACGCCAACGCAACAAATACCACGCCGTTGTAGATGCCCAACACTTTGCGCAACCGTCCTTCTGGCAAAACGCGCACCAACGCCACACCCACCAGCGCAGCCAGCCAGAAAAACACCGGCGCATGTTGTGCATGATAGGTGAGCAATAAAGCCAGCAACGCGACAATGCCTGCCACCGCACCCAGCAAGCGCCAGCTGGCTGCTGCCACGATCAGCACCAGAAAAATCGCCCACAAATTCCAGCGCGCAACCCACGAACCTTGTGCGCTGTCTGCGCCTGCGGCATGCAATAACATCCAGCCTGGCGGCAAATTCAAATGCGCAGACACAGAATTAAAATCCCGTTGCCACCCTGTCACCGCAAAACGTGCAGGTTGTTCCAGACGACTGATACTCAACAGGTTCAACGGACCTGGACGCAACTCGATTCCCGCTTCCGTTTGCTGTTCTCCTGTTTGTTGCTGTGGCAGTTTTGTAATCAGTTGCGCTTCGCCATTCACTTCTGCGCGGCCAAGCAATTGCTCTGGCACCGTAGAAAAACGCGCCGCCTGTTTCAACACGCCGCTCACGGTGTCCCGGCTGGTGATGCCACTGCCATCAAAATCAAGCCACAGTTTGCGATGCAATGCCAATTGTTCGCCGGATACTTCACCGCTGGTCAGCTCATCACCGCGCTGGTTTTCCGTGAGTGTCAGCGTGTCACCAGTGCGCAACAACCAGGCAGGCAATGCGCGCCATTCGGCGGGCATATCGGTCTGGGATGGATCGATAGATGCAGGACCGCTCGGTGTAATCTGACGCAAACTGCGATTGTCGCGCAGCGACCAGATTTCTTCTTCCGGCCAACTGTCATCCATTTTCTTGCTGGCAAATGACAAGGGCTGGCCATCAGCGCGCGCGCGCAAACGCACTTCCCATTCACCGGCACGCAATTGCACACGCAAACGACCATCCGGCTCGATGCGTGCAGGCAACGGCGTATCCATTGCCAGTGGTGCAAAACCGTCCAGCAACAATTGGCCGAGCAACAATTCACGATCACGCCCCGCCACGCGAAAACGCACTACNNCCAGACGCGTAGGAAGACTGTTCCAGCGGATCACTCCCTGCACCTGATGTTCGCCGGCAGGCAAATGCACAACAGGCAACCCGTCGCGCTCAATCACTGCCGCACTTTTCTCATCCACACGCACGTCCTGCGGCCAACTATCCGCGTCGCCCGGCAGCGTAATCCAGCCATCGCTATACAACTGCCAGTCTTGTGAAAAACTGGCCCCGTGCATGTCTGCTTGCAACACAAGCCTGCCCGGCCAGCGACAGTAATGTTCGCCAAGGTTGGCGTAGTGTGGCGGACAAGCCAGTTCGCGGTGTTGGTCCAACACCCAGCCGCGCCATGGCTCCAGCGGTGCAGGCACAGCGATATCTGCGGCGCGTACCGCATTAACACACAGCGTTGTAGATAACAGCAGTAACCAGTTTTTCCAACCGCGCATATTGTTCTCCATTATTTAACGCTTGCCCCATCGAAACATCACGGCAGCGATCGATAAAAATACCATGCTCATCGCAGCCATCACCCATAAATGCGCAGATACATCCTGCCACCCAGCCCCTTCCAGCATCACCGCACGCGCAGCATCCAGCATGTGCGTCATGGGAAGCACTTGCGCGATAGCCCTCATCCACTGTGGCGCACCGTCCAGGGAAAACCACACTTCCGACAACAACAACATCGGATACGTAGCCACATTCAGCAAGCCGCCTGCAAGTTCTTCATTATCTGTGCGACTGGACACAATCAATCCCAGTGCAATCATCGAGAAACCGCCCAGCAGTGCAATGGCGAACAGCAACGCATAACTGCCCAGCATCAGGAAATCAAGGAAGAGATTACAGCCGACAAAAATCATCGCGCTCACGACAGTAATAATCAGCAAGCGGGATACCAGTTGCGCACTGAGAAACTGGAATGCGGTGATCGGCGTGGCCTGCAAGCGTTTCAAGACGCCCATTTTTCTGTAGCGAACAATCACATAACCCACGCCAAACAATGCGCCAAACATGATATTCATGCCCAACACACCGGGCATGGCCCAATCGATATAACGCACTGCGCGGCCGCTCACTGTTTCCTTTTGCGCCTGCGGCACAGTAGCCAGTAACAAACTTTGCAGCACTTCCCCCTTGGCTGCATTTTCATTGATCCAGTAACGCCAACCGTTTTCTGTGGGCTGCAACAACAGATCAAACTGGTGGTGCCGAACACGCATGAGCGCTTTTTCCGGATCCTGAATCGCTACGGCTTCAATATAATCTTTCTGCAACGCCACCGGAATGGCAAGATGCGCCACGTCCTGCGTCAAGACACCCACTTTGAACAATTGCTGGTCGCGCCCTGAAAAAGCAATAGACACCGCCACGATAATAATCACCGGCAAGATGACCGCCCACGATATTGAAGCGCGATCCCGGTAAAATTCCTTGTTGCGCGCCAGCAGCAGCGCGATAAATGCTTTCATGGCAACCCTGTAGAATTATAGAGGTGCAGAAAAAATACGGACATACAACGAATCAGTTGAGCCAAGAAATTGCCACCCGCCAACATAATTAACCACGCTTTCTCCAGGAATTCTTTCTTCATAGTTAGCCAAAGAGCTTCCCACATTAACAATAGATGAAATTACACCTGGCAACATTACAAACACCAAGAAAGCAGCATGGAGTTTTTTATTATTAGAAATAAGAAAATCAATAGACTTTAAAAAAATAATAACTAATCCAAACATTAAAGGAGCAGAGTTTCTTATCATAAGATCGTTGTAACTTCCGTATTTTATGCATGAAAGCATAAAAAAAGTTGCGCAGATTGTATAAAAAAATCCTTTCCAAACAGAATCCATTTTTTTTATGCAAGGATAAAGAGAAAAAGAATAAACCCCCCATCCAAAAAAATTAAATGCCAAAAGCCAAATAAAACCTTTGTAACCTTCATCGAAAAATACAAATCCCATGGGATTGGTTAACGCAGTAGCACTAAGGTAATACAGCCCCATAACAAAAACCACCATCAGGCCGCCGGCAATATTTTCAAACGATGCCGCCTGTCGCATAGCTAACATACGTCCCTGCATAATAATAACCAAGGGGAAAATAACCAGACCTAAAATAATCATAGGCGCCCACAAAGCTAGCAAGCTGTACACAAAAATTATTTGCTTGAAATTATTATCGCGCCATATAGCCAATAGCAGTCCAATGATAATCCAGCCTGCAATTGTCTGATGGGGAGCCCAGAATAAAGAATTTGTCAGCGACACAAAATCACCAAAAAAATAACTGGTCTCCAATATTCTTCCAAGTTCCGAGTCTATCCATGTCAAGCTGACATCAGGATTAGAAAGGATTACAGATATAGAATTTGCAATATCGACACCAGAATCCTGACAGGCTTTTATGCAAATTAAAAAAGATCCTGCGATATCCCACCCGCCAAATGCCACGAAAACTGCAGCAAGAAACATAGATGATTTAACCTGCGTAATCTCCAGAAGCCAACGGTATGCAAGCCAACAACCCAGCAGCGTCCAGTAGTGCATAAACTCCATAGCAAATCGCAAACCAAAAATCTTTCCAAACAGCGCAGCTGGCAAATAATATCCAGAGTAGGAGACCAACAGGCTGTTTTTAGACGGTGTCTGACTGCTATCCAGCATAATGCCCTGGGTGTAATTCACTGGCCATGAATAATTAACAAGATCTTCCAGCCGGCCATTGTGCATAACATAATCTGCCGTCTGTTGGCCGTAACCCCCGGCTCCGGATAAGTAAACCCAGCAAAGGACTACTATCGCCCCCCAAAGAAATCCTTCGACAGAATGCCCGCGCCTGTAGTGAAAACTATCGGCGCAGCAAGTGCGGTATAACGCAAAGAACCATACCGGCGTCAAAACAGCCGCCCAGTACCAACGCAACCAGCTAGCTGAAAAAATCAACAACGGCAAACCCAGCCAGCACAACGACATTTTCCAGGGAGACAGTGAAAAAACCAGAAGGTACATGGCCATATAAATTACAGCTGCGCCAGCACACTTCAAAAAAATCTCAGGGACATGTTCTACTACGCCGCCCGATCTGAACGCTATCGCGATAAGCAAGAATACAGTCAGTCCAATGAAGTAACTTTTTTTATCATTCACGTAAACGATGCCCTGTCAGTTTCAGGAAAAGATCTTCCAGTGTCGGGTTACGAACAGTCAACGAACCCAGCGACACACCAAGCCCGATCAGCGCTTGCAAAGTCTGCTCGGCCGATTGCGTACGGATAAACACCCGCTCACCCTGAATCTCGATGTCCGGAAATGCATCAATTGCCTGTTCACAATCTGCACGGTCAAGGCAGACATAAAGAAATCCAAAATGTTCGTGCAACAATTGTGCTGGCGATCCGCGGGCGATAATACGTCCACGGTCCATGATGGCAAGTTCATCACAGAGCTGTTCAGCTTCATCCATGTAATGTGTAGTGAGGATAATGGTTGCACCGCGTTTCTTGATCCCGTTGATCAATTGCCAGAAATTGTGGCGTGCCTGCGGATCAAGTCCTGTGGTGGGCTCATCCAGAAAAATCAGCTGTGGCCGGTTTATCATGGCCAGCGCCAATAGCAGCCTTTGCTGTTGGCCACCCGATAATTTATTTGCATATCGGTCGAGAAAATCACCCAGATCACATTGGTGAATCAATGCTTCAAGCGGCTCGACCCGATCATAGAACTGGCTGAATAGCTGCAGGGTTTCGCGCACTGTCATGAAATCCATCAGCGCCGTC
>DDBK01000024.1 GCA_002333095.1 Cellvibrionales bacterium UBA2034
CTGGCTTGCATCTTGGAAGTAACGATCAGAAGAGCCTTGCGACTGCGCCATCGCACCTAAAGAGCCCATGCCTCTATAGGATTTATAAGAGCGACCCTGATACAGCTCAACTTCACCGGGAGCTTCTTCGGTGCCAGCAAACATGCTTCCCATCATTACGGCATGCGCCCCGGCTGCTATAGCTTTGGATATATCACCAGAGAAGCGAATGCCCCCGTCGGCAATCAGTGGCACGCCAGTGCCTTTCAAGGCTGCGGCTACATTAGCAATAGCGCTGATTTGCGGTACGCCTATGCCGGTAACAATACGCGTGGTGCAGATTGAGCCTGGACCAATGCCTACCTTGACACCATCTGCCCCTGCTTTCACCAGTGCCCTCGCGGCATCTCCGGTTGCAATATTGCCGCCAATCACCTGAACGTGAGGGAAGTGTTGTTTGATCCAGCTGACGCGATTGAGTACGTTTTTGGAATGCCCGTGGGCGGTATCAACTACCAGCACATCAACCCCGGCGGCAATCAAGGCTTCAACCCTGTGGTCAGTGTCACCGCCAACACCAACAGATGCACCCGCTCGCAAGCTGCCTTGATCGTCTTTGCATGCATTCGGGAAGGTTTCGGCTTTGCTGAAATCCTTCACGGTAATCATGCCGCGCAGGTCAAAATTATCGTTCACCACCAGAATTTTTTCGATGCGATGGCGATGCAACAGCTCTTTCACGGTTTCAGCAGAAGCGCCTTCCTTGACAGTGACCAGCCTTTCTTTCGGGGTCATGATGCTGGATACAGGCGCGTCTAGATGAGGCTCAAAACGTACGTCCCGGCTAGTGACAATGCCGACTAGCTGGCCGTTTTGCATGACAGGCACACCTGAAATACGGTTTTCCCTGGTCAAACTGACCAGTTCACGAATACTGGCAGTAGACTCGATGGTAATAGGATCCTTGACAACGCCGCTCTCGAATCGCTTTACCTGTAGTACCTGCCGTGCTTGCTGCTCGACAGTCATATTCTTGTGAATGATGCCGATGCCCCCTTGTTGTGCCATGGCTATTGCCAGCCGGGCCTCGGTCACAGTATCCATTGCTGCAGAAACCAGTGGCATATTCAGGTGAATGGTGCGCGTCAGCAGTGTTTTGATGCTCACATCTTTTGCCACTACCTCGGAATAACCGGGCAGCAACAGCACATCATCGAAAGTCAGGGCTTCGTGGTCGATTCGCAGCATAAAAATCCGGAGAGGAGGGCGGGTTAATCAAGGTGGAATTATATAAGGTAGCCCAAGGTGGGTAAACCAAGAGCTACCGTTTGGTCAAGCAGGGAGGGCTAGTTGCATTCAGCTTTGCAGGCGGCTACATCGTCTTCACACGCTTGTTTGGCGGTGGCTGACTCGGCTACTTCCTTGCAGGCCTTGTAATCCTCTTCGCAAGTCTGGGTGCATTCATCTGCAAAGGTTGTAAAAGAGATAAGCCCAGAAAAAAACAGTACGGCAATGGTTTTGATCTTCATGTGGATAGCCTCTTGTTTGAATTTGTAACTAACTGTTTTTATTGCACCATGGGCGCGCTTGAAGGCCCGATAAGCTCCTGTTTCAGCTTGCCCAGATCATTATTGACGCTGCGCCGAAAACTATCAATGCTGCGTATGCTTTCGTCGTGATCGGATACTTTTTTGTTCAGAGCATCCAGCTTTACTTGTAGTTGTTCCGTTTGTTCTTGCGCCATTGTTGCCTGCTGTACCGCTTCCCTTGCCGCCGGATCACCTTGGGCAATCTTTTGCTGTAAGGCAGCAACGGAGCCATTTATTTCGGAAATCCCGCGGGCAGCGTTGTCAGCTGACAATTTGCTATCCGTGGCTGTTCTGGATGCATCAGAGGCAGATTTTTCGATCTGGGCTGCCGATTTTTTGATGTCTGCAATATTTAACTGCAATGCTGTCAGGGATTTCTCATGCTCTTCCAGGGTTTTTCTGGTCTTGTCATTGGTTACCCCCCAAAGCTTGCTGATTTCAGAGTTGGTGGTAGTAAGGCGGCCTTCCAGCGATTTCACCTTCTCCCCGAGTGTCTCGCTGGTATGGGTAGCGGTGGATGCTGTGACCCCCAGTTGGGATTCCAGGGCTTCCAGCCGCATTTGCAATTTGGCGTTTACATCCTGTTGTTGTGTGTTTCTATAGTGGAACAGGCCGCATGCTGCAGTCAGTGCGAGAAGCATGGCAGTGACCACCACCTGCTTCAGGAAAGAGGGTTCTCCGGCAGGCTTATTGCTGCTGCGTGGCGAGGGCGCAGATCGAGGAGTAACGATGTGCCCGGCCCGATCATCGGTATCTGGCACTATCGATTGCGTGTCAAAAAGGTCATCATCTCGTCTGGGCATGGCTGAATCCGGTTAAAAGGAGTACACAGTTTACGCCGTTTTGAATACACAGCCAGATAAAAGACAACCAGATGATGCAGAGGTTCCCATGCAACGTTTTGAAGGAAAAAATGTTCTGATAACAGGTGCAGCCGCGGGTATTGGCCGTGCTACAGCTGAGCGTATTGCCAGTGAAGGTGGCTATGTTTTTTGTGTTGATCTGGCAGAAGCCAGTTTGGCAGAAACAGTAGAACGGATCACCGGTGCTGGAGGTAAAGCAGACTGGGCGCTATGTGATGTAGGCAGTCTGGAATCAATACAGCACATGCTGAAAATGGCGATTGGAAAAATGGGATCACTGGACGTGCTGATTAATGTGGCAGGTGTAATCAAGATGGAGAATTTCGAGCGCTCCACAGATGCCAACTGGCACCGCATTATCGGGATTAACCTGACAGGCACTTATTGGATGTGTCGTGAAGCCATTCCCTATCTTCTGGCAAGCAAAGGAAACATTGTTAACGTTTCATCGACTTCTGCAATTCGTGGTCTGCCTTGGGGTGCTGCCTATGCTGCGTCCAAGGGTGGGGTATCTGCTATGACAAAGTCTATTGCAGTTGAGTTTGCAAAACAGGGGTTGCGTGCAAATACCGTATGCCCTGGTTCTATTTCAACAGGCATGAATAATAACAGCACGTTGCCGGATAAAATGGATTTCAGCCTGATTCCTCGCATCGATGCTATGTTGGGACAAAAAGGTCCGGAATATGTCGCGTCTGTGATTGCTCTACTCGCATCAGAGCAAGATGGAGGTCATATCACAGGCAGTGAATATGTGATGGATGGCGGAACAGTAATGTAATCTAAACTAATAGTGGAAAAGATAGACTCCCTTACCGGAGTTTGTCTATCCACGCACCGATTGGGCCGGTGACTTTTTGCAGTAGTATGCCAATACCAATAAACGCAATAACCCAGAGAATGGTAGCGGCCCAGGCCGGCAAGTGCTGGAAAAAAATGTCGTAGCGCGACATCAACGGCCAATGTAGTAGATAGGTTTCATAAGAATAAACGCCGTAGATGTACAGGAATTTGTTGTCTAGTTTTTTCATTGAGAAAAAAACAATTAATGCAGCCATAGTCAGCAGGCTAGTGGATTGCCCGATAAAAAATCCGGGATCAAAGCCTGCTGAGTCCAGCAAATCAGCAAATCGCGGCCAATTGCCCGCCGTGTTGTGGCAAGCCATGTACCCCGCAAAGAAAAGTGCTGCGCCCACTATGGTATACCGTCCGATGCCTCCGGAATGGTTACGAAACCATTCAAGGGTTTTGACTCTGGATGGATTGGCATTAAGCCACCATGCGAGCAGTATGCCCAAGGAAAAAGCATTGGTATGCAGGCGGTGTAGCCAGTTGACTTGGAGCTCCAGTGGATCAGCCAATGCAAAGGCATTGGCGATAACAGCCAGTAAAATGGCTGTTAACCAAGGGCGCTCTCGCATGAATAATAGTGGGAAAAGTGCATAAAACATCAGCATCCAACTGATATACCAGAATGGTGAATTGACATCTTCAAAAGCGCTGGCGCGTGGAAACCAACCTAGAAAAGATTGCAACATGTACTCTGGGGAATAATCGATGCCGTGAAATAAATAGTCAGCAATAAAGAGTGCGACCAGTACTATCCAGAAGGGAATGAATACCTTCACGAGACGGCGCTGATAGAACTCCAGCACTGGCATTTGTTTTTTCAGCATCCCTGTAGTCAGGCCGAAGCCGGACATGAACAGAAAGAGATCCACGCCAACGCCGGCAGCAATAGACAGTGGGTAAAGGAATGTGTTGTCTGTCACCAGCATGTAGCTGATGTGCGCAAATACAATGGCGAGGATGCCCAGCCCCTTGAGCTCCTGTGTCACAGGAACAGGAAACAGGCCGTCATGAGTGGTCCTGCGGAAAGACAGCAAGAGAGCAGCCAGAAAGGCAGCAACAACAATCCAGGTGGAGTGTACAGGATCAGAAACAGGGATCAGCACGGAGACTCTCGCAATCAATAACAGTAGATTGCGATATTAACCGTATTCCCTGTGCCGTAAAAAGCCTAGAGGATAAAACCCACAACAACCGCGACTACGGCCATCACGACGGCAAAAACGCCGACCATCAGAAACACCTTGCCGATCGTGGATTTATCTTCCTGTTGCCAGTAAGTTTCTTGTTCAGCCACAGCCCTGCCCTCATTGTTTTGATGGCGGACAGCATAAAACTGGATAGCGGGCACATTGTTGATCGTGATCAAAGCTATTGCAGAGCGTCCGGAATGACTTGTGTTACCACACAATCAAGCTGTCCCTTGAAGAGCTTGACAGCAATGCGGTCTCCTGTTTTTGTCTGTGCTGCCCTGGTGAGGTTACGCCCGTCTGCACCGGTGACGATGGAATAGCCGCGTTTCAGTGTATTCAGGGGGCTCACGCTATCCAGCAGGGCCATCAGATGCGCTAATTGTTGCTGGTCTTGCTGTAGCCGGGTGGCGGTATATGCCAACAGTCGTTGTTGCACCAGACGGAGCCGATAGTGGATCTGTTGCAAGGTTTGCTGCGGGTGGTGGCGTTGTAACTGGCCGTCGAGTTTATCCAGTTGCCGTTGCATAGTTTGCTGATGCAGCCGCTGTGCCTGCCGCAAACGCCATTCCAGATGATCAAGTTTTTGCTGTTGTTCGCGCAGTGTATGGCTCGGGTGGCGTAGCCGTTTGGCCAGATTCACAAGATCAGAGCGAAAAGCAGCGACCATACGACGCAGTTGCTTCTGCAGCTCTCCAGCGTAATGTGCCAGCAATGCGTTGTAGTCGGCAATGTCAGGTGACAGCAGCTCGGCGGCGGCTGAAGGCGTGGCTGCCCTGATATCCGCTACAAAATCGCAGATAGTAAAATCGGTTTCATGCCCGATGGCGCTCACCACAGGGATTTCACTGGCAAACACTGCTCGTGCCACAGCCTCTTCGTTGAAGGCCCATAAATCTTCCAGGGAGCCACCCCCGCGAGCGAGTATCAATGCATCAAAACCAGTGTGTTTATTGGCAAGTTGTAGAGCCTTGATAATAGCGGGTGCGGCATCAGCGCCTTGCACTGGCACGGGAAAGATACTGATCTGGATGGCAGGGAAACGGCGCTTGAATATTGACAGGATGTCACGAATCGCTGCGCCGGTTGGTGATGTGATGACACCGACATGTTTTGGTAGTGTTGGGAGTTCCTGCTTGAAATCATCGTCAAAAAGACGCTCATCTTCCAGTTTTGCTTTCAGCTGTTCAAATGCGATTTGTAAATTGCCCGCGCCGTCGACTTGCAGGTTTTCTGCAATCAACTGGTAGTCGCCACGCCCTTCATAAAGGCTCACACGGCCACGGGCAATCACTTGCATACCGTGTTCAGGTTTGAATCTCAGCAGTGCATTATTGCCCCGAAACATGGCGCAGCGTATCTGGGCTTTGTCGTCTTTCAGTGTGAAATACCAATGACCTGAAGAAGGCATTGACAGGTTGGAAATCTCACCACGTACCCAGACTGTTGCCAGATGAACTTCCAATAATTGCCGTGCGCGGCGATTGAGTTCGGTGACGCTGAGAATATGGTCAGCGGCGGTCATTCCTATGCCTCATGCAAGAAAGCAAAGCGTGGAATTACTTTCCCATCAATTATTACGGTTTCTCTAAACATTAATTCCGGGCGCACCCACAAACTATAGTCGTCGTACAGGCAACGATAGACCACTAATGGTTCGCGTGTTTCTGAGTGATGCGCCAGACCTACAACAAGATAATCCTTTCCTTTGTAGTGTCGGTAAACCCCGGGTTTAATCATGGCTGGGGGNNGGGTTGCCAGTTCCAGATCAATCAAGGCAGCGGCCAGCTGGAATCCCTTGTAACCCCAGTGTGTATCATCTGGCAGATAAATATCTTTGTGGCCTGCGGCTGCCATAGCTTGAATAGCAGGCAGCATATCGATCCCATGTTTAATTTGACTAGTGTGAAGTCTGCCGATCAGCGATGGCCGCTGACGTATCTCGTTATCTGCCAGATAAGTCTGGTAAGCGGTTGTTTTATCCGGGATGGCGAGCATGACGTATAGAATGCCTGTTTGCATTAAAGCGGCTGCTGTTTTTTGCATCGAGCAACGGATAACCCTGATGCTGCTGTCATCAGCTGTGTCATACAGCAAAAAATCCTTGGAGAGCAAGAGTATCTCGCTATTTCTCTGGTTGCTGAACAGGTTTGTACTCGTTAACGCCAGCACTTTTGCCTTGCGCTTTTCGGGTTTGAAAAGTGCCTTGGCCTGGATTTTTAGTGCGTGATAGCCTTCTGAGATGGTTTTGCCAGTTCGGGGAAGTGTATCTCTTTGCTTATATGGGAAGGCAGGCAGCGTTGCCATTTTTTCTGTGTAACTGGCAAGAGTAGCTTTTGAATTGTCTTCAGTCGTTGGTGCTAGTGCACAATCGGCGCTGGTCGTTATGAAAGAACCTCCAGTACCGTACATATCAGGAAAAGCTCTTTCTGCTGTTTCCAGGATTACAGCATCCGGTTTTTCTCTTTCGATGCGGGATAAAATTTTCGGCAACGTGGTTTTACTGTTATGTATGAAGGAAAAACTGTATTTATCTCCTAGAAATGCTTGCCAGTGGCCCGCTTCCGAAAATGAGTCGCCGATAACAAGAATGTGGCGCTTGCCTTGTGTCTTTTCGCTATTGATCAGGACAGGGATATCCTGTTGTTGATCGTTCCAGCCAAACCAGCGTTCCGGGTATGCGCTAATCCTTGTGAGATCTCCTGTTATAGGTTGAGACCACAACATGGTGAAAGCACTAAGGCTGACCACCATAACGACACAAACCAGAAAAATGCTGTTGTAGTTTTTCATCATCAGAACTGAAAGTAGAGAAATTCGCTGACTTGGCCAATGTTGACAATGCTCAAGCCGAGGGCCAAGCCTGCCACAATAGCCAAGGCTGGATGTGGACGCCATTGCACACGTGAATTGCTGGTCACAGAATCCCATGCTGGCTGGAACTTGCTCATGATTTCTTGAGTATTCGGGGCGAATAGCGCAATGAGTGATACCCAGAATACGGCATTCCAGCCGTCATCGGCATGATCAACAATCTTTGCTA
>DDBK01000085.1 GCA_002333095.1 Cellvibrionales bacterium UBA2034
GCCTGTGGCTTCCCGATAGCTCTGGTAGGCGCACTGGGCTATGTGTATCAGGGTTGGCTCCAGCCAGACTTGCCCCAATACGCGTTGGGTTACGTCTATTTGCCGGCGGTGTTGGGTATAGGTATATCGAGCGTTGTCTTTGCACGATTCGGAGCACAACTGGCCCATCGCTGGCCCGCTGCCACCCTCAAACGCGTGTTTGCCGGTTTTCTGGTGTTTATCGGGGCTGTGCTGTTGGCCGGTATGGGTCGTTAGTGGATTTATGCCTGCAGGCGTAAATGTTTGGGGCGCAAACCCATCACCAGCAAAACGACAAAATACACAAGCATCCCCGCACTACACATCACGGCCAGATACCCCACGCGCAAGTTCCAGCTGTAGGCGGACCAGTCCGGCCACACATGCAGCAAGCCACACAGCACCAGCACCATGGCGCCATTGCTCGCCAGCATCTGCCCGACAAAACGTCCCCAGCCGCGTCCGTATTCATAAATACCCTGCTTCCGCAGCGTGTGAAACAACAACCCGGAATTGATATACGCGGCAAGTGCCGTGGCCAACGCAAGACCGACATGCCCGATACCGTACACGTGCTGGAAAAAAAGCATGAAAGTGACGTTCATGACTTGAGCTGCTACTACAGAAATGACACCTATGCGCACAGGTGTCCTGATGTCCTGCCGAGAATAAAACCCCGGCGCCAGTATCTTGATCATCATGAAACCAACCAGGCCGACACCATAGGCACGCATCGCCCAGGCAGACATCTCGATATCGTGCGCTGTGGTCTGGCCATGTTCAAACAGGGTGCTGAGAATGGGTGTAGCGAGCACAATCAGCGCTAGCGCAGCCGGCACACCGATCAACATATTGAGACGTATGGCCCAATCCAGTGTGGAAGAAAATTCTTTCGGGGATTCTGCAATATGGCTGCGCGACAAACTGGGCAAGATCACCGTGGCCACTGCCACCCCGAAAATTCCGAGAGGCAATTCCGATACGCGCTCGGAGTAATACAACCACGCCACGCTACCTGTAGGTAAAAACGAAGCAAGAATAGAATCCATCATCAGGTTGATCTGGCTGACAGAAACGCCGAATACCGCGGGCAACATCAGCTTGAGTACACGCTGTACACCTTCGTGCTGCCAATTCCACTTTGGCACGGGCATCAGGTGAATTTTCTGCATGGAAGGCAACTGGAATACCAACTGCACGACGCCGGATAACAGCACGCCCCACGCCATGGCAAACACGGGCTGGTCAAACCAGGGAACAGCAACAGTCGCTGCAAGAATCAGCGTGATGTTCATCAGGATAGGCGTGGCAGCCGCTGCCGCAAAACGGTCATAGGTATTCAATACCGAGCTGGCAAAACCTGTCATGGTGATAAGGAAAAGATACGGAAACGTAATGCGCAGCATGTCGCTGGTGAGGCCAAAACGCTCGGGGTCGTTCAACCAGAAACCCGGCGCAAACAGGATAGTGAACCAAGGTGAAGCCAACACGACCAACGCACTGACAGCGAGTGATGTACCTCCCAACACACCGGCAACATGATTCACCAGATCACGCACGGCAGCTTTATCACCACGCGCACGGTATTCTGCCAACACAGGCACAAACGCTTGCGCAAATGCACCTTCGGCAAATAAACGTCGCAAGAATTGCGGGATACGGAACGCAAGAAAAAAAGCATCCGCGCCCGGCGTGTGCCCCGCGCCAATCGCATTGGCCAAAACAATATCCCGCACCATGCCCAGCACGCGTGAAATCTGCGTCATGACACTGACCATGGCGCTGGAACGGAATAGATGGCGTGTAGTGGCGCTTCCGGCTGGCGTATTGCTCATGGCGCCGTCCATGTTTTGAAAAAGTTGTCTACATCAAGGGAAGGCGCTGTTTTCAATTCACCTTTTGGTGTCCCTAGATATAAAAAACCGAGCAGACGCTCATCGGGAGCCAGACCCAGTTTTTCTGCTAACAACCGCTCAAACGTGACAGGGCCTGTGCGCCATATTGCACCAACACCTGATGCATGTGCTGCCAGCAACATATTTTGCACTGCAGCAGCGACAGACATAACTTGCTCAATCTCGGGAATTTTGGCGTGGGGTGTAATACGGGCGATCACCAACAAGACGAGCGGCGCACGCAGTAAACGACCCGCCGCCTTGTTACGCTGGGATTCACCCAGTGGGCCGTAACAACACTCCTCAACATCAGCAATAACATTGCCGATAGTGATGCGATCCTCACCCTCTACCAGCAAAAAACGCCACGGACGCAACTGGCCGTGATCCGGGGCGCGCAGTGCTGCGCGGAAGATGGCTTGCCGCTGCCCGGCAGACGGCGCAGGCTCCACCAACTCAGAAACAGACACACGGCTGTAAAGCGCGGCAAGCACTGCAGCAGCGTTTGTGATCTGTTCTTGCATGGGGACCAGCTCTCTTGAAACATCAAGAGCGCACTGTAGCGCATTGGTCAGGGGTGAGAAACCAGTTGCTGCCAATCCTTCAGCTGCTCAACGCTGCCCTTCAGGCGAGGATCCGTGTCAAGCGCCGAGAGGCGATTATCCTGCTGCAAAGACGGCAGCAGGTTTTGTAGTTGCTGCGTTGCCAACAGTGCCTGTTCTGGCTCGACAGCTGATCTGGAAAACTGCGCCACCAGCGCCCACTGTTGCGCTGTCAGGAACACCGCTTGCAGGTAAAGGATTTCATGCTCACGACCCGCCGCAGTATCGCCAGCATCGGCCTTCCACTGTTGCTGGAGCAGCGGTATGCGCTTTCCCAGCATCGCTGCACGCTCTTTGGCCATGTCTGCTGCCCGGTGCCATGTAGCCTGTGCNNGCTTTCAGCCACGCAGCGGCTGTTTCATTACGCAAGCCCTGTGCTTTCAGATCCGACTCGATGGCCTTGTTGCCAAATAACCTGGCATTGGCGATGTCGCCTGTAGTTTCTGCCTGCAATGCCTTGCGCACCGATTCATTGGTGTACCACTCAACTGCCTGCAAAGAAGTATCCAGCATCTCTGCATGTTCAACAGCATTGTTGGCATCAGCGCCCACAGTAGACGGTACCAGCCAAAGGCCGACCACCAGAAAACAGCAGAGGAAAAGCAGTACACGCATCGGGGAAAATGTCTTGGATACAGGCGCGCATCATTGCAGAACAGCGCGGCAAAACCACTCGCACAAACCGCTAGGCACGTGGGTAAAAACCGCTAATCAATTCCGCAGAGCCTCCGGTACAGCAACAACTCCCGGCTATCTCACCGCATCCAGCTGCCAGTCACGCAGCTGTGAAGCCACATGGTTAAAACCTGTTATTTCCCAGCCAATTGAAAACAGACCCAGTTCATAGAAAAACAGATCTGCAGGAAAGCGCCGGCCATTTTCACGCTGCCGCACCGCCTGAATACCCGCTTGCACAAACGGCAGCAAATCCCCGTGCACGTACACCCAGCTTCCTTTCACCGGATCACCATGCAGAAAATCTCGCGTCGGCATACGAAAGATCATCCGCGCCGTACCGGGCTTTTCATTGTGCCACCAGCGCTCGCCCACACGATCTTCCGGACAACGCCAGATACCAGCATCCGCAATTGATCGGGGCGTAACACATTGGTCACCGCTTTCCGTGCATTTCTGGCATCCGAAATCGCTGTGGGGGAACCGATCGTCATACAACGGCAAGGTGAGCCAGAAGTAATCTCCCGTGAGCCGATTACGCACGGTAATAGCCAATAACATTCGCGCCGCATGCACCGAAGGGTTGTAGCCTTCCTGATGTTGCGGCGTATCAAACAGCATCCTGATCTGGCCGCTGAGCATCAACTGCCGGTATTGCACGAGACGACCACTGTTCAGTCGCTGCGAGAGTAGCCAGTGTGGCCACGGCTTTCCAAGATCAGCAATATAGCGCGGCACGCCATCTTCACTGCGCGCAGCAAATTCACTCAGGCCATTCATCTCCAGCATGACATCCGCCATAACCGGATCGCCAGGTTTTAGCTGGAGGCGTTTCTGAATGCGCCCGTCGCTATCATGCAATAACCAGGCAAGCTGCGTTTCCACAGCATCAGCAATATCCTGTGCATTAGACCACTGTTGCAACTGCCAGACCGGTTGCTGCGAGCAATCCCGATGCGGCAAGCAGACAGCGGCTTCGCGCGTGACATTTTGCGGCAAAAACCCGAAACGGATATTGGCAGGTGGCGTAATACGTACACCGCGAGAAAAATGGTTATCCAACAACAGTGGATTGTTTTTATTATCTTCCGCCACCACAAGACAGGAAGCCAGCAATGCCGATAGCAAAACAGACAACTGCCGTTTCAATGCTATCGACAAAACCATCAGTGATGATCGTGCTTGCTGCCACCGAGACATTGGGGTGACTCGGGCGCAACACCCTGTTCCTGCCATTCTTCCGGTGTGTAGGTGTGCAGTGCCAATGCATGGATCTGCTGCATCATATCACCCATTGCCGCATACACTGTCTGGTGACGGGCCACAGAACGCAACCCGGAAAACCGATCGGACACCAGTACCAGTTTGAAATGCGATTCACTGCCAGCAGGCACGCTGTGCATATAGCTTTCGTTCACCAACTCCAGATGCTGCGGAGCAAAAGCCGCGCTGATAATACTCTCGATGGCATGCTGTTTTTGCATATTGACTGCTCCCGGATCTAGAAAGGTTTGGCAACCGCCAGCATGCCCATGCCACCAAAACAGGCTAGCGCAACCAGCACACCGAAAACACGCTGGACATTGTTGTTGCTCCATTTCAACACATACAAGCCACAGCCAATGTACGCCACCAGCAACAGGATTTTTGCCAGCAGCCATAGCTGGGTAAACGGGTTGAACCCACCGATTACTGCCAGCAATATTCCGCACACCAGCAACAGCGTATCATTCACATGCGGCAGGATTTTAACCAGCTTTTTGTCCAGCAATGCAGAACCGGAAAATTTCAGCCCACTCCGGACAAGAAATCCGAACAATGACACCATGGCAAACAACATGTGCAAATGTTTGATAGCAGGGTATAGCTCAGACATGTAGATATTCTCCAATAATGTTGATTATTTTTTCAGTCAGCTCTTTCAGTTCATTGTCACTGATAACAAACGGCGGCATGGTGTAAACCAGTTTGCCAAAAGGGCGAATCCAGATGCCGCGCTCAACGAACATCGGCTGGATTTTTTCCATCACTACCGGTTTTTCCAGTTCAATAACACCAATTGCACCCAGCACCCGCACATCAACAACCCCGGAATACTGCCGGGCTGGCTCCAGCCCCGCAGACAATTGCCGCTCAATGCGCATGATAGTGGCTGGCCAGTCCTGTGATAGCAACAACGCAATACTCGCATTGGCAGCACTGCAGGCGAGTGGATTCGCCATAAAGGTCGGCCCATGCATCAATGCACCAGCTTCACCTTCACATACAGTATTGGCTACATGATCCGTACATAGTGTAGCTGCCAACGTCATGTAACCACCTGTCAATGCCTTGCCCAGACAGAGAATATCCGGTGAAATCTGTGCGTGCTCACAGGCAAAAAGTTTCCCCGTTCGCCCGAAACCCGTGGCAATTTCATCCGCTATCAACAGAACATCATGTTCATCACACAAGGCACGTACGCGCCGCAGGTACTCTGGCGAATAAAACCACATGCCTCCAGCACCTTGCACCACAGGCTCCAGAATCACGGCAGCAATTTCATTACCATGCTGCGCCAGGCATTCTGCCAGTGGTGCAATATCAGCATCAGAACAGGACTCATGAAAACGTGAAGCGGGGCGCGGTACAAAAAACTGCTGGGGGATGTTATTGCCGAACAGATGGTGCATGCCAGTGACAGGATCACAGACGCTCATCGCAGCAAAGGTGTCGCCGTGATAACCGCCCATCAGGCTAACGAACCGCTTCCGGTGTTTCTGGCCTTTTGATTGCCAATACTGGAGCGCCATTTTTAGCGCCACTTCCACAGCAACAGAACCGGAATCAGAAAAGAATACTTTTTTCAATGGCGCTGGCGTGATGTCAACCAGCGTCCTGGCAAGCTGCACAGCAGGCTCATGCGTCAGACCACCAAACATGACATGCGCCATGGATTGCAACTGTTTTTCAATCGCTGCATTCAACACCGGATGGTTATATCCATGTATTGCGCTCCACCAGGATGACATACCATCAATCAGCGCACGTCCATCCGGGAGAAACAAGGTAGAACCTTGTGCTGATTCAACAGGATAAACTGGCAACGTATCATTCACTGAGGCATACGGATGCCAGATGTGTTGTCGGTCAATCCCTAAAATAGTGGCGACATCCATCAACTTTACGGCGCCAATAACGGTTCAAGTGCAGGTTTAACCGTAGCAAGAATTTGTGGTTGGGCGGCAGCAGTCGGGTGCACGTGATCTGCCTGAAAATGTGCAGGGTCACTGGCAATAGCCTGCAACATGAATGGCACGAGTGCGACAGCATTTTCTTCTGCAAGTTGCGTATACGTGTCTGAAAACTGTTTCGCATAGCGCGGACCATAGTTCGGCGGGATTTGCATGCCCAACAGCAGGATACGGCATCCCGCCTGTTTCCCCAGGTCAATCATCGCTTGCAGGTTATTTCTCAATGTCTCCACTGGAAAACCGCGTAATCCATCATTCGCTCCCAGCTCAATCACCAGCACATCCGGTTTTTGCTCTTTCAGATGTGCGGGCAAACGAGCCAATCCGTTGCCACTGGTTTCTCCACTGATAGACGCATTTATAAATATGTGTTCCGGCAATTGTTGCTGTAACAGGTATACCCAGCCATCTTCCTTGCGTAACCCATAAGCAGCACTGAGGCTGTCACCAAATACCAGCACTGTNNCAGCAGTATTCGACGCAACAGGCTCTGGCGTAACGGATTCTGGCGTAACAGATTTTGCAAAGACACGACAATTACCTAATGGATGGGCAGAAAATCACGCCTATAGTAGCCCACGCCTGTTTACGATGGTATGGAGTGCTCTACTGATGAATTCCCCCCTGGCGCAAAAACACCAGCCCATCTTGCAGACACACAACCTCGGCAAGGCAGTCAGCACACCTGCGGGTGAACTGACTCTGTTGCAAGACATCAATTTCAGCGTCCAGGCCGGTGACAGTGTTGCCATCGTGGGCACTTCGGGTTCCGGAAAGTCTACATTGCTGGGATTGCTCGCAGGACTTGATCTACCCAGCAGCGGCGATATTGTTCTGGATGGGCTGTCATTCGCTGCACTCGATGAGGAGCAGAAAGCAGCGTTGCGTGCGCGCAAAGTTGGCTTTGTATTCCAGAATTTCCAGCTACTGCCATCATTGACAGCGCTGGAGAATGTCATGCTGCCTTTGGAATTGGCCGGCTTTTCCCGGTCGACCGCAGCAGNNGCCGCTTGAGTTACGGCGGGTGGATACCCATACCCAGTGCGAACAGCGCGCACGTGACTTCCTTGGACGTGTGGGACTGGCAGAACGCCTGGATCACTATCCACGAACGCTGTCTGGTGGCGAGCAGCAGCGCGTCGCAATTGCTCGTGCCTTTGCCGGACTGCCAGCCATCCTGTTTGCCGACGAACCCACAGGCAATCTGGACAGGAAAACCGCCAGCCATATTGCTGATCTGCTGTTTGCACTGAACCGCGACACAGGCACCACACTGATCCTCGTCACGCACGATGAACAGCTGGCCACACGCTGCGCAAGACGGCTGCGTATGGAAGAGGGTCAACTGACCGAGACGACGCCGTGATGTATCCGATGCCGAGGATACCCCTTGCCTGGAAAATGTTGTTGCGTGAATGGCGAGGGGGAGAACTCGGGCTACTGTTTGCCTCACTGGTACTGGGTGTCACGCTCGTCACTGGTATCAGCCTGTTTGCAGAGCGCCTGCAGAAGGCGCTTGTAGGCGAAGCGAGCGTTTACCTCGGGGCAGACCGCGTACTGCAAGTGGCCGATCCTGTTAATCCAGACTGGTTGGAAGCCGCGCAGCAGCAAGGCCTGTCTATAGCGCGTACCACATTGTTTCCCACCATGATCTACCCTGTCAGTGCCGACAGTGACCGCGCTGTGCTATCGGCACTCAAAGCCGTTTCAGCCGGATACCCCCTGCACGGCGACCTGGCGCTTCGCGATGGCAATGACCAACTGGAAACAGTGCAACATGGACCCACAAAGGGTATGGCTTGGGTGGACAGCAATATCCTTGCCCAGCTGGATATCAAGATCGGTGAACCGGTTGATATTGGCAATAGCCGCTTTATCGTTGAGCGGGTACTGACACGTGAAGGCGACGCGGGCAGCAGCTTCTATGGCATGGGCGCACGGGTGATGATCAGCGACAGCGATCTCCCGGCAACCGGCCTGATTATCCCCGGCAGCCGGGTGGAGTACCGCTACCTGTTTGCCGGTGAAAGCACCGCGCTGGATAGCTATTTTGATTGGCTAACCCCGCAATTGGGCAAAGGCTACCGCGTAATCACCCTGCAAGATAACCAGCCGGGTATTGCTGGCGCATTAGACAAGGCAGGCCTGTTCCTGCGACTGGCAGGCAGTCTGGGCGTGTTACTGGCGGCACTGGCGGCTGCATTTGCTGCACAACGCTATTGCGAACGGCACACTGATACGGTCGCTGTACTGAAAACACTCGGAGCCGGCAGGACTCAGGTGCTGGGATTGCTGGCAGGACAAATGGCTTGCCTCTGGCTTTTGGCAACACTGGCTGGCTTTCTACTGGGCACTTTGCTGCAATTCGCCTTTCTCAGCGCCATGGCAGATTGGGTGCCTGCTGCATTGCCTTCAGCAGGCTTCTACCCATTCATCATCGGAGCAGCAACCAGCATGATCTGTCTGCTGACCTTTGTCCTGCCGGCTTTCTGGCACCTGATGGCTGTGCCGCCCTGGCGTGTGCTGCGCAGCGACACCTCAGACGCTCCGGTCTACGGCCCCAGTCTCTGGTTGGCGTTGCCGGGCATTGGCACATTACTTTTTTTGTACAGCCACAACATAAAACTGGTGGGTTTGTTGGCCAGCGGCGCGTTGGTCTTGGCCTTGCCCGTCGCGCTGCTGGGCTGGGGAGTGTTGCGCGGCAGTCGGGCTTTGAGCAGGCAGGCAGGAAGTGTCTGGCGGCTGGGTATTGCCAATGTGCTACGGCGGCGCTGGTTGTCATTGCTGCAAATAGTGATCTTTGGTATCAGCTTTATGTTGCTAGCCATCATGGTGCTGCTGCGGGGCTCCCTGCTGAGCGAATGGAAATTACAAATTCCAGCCGATGCACCCAATGTATTCCTGATCAATATTGCCCCCGGTGAAGTCGACAAACTACGCATTGATTTAAACAACATCCAGCTACGCACTGCGGGTCTGCATCCAATGGTACGTGGTCGCCTGACTGAAATTAATGGCCAACAGGCAACAGAACTTTTTGGTGAAAGCGTTGGGGAAGTTTATCGCGAGTTGAATCTGAGCTGGAGTGAACAACTCCCAGCAGACAATGTAATTGTTTCAGGAAACTGGCCCGGACTTATGCAAACTGGCGAGCCACCGGTTTCCATCGAACAGGGTCTCGCTAAACGCCTGGATGTGCAACTGGGCGACAAACTCACCTTCACGGTGGGTGACGCACACTTTGTCACACGCATAGCGAGTATACGCTCACTTGACTGGGACAAAATGACACCGAATTTCTATTTTCTGTTTCCTCCTGGCGTACTGGAAACGTACAGCTCAACATGGATGACCAGTCTGCATCGCGACAAACAACAAGAAGCTGCATTAAGCAGGCTATTACGTCAATACCCTTCAGTGTCCGCATATCCAGTAGACGATCTGATTGCGCGCATACAGACGATAGTAGAACGCGCAAGTCTTGCTGTAGAAGTAATCCTGCTTCTGGTATTGGTAGCAGGCCTGCTGGTTCTACTGACTTGTCTGCGCGCCAGCCTTGATCAGCGCCTGCATGAGGGCGCTTTATTGCGAACATTAGGGGCTGGCAAAAAAAGGATTCTAGGCAGTTTGGCAGTAGAATTCGCTTTTATTGGATTGATTGCCGGCATACTCGCCGCGATCGGCGCAGAGATGACCGCATGGGCACTGCAAAAATATCTTTTCAGAATGGATTTTTCTACCCATCCGCTACTATGGCTTGTTGTACCTACGCTATCTACTTTACTAATTGGGGTTGTAGGGACTTTTTTCTGTTACCGAACTGTTACCGTACCTCCCATGACTATCCTGCGTGAATCAAACAAGCAAATCTGAAAGAAATTTTTCAGCAACGTATTTCAACTCTGGCAACATCCCATGAAAAAAATGCCCACCTGTCGGCCAAGTGTGCAATGTTTTTTTCGGGGCTGATAACTGCTCAAACCAACGATAAGTTATGGCGCTTTCTGTCACGTCGTCATCGTCACATTGCAATAAAATAATAGGNNTGAGCAGCTATAGCAGCGCCAAAGGAAAAACCCGCAAGGATAATTGGCAAATCCGGCAACTCACTATGGATACGCCCCAATAACCACTTGGCGTCATCCAACTCTCCTATTCCATTGCCGTATATCCCGGCACTGTCTCCTACCCCTCGAAAATTAAAACGCACGGCTACCATTTCACTGTCACGGCAGGCACGCGCCAAGGTAAACACAACTTTGTTATCCAGACTGCCTCCGTGCAGCGGATGCGGATGACAAATTAGCGACAAAGCCCTCGGCCTCTGGACTCCATTAACCAACAGCTCTATAGCACCAGCCTTGCCACTGAGCAAGAATCTGGTTTCGCGCGCATGAACCCAATCAATCGGGAAACTATTAGAACAAATCATCTTGTTATTTCACCATTTCTTTTGCCCAGCTGTAGTGATTGCATTATCCTCACAGAACAGACTTACACCGATGGAGAGATACTGTGGACACGAGTGCAGATATGATACTGGTTGCCCTGACGAGTGGCATAGTCGGGGCAGCAATCGGAGCATTTCTGATGTTCCGGGGCATACACCCCAAAAGCCGTCAACAACTGGAAGCCAAGCTGCAAGAAGCAGAACACAAACTGAAACAGCAAAATGCACAAATTACAGAGCATTTTACTCACACAGCCTCCCTGGTCAGCAACCTGACACGGAACTATCGCGATTTACACGACTATTTGTCTTCCAGCGCACAGCAACTAGGCAATATTGATATCCAACCCGTTTTGCTCAGCGACAACAAAACCGCTCCAATATTAGGTCAGGGGGTAGTTATTAACCCACCTCTTGATTACGCACTGAAAAAAAGCAACGTTGGCACGCTGAGTGAGGTGTACGGCCTGAAAGATGAAACGCTAGATGCCCCAGCCAGACCGGATGCTTATGAAAAATAAACATCTCCAAATATAAAAGGGCGCTGATTACAGCGCCCTTTTTTATTCCAATGATCCAATTACATAACGGAATAAGCGGCCAAGGCAGCACCGACTG
>DDBK01000083.1:0-2265 GCA_002333095.1 Cellvibrionales bacterium UBA2034
GCTTACAGTGGCGGCGCTGATTCACATTCCCTGCTGCACGCACTCGTGTCCCTGGAGTTGCCGCAAGAGATTCTGGCGTTGCATGTCAATCATGGCCTGAGCCCTAATTCGGATAACTGGCAAGCGCATTGTGAATCGGTTGCGCATGCACTGCATGTGGATTTTTATGCCGAACGTGCCAGTGTCAAACGCAATGGCAGCGGGCTGGAAAATGCTGCCCGACAGGCGCGCTACGATATTTTTGCCCGGCATGTTGGCCCTGGCGATGTGCTGTTGATGGCGCACCATGCCGATGACCAGATAGAAACTTTTTTCCTGCGTTTACTGCGTGGTGCAGGTGTTCGTGGGTTGGGTGGTATGCCTGAATGGCGTGCTATCGGGAATGGCTGTCTTTATCGTCCGTGGCTTGCCTGTTCGCAAGCAGAAATACGTAGCTATGCCAGCGCCCACAAGCTGGTGTGGGTAGAAGATGAATCCAATGCAGATTTGCAGTTTGACCGCAATTACCTGCGTGAACAGGTATTGCCGGTTTTACAGGCGCGTTGGCCGCAGGCCGGACAGTCAATCTCGCGCAGCATGGCATGGTGTGGCGAAGCGGATGCTGTGACGGATGAGTTGGCCGAGATTGATTTTTTTGCATGTTATCCGCATTCCGAGCGATTCGGATTTTCACTCGCGTTTGCGTATTTGCGTGGATTGTCACGTGCGCGGCGTCGCAATGTGCTTCGTTTGTGGCTGACGCGCTGTGGTATTCCGGTACCCGGTCACCGTGTACTGGATGCCATTCAGGAACAGGCGATTGATTGCCGCGTTGATGCATCGCCACAAATCTTGTGGGACGGATGGCAATGTCGCCGCTACCAGGGGCGGATTTACGTCATGCCGCAATTGCCTGCGCTGGACAGTGATCGGGTGTGGCAATGCAGTGCAGATGATTTGCTCAGTAATGCCAGCTTTGGAGAGTTGTCATTTGCTTCCGCTGCAGGGCAGGGGATGCGTCTGGATAGTTCACGTCCACTGACGGTGAGTTTTGCCCGTGAAGGCGTGCGTTGCAGGCCATTAGGAAGGGAACACTCCCAGTCACTGAAAAAGTTGTTTCAGGAATGCTCAGTGCCACCCTGGTTGCGTGAGCGCACACCGTTGATCTATCAGAATGAACAATTGCTCGCAGTAGGTGACTGGTGGATTTGTGCAGATGCTGCGGTGTCTGTCGGTGAAAAAGGTTACCTGCCGCAATGGGAATTGCCAGGCTGACCCACCATGGCTGGAAATGTTTATGGCTACAAAAGCCACTATTTACAAAGCGCTGCTCAATATTGCCGATATGGATCGCCAGTATTATGCGACGCACTCACTGACTCTCGCGTGCCACCCATCAGAAACAGAAGAGCGGCTGATGGTGAGGTTGTTGGCTTTTGCGTTGTATGCCAGTGAATCATTGCAATTCACACGCGGCATCAGCACGGAAGACGAGCCGGATTTGTGGGACAAGGACCTGACTGATCACATCACACACTGGATCGAACTGGGGGTGCCTGATGAGTCGCGCCTGCGCAAGGGTTGCAACCGGGCAGACCAGGCCACGCTGGTGACCTATGGGTCGCGCACAGCGCCACTCTGGTGGGAAAAAAACAGGGACAAGCTCAAGCGTTTCGACAACTTGCGTGTGATCTATCTCGACAGGGATGCTACCGATGCCTTGGCAGCTATGGCAGCACGCAATATGGAATTGCAGGTCACGATCCAGGATGGACAGGCGTGGTTCAGCAGCCCCGACAGCAACGCTGCCATTACGCCCGAGATATGGAAACCTTGAGCAGCCCTTATCCATTGCAGTAGCCCGTTGCATATCTTAGTAACAATCGTTATCATTTGAATATGATTCTCATTAATCTTTAATTGGAGACATTCAATGAAGCGATTCGTCCTTATGCTCGCCCTGTCACTCTTGGCTGCCCCGGTATTGGCCGATGACGTGCCGGAATTCACGATTGTGATCAAGGATCACCAGTTCACGCCTGCAGAGCTCACCATCCCGGCAGGCGTGAAGGTCAAGCTGATTATCGANNGCCGGTGTATATCCATTCTTTGGCGAGTTCAATGAAGCCACGGCCCAAGGCAAATTGATCGTCAAGTAATTGTTCAGGTATTTGCCTTAACCATCTGATTTTAAAGAGATCACTTATGCTGGCCACCGCCATTATTGTCTTCAGGGAAATTCTGGAAGCTGCACTGATCATCGGTATTGTTGGCGCTGCGACGCAG
>DDBK01000083.1:2304-5283 GCA_002333095.1 Cellvibrionales bacterium UBA2034
GGTCGGGAGTGCCGTCAAGGAAGGGGGTGAGCCCATGTTTGCCCTGTTGCTTGTCGTGGCCCTGGCGGTTTTGCGGGAGGGATCAGAGATTGTGCTGTTCCTGCATGGGCAGGCAGCCAGTGGGCAGGCAGCCGGCAGCATGCTGAGCGGTGGATTGGCAGGATTGGGTATCGGCGTGGCTGTTGGGCTGGGCATGTACATGGGCTTGTTGCGCATCCCGACGAAATACCTGTTTCAGGTCACGGGGTGGATGATCCTCTTGCTGGCCGCTGGCATGGCCTCGCAAGCAGCAAAATTCCTGGTGCAGGCAGACATTTTGCCTGCGTGGGGCAGGGTGTGGGATAGCTCCGCTTGGTTAGCGAATGACACCGTGGTGGGCAGCCTGTTGCACACGCTCATCGGGTATGACGCCACACCCATGGGAATCCAGCTTTTTGTTTATGTAGTCACCATTATCCTGATAGGAGTAGCAATGAAGGTTGTTAATAAAACCCAACTTCCCGAGGGTGTGAAAGTCGCACCTATAGCATTGGCTGTACTGTTATTGCCATTAGCCATGATGGCGCCCGGCAATGCTCATGCCGGCCCGGCATCGAAGGTGTATACGCTGAACATTGAAGCCGGGGAGTCGGAGTTGGAGTTTCTGGGTGGCACCTACGATGACGATAACAACAACGTAGACGGTGAGCGCGCGTGGAAAGTTGCCATTGGTCACGGCGTGACAGACTGGTGGAAAAGTGAAGTGGAGTTTGAGTGGGAAAAAGAGTCGAATGAGGGCACAAAATACACAGAAGTGGAGCTGGTGAATATTTTCCGCTTTACAGAACCCGGTGAGTATTTTGTCGATGTAGGTTTATTTACAGAGCTTAAATTTCCTGATGAAGGTGATGATGCGAATAAGCTGGAAATTGGACCGATGTTCCAGAAAGAAATTGGCAGGACAGTAAATAACCTGAACCTGATCTGGGTGCGTGATTATGGTAGCAACGCTGATCATGACACCGAGTTTGAATACACCTGGCAAAGTCGCTGGAAGGGCAATCCTGCACTGGAATTTGGTGTACAGGGTATGGGTGAAACAGGTAACTGGGATGACAGCAAACCGGGTCATGACCAGGAACACAAAATGGGTCCGGCTATTTTTGGTGAGATAAAGACCGGGCCTGGCCATAACAAGATGAAGTATGACGCAGCGGTGCTGGTAGGTATGACTGACGACACGCCTGATACCACGCTGAGGTTTCAGGTGGAGTATGAAATCTATTAATGCCTAATCTGGCGTGAGCATTGGCAGTAGTTTTTCGATGACTGCCATGCGCGCGCTGGTTTTACGCCACACCAATCCGATTGTGCGGTACGGCGCCGGCTTTTTGAATGGCACGTAACAGATGCCCGTTTCATCCGGTTGTATCGCAATGTTTGGCATGAACGTGATGCCTGAGCCAGCCTTCACCATTTGCCGCAAGGTTTCGAGACTGGTCGCGCGAAAATCCTGTTCTTCTTCCATGCCGACCCTGTGACACACTTCCAGTGCCTGGTCACGCAAACAGTGGCCTTCTTCCAGTAACAACAGTTTGCTGTTACTGAGATCAGTTTGTTCGGCCTGCTTCTTTTTAGCCAGAGGGTGTAGCGGTGGCACAGCGAGAAAAAACTCGTCATCAAACAACGCTCGCACAACGAGTTGGTCGTCATACACAGGCAGTGCCAGCAATGCGGCATCCAGTTCGCCACGCTTGAGGCGATCCAGCAGTGTCTGGGTTTTTTCTTCTACCAGCACCAGCCTTAACTGGGGCATTGCAGCCGTAATTTTGGGCACCAGAGATGGAAAGATATACGTCGATAAAGTGGGGAAGGCACCGAGACGGAATTTCCCTGCCAGGGGGTCCTGCGCACTCTGTGCCACGTCGTGCATGGCATCCACTTCCCGCAGCACGCGCCGGGCGAGTGAAATAATCTGTTCACCGGTTTCCGTTGGCATCACGCGTTTGTTGCTGCGTTCAAATACCACCACGCCAAGCGTTTCTTCCAGTTTGCGGATCTGGTTGCTGAGTGTGGGTTGGCTCACGCAGCACTGGTTAGCCGCCTGGCTGAAGTTTCGCAAGTCGGCTACGGCGATAAGGTATTGCAGGTCGCGCAGGTTCATGTCCTTGCTCNNATGCTATTGGCATTTTCCCTGTTGTTTGCAGGCAGTGCGAATGCCTTGCTGGCGCCGGGTGATGCGGCACCTGATTTCACTGCGGAAGCGGCACTGGCCGGTAAGCCGTTCACTTACACGTTATCGGAAGCCCTCAAGAAAGGCCCGGTGGTGCTGTACTTTTATCCGAAAGCATTTACAAGCGGGTGCACGGTGCAGGCGCACCTGTTTGCCAAGGCGATACCTGAATTTTCTGCGCTGGGTGCAACGGTGATCGGCATGTCTGCAGACACTATCGACAAGCAGAAAGAATTTTCATTAAAAGAGTGCAGTGATACCCTGCCAGTGGCTGCAGATCCAGATGGCAAGGTTGTCAAAGCCTACGATGCCAGCATGATGTTTGGCAGTGATACATCAAAACGTGCAACGTATGTGATCACGCCAGACAGCAAGATTTTTTATGTCTATTCGGATATGGATCCCAATCAACACGTGAGTGAATCACTGAATGCATTGAAGCGCTGGAAAGCGACACAATAGGTTATTGCCTGATCAGGTGATCAAACGCCCCCAGTGCAGCAGTAGCACCAGCACCCATTGCAATGATGATTTGCTTGTACGGTACGGTTGTCGCATCGCCTGCAGCAAACACGCCGGGTACAGATGTTGCGCCGCGCGTATCGATCTCGATCTCACCGCGATTGCTCAATGCCACGGTGCCTTTCAACCAGTCGGTATTCGGTACGAGACCGATCTGCACGAAAATACCTTCCAGTGCGACGGTGCGTGAGTCGCCGCTGATGCGATCGGTATAAACCAGCGCATTCACCTTGTTGCCATCGCCG
>DDBK01000191.1 GCA_002333095.1 Cellvibrionales bacterium UBA2034
CACCAGATGGCTGTCTACTAATTGCTCGATGAGTTTGTCCCCCAAACCATCGATATCCATGGCCCGACGCTGGGCAAAGTGCTTGATGGCCTCCTTGCGTTGGGCTGCACAGACCAACCCGCCACTACAACGCGCAACAGCTTCGCCGGTTGTTCTCTCAACCGGGGAACCACAAACCGGGCAATGATCCGGCAAGGATACGGCGCGCGCATTCACTGGCCGGCGATCCGCCATCACTTGAGCAACCTGTGGAATAACATCACCAGCGCGCCGCACAATCACCGTATCGCCGATATGCAAATCCAGCCGGGCCACCTCGTCCATATTATGTAAGGTGGCATTGCTGACTGTCACACCTCCCACAAATACAGGCGCCAATCTTGCAACAGGCGTCACCGCCCCTGTGCGCCCCACCTGAAACTCCACATCCAGCACTTGTGTCATTTCTTCTTGCGCCGGGAATTTCCGCGCTATGGCCCACCGTGGCGCACGTGCGACAAAGCCTAGCTCCCTTTGCAAGGCAATATCATTTACTTTGTAGACTATGCCATCAATTTCATATGCCAGCTGGTTACGTTTCTGCGCCAGCATGTCGTAATAACGAATACAACCTTCCAGATCACTGACCACTGCCAGTTCTGGATTGACAGGCAAACCCCAGTCACGCAATCGATACAAGATATCTGCATGTTTTGATGGCAGTTCGCCACCCTCAACTAAACCCACACCGTAAACATAAAAACTGAGGGGGCGCTGCGCAGTGATACGTGAATCGAGTTGCCTCAAGCTGCCGGCTGCAGCATTACGCGGGTTCACAAACGTTTTTTCACCCGCTGCCTGCGCAATCATGTTCATCGCATCAAACCCGGCTTTTGGCATAAACACTTCGCCGCGAACTTCCAGAACCAGAGGAAAATTGTCGCCGGACAATTGCAATGGAATTGCACCTATCGTTCGCAAATTTGCCGTAATATCTTCGCCATTATTTCCATCACCACGTGTAGCGCCGCGCACAAAAATGCCATCGCGGTACAACAGGCTCACTGCCAAACCATCCAGTTTTGGTTCGCAGCAATATTCAATATCCGCCAGACTTTTCAGACGATCATGAATACGCTGGTTAAATGCAAACAACTCATCATCATTGAATGCATTGTCTAGGGACAACATCGGCACTTCGTGCTGAACACTGGAAAACTGCGCGAGCGGGGCGCTGCCTACACGCTGGCTGGGGGAATCCGCAGCAACCCACTCCGGGTGTTGCTGCTCCATTTGCAACAACTGCTGCATCAGGCGGTCATATTCCGCATCGGGAATGACAGGAGCATCAAGAATATAATAACGATGGTTGTGTTGATGCAGCTGTTTTTTTAATGCAAGGTATTGCGCAAACAGGTCAACCATTTTTTACACAATCAACGTGCACGCAGGCGGGATTGCATATCAAAGTCACGGATGCGTTGACGGCAATGCTCAATGGTTTGCCCCATCATCACACTGCGGTTTTCATCACGCAATTCACCATTCAATTGCTCGGCTATTGCACGGGCTGTCAGGAGCATTGCATCAAAAGCTTCCATCGGCTTACCGCCTGGAGAGGGCAATGCGAGAAACAGTGTGATACCCGGCGTATGAAAACTTTCCATCTTGTTCAAATCAAACGTGCCTGGTTTGACTGCATTGGCCACGCTATAGAGCGATTCTTCTTCACGCTCTTCACCGGTATAACAGTGAAAAATGCTGCGATGCCCATAGCGCAAACCATTCGCCAGTAGAATTTCCAACAACGCAGCGCCTGAAAAGCCTCCGCGCTCACGCGCCATCACACTGACAATAATCACGTCTTCAAGGGGAAGCTGCTGATTTTTCTGCTGTGCCAGATCCTTCATTTCTGACTGGCCGCGCTCTTCCCTTGCCTGGATAACAGGTTTGCTGGGCTTGATTACGGGCGACTCGCGGCGTGGTGGTGGTTGGTCTGCCGGGCGTTCATAAATTCGCGGCTTACTGACCACTTCAGATTCACCCAAACCTAAAGGTGTTGTCGCCGTATCAAAAACAGGATTGGCATTTTTGACACCACGTGCAGCTGGAATTTTTTCTGCAGCCGGCATTGTTTCTGCCGGTTCAAAATCATCGTTCCCGAAATCATCATCGCCCGATACTGGTTGTGCTTTTTCTTGTAGGGGATTTCTTTCTTGTCGAGGATTTTTATCAAGCGTAGACGCCAGATCATCATCGTCGGAACCAAAACCCGGCTCAATGCGCTGCTGGCGATCCACTTTCACATCCATCAGCATGGGCGCGACTTGTTCAAAGTCAATCATCCTGCGCCGGCCGGTATCCGTCAGTGTTTGCTGGGTATCAGAATCAGCGGGGCTATCGTCATCTGTGCGCTGGGCAACCACCCTGGCAGGCCCCGAGGGAAATTCATTCCCGAACTCATCCAATTCACTGCGATCGATGCCCTGATGCATACTGAGCGACATAAGCAGGGAATCACGGCGCGCATTGCGCATACGGCGCACACCTTCCAGCAGGATGGCAACGACGACAAGTATCCCGAGGGCAATCAGCCATTCTGGCATGTGAACTGGATCCCTTCTCCTGTCAAAAGTAGCGCCATTTTACACAGGAGTGGCTGACAAGACAGCCGCTGGCCAAACATATTCAGCAAATACCACACTGGATATCGCGAAAAACTGACGGCTGGGGAAAAATAGCGAGATGGCGCGCCCGGAGGGATTCGAACCCCCGACCATCCGCTTAGAAGACGGACACAATAGCATTAGTCTGTATTAGTGATTTTCAAAAAAACCTTATTTTTAAGGCATTTAAAGAATTCCGCACAATTTGCTAACGCCAATTAATTAGCCTATATTAGCCAAAAATGAGTCCCAAATGATCCCCAGATTTCGGGGGTTCAAAAGTTAGACTGGCACCGCCGGGGCACCGACAGAGATCGCATGATGGCAAAGGCAAAAAATGCTGCGAAAGTGAACTTAACTCCCGGCAGAATTGACGCTCTCATATGTCCCGATGGAGAGGACAGCGCCTACCTGTGGGATAGCAAACAACCTGGCCTCGCAGTGCGAGCAAGATCATCTGGCAACAAGTACTACTTTTTTCAACGTAGACTTGAAGGAGTAATTTTTAAGCAAACTATCGGACTAGTAGCAAGCGAGCAGTGGGATCTGGGCAGAGCAAGGACAGAAGCAGGCAAATTGTCGCGACTGATTGATTTGGGTATCGACCCACGAGAACAGATCAAAGAAGAAGCTAAAGCAAAGGCGCAGGCTAAGGCAGCAGCCAAACAGATGGCGGAAGCAGCAGAACGTGAAAGTACCCGCTCCAGCACCATCTTTAGCACAGCGTGGGAATCTTACCTAAAAGCCAACTGGCAATACTGGGGAGAACGCCATAGGAAAAATCACTTATGGGCCATGCAAGCCCCCGGCCTACCTTATAAGCGTGGCGATGGCGTTACGATAGCTGGTCCACTTTTTATTTTGCATAACAAACCTCTAGCGAGTTTAACTAGCAAACAACTCGAAAAACTTTTGGTCAACGAAGTAGCAAAGCGCCCTACCGCTATGGCTCAGGCTTACAGAATTCTTCGCGCATTCTTGATATGGTGTGAAGAGCAACCGCGCTTTAAAGGGCTGGCTTCTCCCACAGAAGTACTTACCAGAAGTGTTAAACGCATGGTTCCAGCTTCAAAAGCTCGCAAGGTATCGTTACAAAAAGAGCAGCTAGCATTATGGTTTGAAGCCATAAATAAAATTGATGACCCGTCACAAGCCGCCTATCTGCAATTTCTTTTACTGGCTGGAGCACGCTCCACTGAAGCCAAAACACTCCACTGGAAAGATGTGGATTTCACGTGGCGCACAATAAACATTGGCGACAAAGTAGAGGGCGTACGCACAATCCCTCTCACTCCATATCTAGCCCAAACACTAAATGCATTACCACGGCGCAATGAATGGGTATTTTCAAGCGCCAGACTCTCAACTACAGGCCACATAAACGAAGCAAACCATGCACTAACACGGGCGATGCAACTAGCAGGCTTGCCTCATATCGCACCCCATGATCTGCGTCGCAGTTTTGGCACGCTAGCTGAGTGGATGGACTGCCCTCTCGGAGTCGTAGCGCAAATTCAAGGACACGCGCCAAGCGCGTTAGCAGAAAAACACTACAGGGTCAGATCAATTGATTTTTTGAGAATGTGGCATACAAAAATTGAGGGATGGATTCTGGAACAGGCAGGAATTACCCAGCCATCTGAATATCAAAAACTTGGACTTAGAGAAGTGGGACAGAAATGAAAAATAAAATTGAAACCTTAAATTCACCCCAGAAGGCCGACCTGTCAAATTCAGAAAAAAAAACTATGGACCCGGATGACTTAATTGATCTTCAGATATTTTTCGATGAAATTAAAGAAAAATATGGCTTTAATTTAAAAATAAACCACGGCATAAGCGCATATGAAAATGAGGTTATTGCACAGAAAAAATGTGATGAATTCTGGAAAGATATCTTCAAAAAAGCAGACATGTTCATGAAAATATATGAATCATCTCCTGCTTCATACACGACTCCAGAAAAAGGCGAACGATACCTAAACCCAGAAAACCTTGAAAATTTCACAAAAATGAAATTACACCCATTCAGCGTGATTGTGATAGTCAACACAATACAGAAAAAAGAGACTGATATTAATAAAATAAAAAATACCATCTCTCCGCTGGACAATGAAAAATATTCCGGAATAAGCACTGCAGAATTTGCACACAGAATAGGTGCAAAACCAGACTCAATTCGGGTGAGGTTGTGCGAAACAGGTAGTTACTTTGGCATCAAACCATACAAGCTGCCAAACAATCGTTCGCTTTGGCCTATTGATGCAGTTCAAAAACTGATAGAAACCAAGAAGCCGAAAAAACACTGATTTCATCATGGCCTTGAAAACCGGCGCAGGTGAAACCCTTAACCGCCCCTTTTCCTATGTTTTTGGCTTTTTCTTTTTTGTGTTTTTAGTTACAGCTTTTAGGACTTTCTCAAAAAATTTGCCAGTTTCGTCTGCCTATAATTTTTTAGCCGTATCAATAAAACGTTTTGACTGCTCTACGGTGTCCCATGGGATTCGTTTCACCCGGTTGGCCATAGGTAGTTGAAAATATACTTTGCGAAGAAGGGAGGCCAAATCAGCCTCCCCCTCGAAACATCTTTAATCATTTTCGTCTTTCAAGTGCGTCTAACGGTATAACGCCGGCAATAACAACAGCGTCAACAACGTCGCAGTGATCAACCCTCCGATCACCACCGTCGCCAACGGCTTCTGTACTTCGGCACCAGCTCCACTGGCTAATGCCATCGGCACAAAACCGAGACTGGCTACCAACGCTGTCATCATGACAGGCCGCACCC
>DDBK01000122.1:0-3485 GCA_002333095.1 Cellvibrionales bacterium UBA2034
GCGTGCTGCTTGACCAGCATGCACACGTCGGACTGGATGCGCGGATATTCAATGACCAGGCACCGACACTCTGGTGCACCAGCAAACCCACACCGGCGCATCTGCCGTCGCATGTACAGCATTGGCCGTTGCCTACCCAACAACATCGCGCCGATCTGCGTGCCCTGCTCGCAGAACTCAGCAACCGTGGTTGTAGCGATGTGTTGGTGGAAGCGGGTGCCACACTGGCAGGTTCTTTCCTGCAGGAAAAACTGGTGGATGAGATGGTGATCTACATGGCACCGAAATTACTGGGCAGCACCGCGCGGCCTCTTTTCACTTTGCCATTTGAATCCATGAATGAAGCGCACAATTTGAAAATACTGGATGTGCGGGCTATCGGTGATGACTGGCGCTTCACCATCAAGCCCCTGGATTGAGGAGCGTTTTATGTTTACCGGAATTATCCAGGCTGTAGGCAAACTCGTCGCCAGCGAAAATCGCAGTGGCGATAAACGACTGCACATACAGACGGCCAATCTGGATTTGTCTGATGTCATTCTCGGGGACAGTATTGCCACTAATGGCGTATGCCTCACCGTGATTGAATTGCCCGGCGACGGCTTCTGGGCAGATGTTTCCGTAGAAACACTGGACTACACCACGCTGGGCCATTTGAAAAACGGCAGCCACGTCAACCTTGAAAAAGCCTTGCGAGCCAGCGATCGCCTGGGCGGTCACATCGTCAGCGGCCATGTGGATGGCGTGGGTGAAATTGTCAGCATCCACTCCGATGCACGATCAATCCGTTACCGGATAAAAGCGCCTGCCGGACTGGCAAAGTACATCGCACACAAAGGCTCTGTTTGTGTTGATGGTGTGAGCCTGACTGTCAACACGGTAGAAGGTGCGGAATTCGAACTGAATATCGTACCGCACACCCAGCAGAAAACCTTGTTCGGCGAATACAGGAATGGCACACGTGTGAATCTGGAAGTGGATGTAATCGCACGCTATCTGGAGCGTTTATTGCTGGGTGACAAAGCCGCCGATGCCTCAGCTGACACCAGACTCACATTGGGATTCCTTGCTGAAAACGGGTTCGTTAAATAACCGTTCTATAGTGCAGCGATATGTTGCACAAGCAGCTGTACGCTACGTAACCCGTTATATTCATTCACATCAAGCCGGTAGGCTAACTGGGCGTGTGTAGCAGCTGGATTCGGCCACACAGCAGTATCAACATTGAACGCTATCGCTTCAATGAGTGCAGAATTCTCCCCGGGCAAACCCAACCGCAATTTCAAGTGTTTCTCGCCAACAATGCGTTGGCTTTTCAGTGCAAAAACACCATCAAACAATGGTTCAGGGAAACGCTGCCCCCAAGGGCCTGCAGCACGCAATTGTTCAGCGAGTTCAAGATTAATGTCATACGCTGACAATTCACCATCGCTGACAAGCACCGCTTCCAGATCAGCTTCATCAAGCCACAACTGCACTTCCTGTTCAAATAATTCACAGAATGTTTCAAAGTGTTCACGACGCAACGTCAACCCAGCGGCCATCGCATGGCCACCAAACTTGCTGAGAATGCGTGGGTGTCGCGCGGCAATACTGTCCAACGCATCACGTATATGCAGACCGGATACAGAGCGTGCAGAGCCCTTGATTTCATCTTCACCAGCATCGGCAAATACAATCGCCGGGCGATGGAATTTTTCTTTCAAACGCCCGGCAAGAATGCCGATAACACCCTGATGCCAACGGCTGTCATACAGACACAAACTCCACGGTAAATGATCGGATTCGTTCCAGCTCGCAAAACGGGGATCATTCAGTGCCGCTTCCTGCATATCACCTTCTATCACACGGCGCTCACGGTTCATGCTATCGAGTTCCAAAGCATATTGACGCGCCATCAAAGGATCATCCGTCAAAAGGCATGCGATACCATGGCTCATGTCATCCAGCCGCCCGGCGGCATTGATACGCGGCGCCAGCGCAAAGCCAAAATCTGCAGCCACAAGGCGCGGCAGCTCTTTTTTTGCCACTCCGGCCAACGCCTTGATGCCCTCACAACATTGGCCGGCGCGAATTCGCAACAGCCCCTGCTGTACCAGTGTGCGGTTGGTGTACGACAGAGGCACGACATCCGCTACCGTTCCCAGCGCTACCAGATCCAGCAGCTGCGCCAGATTCGGCTCAGCTATGCCGTTACTGGAAAACCAGTCGATTTTGCGCAACTGTTTGCGCAAAGCCATCAGCACGTAAAACATCACCCCCACACCCGCCAGCGATTTGTCAGGAAACGGGCAACCGGGCTGGTTTGGATTGACGATGGCATTGGCCGCCGGCAACTGCTCGCCAGGCAAGTGGTGATCCGTGATCAACACCTTGATGCCCGCTGCCCGGGCAGCCGCCACGCCCTCAATACTGGAAATACCGTTATCGACTGTGATGATCAGCTGAGGTTGGCGTTCAAGCGCCAATGCAACGATGCCGGGGGTAAGGCCGTAGCCGTATGTAAATCGATTGGGGACAAGAAAATCGACCTGCCTGGCACCAAGGGCTCGCAAGCCCCTCAACGCCACTGCAGTGGATGTAGCACCATCTGCATCGAAATCCCCGATCACCAGAATAGGTTGCTGGCACTGCAAGGCATCTACCAGCAGGGACAAGGCCTCAGGCAGGCCTTTCAGGGTGTCGGGGGAGGGCAACCGTTCCAGCCGGTAATCCAGCTCCGTCAGGCCAGTGATTCCACGGTGGTGGAATATGCGCGCCAGTACGGGTGGCAAACCAGTCAACAGGCCCGCATCACTATCGGAACTATAACGCCGGATCTGTTTCTGCACGTGACAATACTATCCAGCGCAATGTCTGGATCATTCAGCTGCCAGATAAGCACATTCAAACAACACGCAATTATCATTTTTCTTGATAGGTTGCATGAGCTGTATGGCACGGGTATTACCCAGTTGGGCTATCTGTAGCTTCTCACCCATCTGGCAGGCAGATAGCGGCACTATGGCGGTAGCACTTTTGCGGTTGAGCGACTTCTCCGCAGGGCACAACAAGATTGGCAGCGGGTCGGGCTTGTTCGACAACCTGGCCACAACGGGCACTGCCTCTGTGCTGATGATGTTGATGCCCGTGCGGACTTTCTTGTCATCTGTGTGGGTAATGGTGACGATTTCGCCCACTTTCCAGTACGGCGACAGCTTGTGCCTGATACTGATAATTTCACCCACTGACAAATCGTCCAGCGATTCACCCAGCCATTCCAGGCAATAACCGCCCGGGCTCTGGTCAACGGCCAGTACGCGTTCATAGCCAAACAATGGCTTGTCGATTTTCATGGCTGGCGGGGTACTGGTCAGCACGCGAAAACCCGCCGGCATCTCGCCATAACCCAACCTGCCGGCTGGATCCTTGTCGCTGAATACTGCCTTGCCTATCAATGTGTCTGGATCACGAAAACCACTGAGGTAGTAATGCACCGCAGGCAA
>DDBK01000122.1:3511-27505 GCA_002333095.1 Cellvibrionales bacterium UBA2034
CTGACGCGCAGAGAGTACTTTTTTAAGCCTTTCAGGTAAGTGACAAATTTGTCCAGCTGCAGGAAAATCAGCTTGTTACTGTATTTATTGGTCAGTTCTGCGTAAAAAACAGCACCGGCCGGTGCCTCCAGGTTGATCACCAGAGGGTTCTCTTCTTTGTCAGACTTGCTGTCCGCAATCGTGATATGCGGTACCCAGTCTTTCAATGCTTCAGATAGTGTCTTGATATCCCCACTGCTGAGATGCGGGGTATCCGAGCGGTCCAGCATCATGGCGTAAAGGTATATCTGGCGAAGATTCAGTGGTTTGCGGGGAAAAACCAGCACATCAGGCGTTGTCTGGATCAGCAGCTTGTTTTCCGCCGCAATAGAGTAAAGCTTGTGGAACTGACGCCAGATCTGCTGCGGTACCGGCAAATACAATTGCAGGTAGCAATACAGTAAATAAGCCTTATCGGCCATTGCACGCTGGATAGCCGCCCCCAGAATGAATGCCTGCTTGTCCCCCTGTGCCCGGGTTTCTTCCACAACATTATCGTAGGAAGCAGCCAAATGGCTCAGTAGTGCGACAGCCTGCCCCAACAACTCCTGCACGCGTGGCGGGAAAACCGCCGATCTTCCCAGGAAGCGCGAAGTCAGCATATTGAACTTTTCATACACAACGGGGCGGACGGTTTCCAGCAAGGAAAAGACCTGCACAGGCTGCACATCCAGCTCGCTCAACACCTTGAGCACAGCATTAAGGTGCACCATCTGCTCTGAAACGCCCGCGGGCATATTGGCCAGATGGGCTTTCAAGGATTGCGGGGTCGCCGTACGGAAAAATTTCTCCAGCTGCTTCTCCTGCTGGAGCTGATTCCCTAGCACGTCGCTGATTGCCACTTCTGCCATGTACCAAGCCTCATGAATGCCGTGAACCATAACCCGTTACAAGGTCTTTTTCCACTCCCGGCAGACAGCAAAGCCCTGTGGCATTCAAAAAGATTGACAATGTTCACATATTGGAAAAGTATGCCTGACTCTGCCGAAACTTTTGAGGAAGCTCTATGAAAATGCTGATAGTCGATGACTCCACTGTCATGCAAAGAAAGATCCAGCGGTCCATCACCCTTGAGCAGGTCACCGATTTTCTTACCGCCAGTAACGGCATGGAAGCAGTCGAGATTTTCCGGCAGGAGCTGCCTGAGCTGGTCACCATGGATCTCACTATGCCCGAAATGGATGGTGTTGAATGCGTCAAGCATCTGGTCGAGATCAAACCTGATGTACTGATCCTGGTCATTTCCTCCCTGTCTGACAAGGCTACCACCATACAGGCCATGAAAAACGGCGCAAAAGGCTTCCTGACCAAGCCTTTTGATGATGAACAGATCAACACGGCACTGGAAGAGCTTCTTGAGGAAGCGCAGAGTGACGCGTCCTGACAGGAGAGCAAGACCGATGAAGGATTCCGAACTCCAGATTTTCGTGGATAGCCTGCGATACTACTTTGCCACCAACATCGGTGGCACTCTGGACGTTGCTCCCGCCTACCATACCGAAAGCAATGATACGCCGGCCAGCGAATTTACCGGCATTATCGGGGTTAGCGGAGACAAACAGGGCTGCATATACCTGACAGCAACCCGCGACATGCTCGGGCAGGTATTGTTGGCCATGGGCGAACCTGAAATTGATCCAAGCCTGTTTAATGATGTGATTGGCGAAATCACCAACACTGTATCTGGCAACGCCAGAAAAGTATTGGGCCCAGGCTTCATGATCTCAGTGCCGATTGTCGTTACTGGTCGGCCGGAATATATCCATTTCCCAAGAAACTATGATATTGGCGTGGTTCCGTTTATATGGAACGGCCATAAAGCGTCACTCGTGGTATGTCTGCAATAAAGGATCCGTGATGACACTTCGCAGCAATCAGGTCGTCGCTAGCCGCCCTCAGGCAGGACCACTGGTTGAGCGCCTGATGTTACTACTGAAGCAATTTGCAGGCTTTCGCGCTTCCCCGCAAATCCAGCGCAAACTGGAGCGCATCTTCCAGAATTCTGCCGACCTGAATGATTTCATCCTCGCCGTTGAAAGAGATGCCACAAAAACTGAACTGATTGCTCTGGTGGAAGATCTGACCAATCACGAAACCTATTTTTTTCGTGAGCGTGCACATCTTGATGCAATGGAACAGATCGTGATTCCCGCCTTGATCCAGAAAAAAAAACAACAAGGCGGCACCAAAAAAATAACACTCTGGTCTGCAGCCTGCGCTACAGGTGAAGAAGCTTATACACTGGCCATGCTGACACTCAATACCTTGTTGAAACATGGCATTGGCATCGAGGCAACGCCCGGCAACATTACACTACCACCAGACTGGAAGCTGGAAGTGCTAGGCACAGATATATCGCGGCAGGCTGTGCGCATCGCAAAAGATGCCCTTTACAGCAGTCGATCGGAAGGGCTTTCATCATTTCGCCAGTTCCCGCAGGAATACCTGCGCTTCTTCGATGAAGCCGGCCCAAGTCCCGCCAGGGATCGAAAAATTTACCGCATCAAACCGTCAATAACACGCTACACCCGTTTTGACTTATTCAACCTGATGTCGCTAGTGCCGCCGCAACGTGATATTGATGTTGTTTTCTGTCGCAATGTGCTGATTTACATGGATATTGAATCACAAAAGTCCATTATCCGCTCACTACATCAGTCACTGCAATCTGGCGGCAGCCTGATGTTAAGCTTGGTAGATTCGATGGTGGCGCCCGATCTTTTTCGTGAAAACCGCCAGAACAGGTGCGTCATATATGAAAAGCCCTGAGCTGATCACCAGCCACTATCTGACTTTTACCAGCGGGACAAGCTGTTTTGCGGTGCCCGCTGATTGTGTACAGGAAATTCTCTGCCTGCACACAGTAACACCACTGCCATTCGTACCCGAGTGCATTGACGGACTGGTAAACATAGAAGGCAAAATCGCCGTACAGGTAAATTTCTCCCACCTGCATGGCCAGGCGCACCACAAAGGCAAAGAACTGATACTCATTGATACAGGGCGCTCCTTATGCGCACTCAAAGTAGATGAAGTGCTCGGAAGGGTTTCGCTCCCTTCAGGAAAGATACTGCCTTTCATCACCGATGAGTACACAACTTTTCATGCAGAAATAGACAACATAGAAGCAGATTTTTTCATCGGCACTTATACCAAAAACCATATAACAACACTTATCGTTGATCACCAACGTATCGGCCAACTGGTACAGGCTGGTGCAGCAAAAAACACCGGGGAAGGCATACTGGGCAAAATAGATAATAGTGACGACCGCGAAGAAGACATGACTATTGCCTGTCTCGTCACCCTTTCCGGAGAAGATCGCTATGCATTTGAATTGAATGGCATTATGGAAATTGTAGAGGCCGGAGCCTGCACCCCGATTCCAGGCGCACCGGACTATCTGGAGGGCTTTCATCTCGTAAGGGGGCATGCACTACCAGTAATTAATTTGCTTGCAATGATTGACCAACCCCAGCCAGCCACCAAAAATAACTGGATCATAATTGTCGAACGGGACAACTTCCGGTATGGATTGCTCGTGAATGCCATTGAAGGCATTGTAAATTTTCCACTGGAAAGCTATGAACCAATAGTAGATACAGAAAGCAATCTGTCAGGGCTGTTTATCTATCAAGAAAAAACCACAGTACTATTAAGCCCCAAACGCATTGTGCACGATGAAATACTCGACATCTTGTCCCAACATGCAACTTTCCAACCCAAAGACCTAGTTTCTACTGTAGAAGAAACAGAACGATACCTCCGGGTCAGTATCTGTGAAAAAACCTATGCCATCCCTCTGGAGAACGTCAAAAGAGTAGCCCAGTTTTTCCCGATGGAAAAAATCAGCGATTACAATGACCACATACAGGGAGCCATTGATCTGGATGGCAGCATTATCCCGGTACTCGCTCTTGAAAAAGCACTGGCATTGAAACGACAGACCGCAGAAGGTGAGTATGTCATTGTCAGCAAGAATCAACACGAATGGGCAATTTGCGTGGATCTTGCGCAAGGCATAGTCGATGTACCTTTATCAAATATCAAGCATATGCAAGCCGGGAACTCGCACTATATCAACGGCATTGCGCACATAGATGACAATCTGGTTCCGCTACTTGATTTCTCGATACTGCAGAACCAAAAAGAATCAACCATAGAACATCAACAATAATCGCCGAGGACTACCATGAGTAATTCTTCAATCAAGACCGGAGCCGACACCATGAGAGTTCTTATTGTTGACGACTCTTTCTTGATGAGACGGATTATTCGAAATATTATCGAGAAAGATAACTCTCTGGAAGTGGTAGGCGAAGCGCCTGACGGCATTGTTGCACTGGAAAAAGTAGCAGAACTTTCCCCTGATATCATTTTGTTAGATATTGAAATGCCGAACATGGATGGCATTGAGTTTTTGCGCAGAGCCAAACTCGTCACCAGCGCCAAGGTCATTATTATTTCTTCTGTTGCCAGAATTGATTCCAAAGAAGCTCGCGAAGTGCTTGAGCTCGGCGCAGTTGATATTATTCCAAAGCCCTCTGGCGTTCTAAGCATTGATTTCGAGGAGCAGAAGAGCCTTGAGCTGCTAGACGCCATTCATAAATGTCTTTAATGCCTCAAGGCAGATGAGAGCGCCTCTATGAGCAGCATGCTCGAGCAGTTGTGGCCAATATTTCTCGATGAGGTTAGCGAGAAGCTTGACGCTGTTGAGTCAATGATCATTTCTGCCAGCAATGACCATGCTGATATTGACGCGCTCTTTCGTGAATTCCATACACTGAAAAGCAGTTTTTCCATGGTCGATTTCAGGGTGCTGATGGAGCTGGCGCATGCATGCGAGGATGTGCTGCAAGCCTTGCGAAAAAACAGGCATATTCCTGACCAGGAGATTCGCAAGCACTTACTGGATTCTATTGACTGGATGAAACAACAGCTGGCCATGGCCAGCCCCGGCCAGTACCCGCAGCAAACCAATGAAGCGCTACTGGAAAGGCTCGCACCTTTCAGAACACAGGAAGATGATTCCTATGACAATGCGGCCCCGGCACAACATATAGAAACAGAAAAAAATTACGAGTCAGCCTCAAAAAAAATTATTGAGGAGAAAGAGGCACTCGCCGTTGAAACATTGCGAATAAGCAGCAAGAATCTAGACAACCTTGTAACTAATATTAGCCAGCTGGCACTGAAAGAAAATGCAATGTCTTCCACAGTTAACGAAGAACAAATTATTTCGTTATTGGCACAAGCCAGACAACAATTACAGAAATTACAAAGCGGTGAAAAAGTTAACAGCGATATTATGGAAAACCTGCTAATGGTTTTTTCTGATTATCGCCAGACACTATTGCAAACGGATCTCAGCATTCAGGCTTCCATTGCTAACATACAACAAGCAGTACTGGATTTACGGATTATCCCCTTATCAACTATTTTCAATCGTCTGCCGCGTATAGTCCGCCAGAAAGCCAATACTGCTGGCAAGCAGGTACAGTTAATCATTGAAGGCGGGGAGGTTTCGATTGACAAAGGCATGGTTGAAATTATCTCTGAGCCACTGATTCATCTACTGCATAACGCGATCATGCATGGCGTTGAGTCCACCCCTGATCGTTTAGCAGCAGGCAAGACTGATACAAGCCGGATCAGTATTATAGCCAGCGAACAAGGAAGCTTGCTGCGCATAGAAGTATCGGATGATGGGCAAGGCATTGACTACCGCAGCATTCGAGAAAAAGCTATTCATAAAGGATTCGCCCAGGCAAACGATGAGCATCAGGATCCGGGATACTGGCTAAACTTCTTGTTTACTCACGGCTTTAACTCTGAAAATACCCATCGCACAACAGGGCTGGATATTGTGCGCGAGCAATTGTCCGGCATAGGCGGCGCAATAGATATTTTCAGTACGCCGGGCTCCGGCACACGCTTTGTTATGCGCATGCCAGTAACAGTAGCCATACAAAGCGCACTTATTGTGTCCGCTGCAGAACAAACTCTGGCAATTCCAACCCGGCACCTTATTGAAATCATTGAATTGCCTCACAATAACCTCAAAATCTGGCAGAATCAGCCCGCCATTGACCTTCGCGGCAACATGCTTCCTGTATACAGCCTGAGTAATCTGCTAGACATAAAAACAAAAAAAATAAATACGCTATCCTCACCTATGATTATGTTACTGATATTGCAGAACGAAAGTTCCTGCATAGCTCTGGCAGTAGATGATGTGTTGGGACGCCAAGAGCTATTCCTGAGGGATACCCATCAGGATATACGCAACATTCCTGGCGTCAGCGGTATATCTCTACTGGGCAACGGTAACGCAGTTATTATCCTGGACTGCGAAAACCTTTTCAGGTTAGCCCGAATAAAGCCAGAGGATACAGGTGAACTCCTATGCTGAATAAGGACAACAAACACCTGAAGTTTCGATGTGGCACTTATGAATTACTCATAAACATTTCCTATATTCTTGAAATATCCGAGTATAAAACCAACAAGAGCGTTGAAAACGATAATATCTTGTTCATTGATATGCGCTCAGCTCTTGGTATAGACACAATAAAAACTACACACCCGACCCATAAACTGCTTTTAAAAAAATCTTTCGATGATCAACCTTTTATTTATATAGCCATTGATGAAGTACATGAGATTATAGAAATACAGGATCATGAGTGGTATGAATTAAATGGCATCCATCCAGAGTTGGATCTTTTCTTTGACCGCGCCTACCCGGATAAGCACAGCGGCGAGATACTGATGCGTCTTGCGCCAACCGAGCAATGGGCAACAGAAAACATGAGGGTTGCCAATGCCTATTAATGTTTTTCTTGTTGACGATTCAGCCACTGTACGCACAGTGTTAAAAATGATTCTTGAAAAAGATCCTGAAATATGCGTTTTGGGCGTAGCTGCCAATGCTGAAATTGCCCTGAAAAAAATGGCCAAGCAATGGCCCGACGTTATTGTTTCCGATCTGGAAATGCCTGGCATGCATGGCCTGGAATTCCTTAAGTACATTAAAACCAACCGGCCAACACCTTTTGTTGTCTGCTCTTCTCATGTTGGGCCGGGTGCAAAAGCCTCAATTGATGCACTGGCATTAGGCGCTGTTGATATCATTGCAAAACCCAACATAGGTGTTGAATCCTATCTAGAAGAAATTACTGCAGCTATTACACAGTCCGTCAAGGCCGCTGCTTGTGTAGGCTCGCGCCACACATCAGTATCTTCTACACGTAAAACAGAACCCACACGCACCTTAGAGCCAGCAGTTCCCCGTGGGTATCGCAATATCTCAGTCATCGCGATAGGCAGCTCAACCGGAGGCACCACCATTGTCGAACACCTCCTGAAGAGCATGAGCCCCGATATGCCAGGCGTGTTGATTGTCCAGCACATGCCAAAGCATTTCACCGAACTGTTTGCCAAACGACTCAATACCGTGTGTGCAATTGAAGTGAAGGAAGCAGAAGACGGAGATACCGTACATAACGGGCGCGCCTTGATTGCGCCAGGCGGCATGCACATGAAGCTTTCCGGGCTAGGCAGTAATTTGTCCGTCAATATATGTGATGAGCTACCCGTCAATCGTCACAAGCCATCCGTAGATGTTCTGTTCAGGTCCGTCGCCAATCATGTTGGCGCACGGTCCATGGGCATTATTCTCACCGGCATGGGTGAAGATGGCGCGGCAGGATTACTGGAAATGCGACGTGTTGGCGCCGTTGCAATGGGGCAAGACCAGGCTTCCAGTGCCGTTTATGGCATGCCCCGCGCTGCAATGGAAATTGGCGCTGTAGAATGGCAAATGCCATATCTCGCTATGCCAGACTTTATTCAGCAAATACTGGGCAATTCAAAAAACTGAAAGAAGGATCATGACGGTGAGCAGCATAGGCAACAACGAACTGTGGCAAGCCTTCTTTACCGAAGTATCAGAGCAGCTTGATAGCCTGGAGCTGATACTGGCAGATAACGACGCAGAATCAAACGCTGACATCCACCAGCTGTTCAGGGACTTCCATACCATCAAGAGCAGTTGCGCCATGATGGATTTTTACAGCATGGAAAAAATTGCCCACGCCAGTGAAGATTACCTTGATCTGGTAAGAAAGGGACGAACGCCATTAACCAGGCCCGCTATTAATTACCTCCTGAATGGCATTGACTGGCTCAAATCCCAGCTGCAAATCACAAAGAACACGGGTGACGCTCCTCAGGAAAATCCAGCTTTGGTAGAAATGCTGCAATCATTATCTGCAGCGCATATCGATCACAGCGCCACATCTTCCCTTAAAAGTGAAGCAGACAATACGGACAAGCGATCAACAAAGGTCGAGCTAACCCTGAGCCAGGATGAAATTGATGAGTTTGCCTCCGCCTGTAGACAAGAGTTATTGATCGGCCTTGATCCTGCAACTGAATTTACAAAAATTAAAAGGTCGCTTAACAAGCTGGTCAGCATCTGCAATCTCGTAGGTTTTTCAGCAATATCTTCCCTGCTGAAAAAGTACATCCGTCTAAAAAACCTTATGGATGACAGCCGAGCATCTGCTGTGGCAGCAGAAATTGTTGATCGAATTATTACACTTGAAAAACTCTATGAAGTTGACTGTGGATCTTCTTCTTTGCGGGCAATTTTTCTTGATGCACGGTTTGTAGATTTTGCCCAGCTATCCGGTCGCCTTGACTATCTACTTGATCTTATTGAGGAAAATCCTGACGATATAACAAACATAGAGACTTGTGAAAACTTATTATCGACTCTTAGCATAAGCGCCAGCCTGTTCGGATACAGTGAATTATTAAATTTTTTCAAGTATGTCTTGCAAACTATTCGCAGCATACGAAGGGGAGACATTCCAGATCGTCGATCAGCTTTTTATGCCGTAAGGCAGGCCGTTGATTTTTCTATTGCCGAAAAAATACAGGATGGCGAAACATCAATTATTAAATCAGAATTTCAGACTCGCCTGTCTGATCTTAATTTTGGAATTTCACAGGCAATTTATTCCTCAGGCAATGAAAACAGCAGGGATAAAATTTGCAAATCTATTGAAATTAAAAAAGAAATAGTTGATTTGTTAATGCCAGAATCACTTTCTATACTCAAGAATGCAGTTGGAAAAGGAATAAACATTAGCGAAATAGACATTAGCATAGACTGCGATACACAAATTATGGAAAATCTTGTTCAATGGATATCAAAGAACGGGGAAACCATTCACAACCGCTCTATTTTTTCCCAGACCAGAAACCCAGGCGACCCATTTACTAATTACATAAGCTTTATTGTCGCATTTGAATTGCAAGGAAAATCCATAGAAGAGTCTTTGCAAGCTATAGACATCGAAGGAAATTCATTTAGATGTAGAGAAATTCCATACCGGAATAGCACCGAAGAAACCCAAGCTAAAAAAGTCAAGCCCTCAACAAAAGCAATTAATGAAACGCCACATCCTGAACAGGCTAGCCAGTTAACCACGAACTCTACATTAAGGATTGACAGTTACACCCTTGATGACCTGATAACACAAGCAGGCGAAATGATAATGAACCACAATATGGTGGATCATGAAATATCCAATCCTGATTTTGAACATGCTATTTCTTATGGTAAATCGCTATTAAATAGCCAAAATGTTGGGAATTTAAACCCTGATGATATCGACGCCTGGAACTCTGTCATTAACACCCTATTCCATTCGCTCAATAAAATAATTTCAAATAACGCAAAAATGCAGAAATCTGTTAGTGAAATACAGAATCGCATTCTGGATTTGCGGGTTATCCAGGTTTCTTCCGTATTTAACCGGATACCNNAGGATTGATAAGGGCATGGTAGACGTATTAATGGAGCCCCTTATTCACTTAGTTAGAAACTGCATTGATCATGGAATTGAAGCCCCGAATGACAGGCTGGCCGCTGGAAAACCAGAGGAAGCAACACTGACGTTATCCGCTTTTCAAGAGGGCAGCACACTGATACTGGAAATCGCCGACGACGGCAGGGGCATCAATCTGGAAAGAATCCGCGAAAGCGCCATCCGCAAAGGCTTTATTCAGGAATCAGACAAGCTTACAGAACAAGAGACTTGCAAACTTATATTTTTACCCGGATTTTCAACTGCCGATGTAATTACTGAAACATCCGGACGTGGAGTTGGTATGGATGTGGTAATTACACGGATCAACCACATTGGCGGCGATATAGACGTTCACACAAATCCCGGGCATGGCACTCGCTTTTCCATGACACTGCCGCTTTCTGCAGCCATTCAAAGTGTCATCATGGCAAGGGTAAAAGAACATCTTTATGCTATTCCGCAACGCAGTGTCATTGAAATAGCATCCCTATCCCCTGATTCACTTTGCAGCATCTTGGGACAGTCCTCTTTTATTCATAGAGACAAAATAATTCCGTTGTTTTATCTGCATGATTTGATAAAAAAGAAAGGCGTATTAGCTGGAAATTCTAACGCAACACTTCGCTTTCCCTCTATAAAAATTGAACAAGATGAAATTGTCATCATTATGGGAAATGAATCACAATGTATCGGCATTGTGGTAGATGGAATTAATGGAAGAGAAGATGTATTTGTGCGTGAATTACACGCTGATTTTAGATCCATTCCAGCTATATGTGGCGCTACGGCACTTGGCAATGGGGAACTTGCGTTTATACTTAACAGCAACTTCCTTCTGCAATATTCCGGACAAGGGTCTGTTGCATGGCTCAATAAATCTCAGGAATCCATCTGAATGGCCACACAACAGTATCGCACCATAGTTCTATTTAATACTGCTGATTGCTCGCAGGTTGACTATTCACAGGTATAACGTCGAGTTCTACTCTACGGTTGGCCTGCCTACCCATTTCTGTGTTGTTGCTTTCTACTGGATTACGCGCGCCTAATCCGCTGGTCTGCAAGCGCGCAGATGAAACGCCCTGACTCTGTAGATATCGGGCTACACTGCTAGCACGTTGCTCGCTCAGGATCTGGTTTTTCATTGCATCACCAGTTGAGTCGGTATGCCCGGTAATTCTTATATTGCTAGCTGAAAACTCCTTTAATGAACCAGCTACTGAGTTAAGCGTATCGTAAAAATCCGCCTGAATTTCTGCGCTGCCCGTGCGAAAAGTCACATTGCCAGGCATGACTAACTTGATGTTATCGCCGTTACGCTGCACATCCACACCTGAACCAGCCAGCTCTTGTCGCAGTTTTTCTTCCTGCTTGTCCTGATAGTGCCCATATCCACCACCTGCTGCGCCTCCTACTGCCGCTCCAATCAAGGCGCCTTTACCGCGATTATCATGATTAACAGCAGCACCCAGCACCGCTCCAGCCAATGCGCCAATTCCTGCCCCCTTTGCTGTATTGCTGGTTTTACTTTCACCCGTATACGGGTCAGTAGTCTGACATCCCATCAAACCCACAATAAGGACGCCTGAAAATATTTTACGTAACATGATGTTTCTCCTGAGAAATCTTGCTTGGCAGGGGATTCGACAACCAATATGGCACTTGGTTCAAAGTACGCGGCGGCGCAACCGATGAAGATTTTTTTCTTCCAACAGCTTTTGTAAAAAGGCGCAGTTCTTTTCCAAACCGATCATGTAGAGGTTTTCGCCATCAAAGAACTGCTCTGCATAGCGATATACTGCACCAAACAGCTTGTTGAGCCTGCCATCAACTGTCATTCGCATAAAATCAGGGGTCTGGTCCAGCAGCGCAGCGGGTGATTCAAACGGTTGGCCCGTCTCATTTTTTGGTGCAGGTACGTTGCCTATCTTGAATTCCATATACAAACTGTCGCGACAGCGCTCCAGATAAGAACGATCAGACATCTGCGCAATCAAATCCCCCGTGCCTAACAAGCAACCAAGCATATGATCATGGGTATTTTTCATGCGCACCACTTTTTCATAACCCGTATAGTGCAGCAGCACCCGCATACGCGGCACCCAAGCAGCTTTGCCAATCAGGGGAAGGTAGTGGGCCAGATAACGAACGCCACGTGTAACATGGGTTTTGGTGTACTCCGCACCATGCTTATGGCGTGTATCTTTTACGTGACGCAAATATCCGATGTCGTGGTAAAGGGCAGCAATAATTCCCATTTGTACGCGATCAACACCCAGCACATCACGGGTGCCGGCGTGTACACGTTCATAACCGATCAATAGTCGGGCAACAGCCAGAGTAACATCCAGAATGTGCCTCAGATCGTGATAATCGGTATCACAGGCATGATAGTCGGGGCATTCTCCACGATACATTCTTGCCACGTCCGTGAAAGCTGTGGAGATAACATCAAATTCGGCATTTGTAAAAACAGACACAAAAGCAGCACGAACTGCATTATGCACATCCTGTGGATCACCAATGCAAACCGTCTGACTGATGTCATAGCATAGCACTGACGACTTCCCTGCCCCGAGCTGTGTGCCCTTGATGTCCATTGCACTTGCCGCTTACACATTGAATTCCGGTCGATTATAACCAAAGGGCCTGACTGGAGGAGGCGAATTTTATTGATTTGCCAAACCGTTAACACTTCAAAACGGTATCGTAGGCACACAGGACAAGGTTATGCACAAAACCTGTTGATAAGTCTGTCAATTAAAATAGAAAATCACCGGACAACCCTTGCTATTCAAGCGTAGATCCCGCTGTGGTCAAAAAAACCACAAATCAAAATCCTTTATAATTCATATAGATAGGATAATATCGCTCAGAAATCAATGAGTTGCAGGGAGCTTTACAAGTGTCTCTTTAAAAGGGGGCGCTATGTGGACAACATAATCAGACAACGCCAACTTACATGTGGTTAGAGAGGTACGCCGATACGACGAGCCACTTGCTCGTAGGCTTCCACCACGTCACCCAGATCCTGGCGAAAGCGGTCTTTGTCCAGTTTCTCACGGGTCTCTTTATCCCACAGCCGGCAACCATCAGGGCTGAATTCATCCCCCAGTACCAAGTCTCCATTGAACAACCCGAACTCCAGTTTGCTATCTACAAGCAGCATGTTACCTGCCAGAAATATATCCTTCAGGATCTGGTTAACCTTGAGTGTCATCACCTTCATCTGTTCAACCTGCTGTTTGGTCGCCCAGCCAAATGTTTCAATATGGGATTCATTGATCATCGGATCACCCAACGAATCATCCTTAAGAAAAAACTCAAATGTTGGCGGATCAAGTTCTTTTCCTTCCGTAATACCCAGTCGACGGCACATGCTTCCTGCCGCCATATTCCGTACAACACATTCAACCGGCAACATTTTCAATTTCTTGACCACGCATTCCTGGTCATTCAAAAGACCTTCGAAGTGAGTAGGGATACCAGCTGCCTGCAACTTCTGCATAATGAACGCATTAAACTTGTTGTTCACCATGCCTTTGCGATCCAGCTGCGCCAGCTTTTTGCCATCAAACGCTGATGTGTCATTACGAAAAAACAGGATCAAGCGTTCCGCATCATTAGTGGCGTATACCGTTTTCGCCTTTCCTTTATACAATTCTTCCTGCTTTTCTACATTCAGATTTACTGTTGACATGCTCACATCTCTCAACTGTTCAGCTAATGGTTAACCAATCAAAACCTTCTTCCTGACAGGCATAAAGTACATTGCCAATATTCTGCAACGTTTCTGCCAGACTTGCTTGCACACGCTCCAGCGTGTTGTTTTTTTCACTTAGATGGGCAATGACCAGATGCTGGAGTCGCTCCGTTTCAATTTCATCGAGCAAACCAGCAGCCTGAGCATTACTCAGATGACCGAAACGACCACCAACGCGCAACTTCAATGACGGTGGATAGGCGCTGCGTGCCAACATATCCACACAGTGGTTACTCTCCAGCAGCAAAGCATCACAACTGCTGTAATGCTCTCTCACAAAGGGTGTAATAGCTCCAATATCTGTCAAAACACCTAGTCGCCTACCTGCCCAGTTAAATACATATTGCACTGGTTCTGCAGCATCATGCGGAACAGCAACAGGCTGGATATCAATGTCTTCAATAGTGAATGCATTATGGCTATCGATAGTAACAACTTTCTCCACATCCAATAGCTGACGGGCCCTTGCTGTGCCTGCTGTCATGTAAACAGGCAATCCATAACGATTCGCTAAAACCCGAACGCCATTACAATGATCGCCATGCTCGTGAGTGACCAGCACCGCCCGCAATTGACCGGGTTCAATGCCAAGTCTCAGCAAACGTTGTTCCGTTTCTTTCAGTGCAAAACCACAATCCACCATCAACAGTGTATTGCCCGCCTGTACCAGCGTGCCATTGCCACGACTACCACTGCCGATGGAGGCAAAACGCATCAGCATGAAAAAACCTCAGAGCAAGTTAGCTCGTATTCGCCGCAATAACCTGTCCGCATCCTGTTGTGGCAGTTGCAGGCCATTATTATCCCGCACCATCACACGCACCAATTCATCTGTATGCTGCTGCAAGAGAACGCGGTATTGGCTACCAGATTCACCTTTTTGCTGTTCATCAAAATCAAAAATTTTCGCAATGCGTGAAAAAACACCTGGTTTCACTTCACCTTCATCATCATCTTCGGCTGCAACTACTGAAGAGAATGTCACTTGCCACTGCCCCAATTCCCGATTGGCATTATCAACGTGGAATCCATCACGGTTCAGGGAACCTCCCACCGATGCCCAGGCACGGGCGTAGTCAATGCGCATGGAAAGTGCTGGCTCGGGCTGCTCTACCATTTCAACCCTGCGCTCATTGCTGCCAATGGATTGAGCGAGCATTGATGCTTGTGGTGCACTGTCTTTTGCAAGGAACGCGGCCAACTCCTTGATCATCCAGGTTTCACGATCTGGATTAACAGATTGCGAAGGCCAGGGCATACGCCTGTTCGCATCAGTCACATCGGACGCTGTCATTTGCAACACATGAATTTCTGTTGAATTTGTACGTAAACCCGGCTCCAGCTGTATCCGGTAACGATCTTTTCCTGAAACATCACCGGCACCAGAATCCTTCAGGGAGAGCCACACGGTATCCAGTGTGCCTGCGACAGGATCCTGGTCAGCAAGCCCCATGCCCCGCTCTGCCAGAAAACTGCGAACACCCGGCCATACTTCTCCTGGTGGATTGTTGATGTCTATCCATCTGCGCTCACCCAACTTCTGGATTTTTATTTCATTACGCTGCTCAGTTACCCTGTCTGAACTGGCAGGACGCGGCACAGTAAACCTGTCAGGCAGCGGCGCATTGGCATCCTCAATTGTTGGAATAGCAAATAACTGCCCGATCCTTTGACCTTCACTGCCTTCCGGCAGCTTTATCGGCGTTGTGGTTTCAGCCTTTAGATAATCATCACCGCGATCACGAAAATAGCCATCCGGACCAAACAGTGAGCCACATCCTGACAACACCAACGCCAATACACCGATGATGCCGCTACAAGCCATTCGTAGCATCGCCAAACCTGAATAATTCATCACAATAAACCTGCTGTAGTCAGTGCAACCCGCACACTGTCATGATGGCTCGCCGATAATGGCGTCAATGGCAAACGGGTTCCGCGCCCGATCTTGCCCATTTGTTCCAATGCCCATTTCACTGGTATCGGATTGGCTTCAACAAACATCGCGGCATGCACGGGCAATAATTTTTCATTGATAGCTCGCGCTTCAGCTGCCTTCCCTTCCAACGCCAGCGCATTCATTTTTGCCACAAGTTTGGGGGCAACATTGGCAGTAACCGAAATATCACCCTTGCCACCCATCAAAACCAACTCCACTGCGGTTTCATCATCACCGGAGTAAACAAAAAAACCTTCCGGGGCATCGGCGATAATAGCGCGGGCACGATCAAGATTTCCCGTGGCTTCCTTGATGCCAAATATATTGGGAATTTGAGCAAGACGCAGTGCCGTTTCAGGCAACATATCACACGCTGTACGTCCCGGTACGTTATAAAGCATTTGTGGAATAGCCACCGCTTCGGCAATAGCTTTATGGTGCAGATAGAGCCCTTCCTGCGTTGGTTTGTTGTAATAGGGTGTGACCAATAAGCAAGCATCCGCCTTCGCTTCCATGGCTGCGCGGGTAAGTTCTATGGCTTCTGAAGTGGAGTTTGCGCCCGTGCCAGCAATCACAGGAACGCGGCCACGTACCTGATTAACAACACTGCGCACCACAGCAACGTGCTCTTCAAAATTGAGCGTGGCAGACTCACCTGTGGTCCCCACAGCAACAATTGCATGGGTTCCCTGCTCGATATGCCATTCAATCAGCGAAGCTAACGCTTCCCAGTCCAGGCTGCCGTCCTCATGCATCGGCGTCACCAGGGCTACTATGCTGCCCGTAATCATCGCGCTATACCCCTTATAGAACCGGCTTCGGAAAGATGCACATGGTAATGAGACCCAATGGATTGCTCAAGGTAAAAACAGTTTATCTCCAATAAGACCCATGCCGACAACCAGACCGATATAATACCGGTAATTTACCCGTCCCCCATTTAACCCGGATACCTGCATGCAACTTCCCATCGACATCAATACCATCAAGGGCTTTCTCGACCCAGAGGAAGGCGTAGCCCTTCAACAGCACTGTCTGGCGACTGCAGCGTTAGGTCCCTGTCTGGAAGTGGGCAGCTACTGTGGAAAATCTACTGTGTACCTAGGTGTAGCAGCCAAACACGCCAACGGCATTGTGTATGCTGTGGACCATCACAGGGGATCGGAAGAACACCAGCTTGGCGAGGAGTACCACGATCCGGATTTATACGACAGTGGTGCAGGACTCATGGACAGCTTCCGCGAATTTCGCAAGGCAATGCGCGCAGCCGATCTCGAAAACCACGTTGTACCGATTGTTGCCCCATCAACTGTAGCCGCGAGACACTGGGCTACGCCACTGGGCATGGTGTTTATCGATGGCGGGCACTCATGGGAAGCCGCACTGAATGATTACCGCAGTTGGGTTGCACATATTCGTCCGGGCGGCATTCTGGCCATCCACGATATTTTCCCTAACCCAGCTGAAGGCGGTCAGGCACCCTACGACATCTGGAAACTTGCCAAGGCATCCGGCTTGTTTGAGGAATTACCGATGGTAAAAACGCTGGGATTATTCCGGCGCGCCTAATGGATAAACGGCATCACGGCAGCAATATTTTTTTCACCACTGGCCACCATCAACAAGCGATCAACCCCTAATGCGACGCCGGCGCACGGAGGCATACCGGCATCCATTGCCGCCAGAAATTTTTCATCGATTGCAGGCACAGCCTGCTCCCGTGATTTCCGCATCTCACTATTAGTCAGAAAACGCGCTCTAAGCACCCCGGCATCCAGCTCTTCCTGATAACCGTTAGCAATTTCCACACCGTTGATATACAGCTCGAAACGGGCGGCAACTACATTGCCATATTCATCCATGAATGTTTGCGCCAATGCAGCTTGCGCTGCAGGAAACTGTTCCACAAACACTTTTCCCTGCAAATTTGGCTCTACCAGATGGGAAAACAGGAGATCCAGCCAAATGGCGCGCTCTTCGCTATCAAATGCCGGCGACAGTTTTTCATGTGCCAACAATTTTAATTCAGCAAGGCTGGCACTGTATGGATCAATACCAGCGCAATCAAGAAACGCCTGCCTGTACGTTGTAGAACGAACTTCCCCGGGAATATATGCAGCAACCAATGCCGACACTTCATCCATCAGGCACACCAAGTTCCACTGCGGACGATACCATTCCAATATTGTAAATTCGGAGCTATGTCGCGAACCAGCATCTTCAGCACGAAATGCCTTGCCGAGATAGTAAATTGGACCACAACCCGCAGCTAGAAGCCGCTTCATATAAAATTCTGGCGATGTCATCAGATAATATTGTGACAACGGGGCTTGGGCATAGACTAAAAAACTTTCTATATGGGGATCGGTAACCGTTGCCTGCGCCAATACAGGCACATCCACTTCCATCACTTCACGCGCTGCAAAAAATGTACGGATACTCGCTAAAAATGCTGCACGTTTTTGCAGCATTCCGATATCAGCGGATGGTTTCCAGTCATTCATTTATCATCACTCAAAACAAAAAAACCGGCCAAAGCCGGTTTTTCTCGCTATATGCAGACTATTCCTTGGCACGGCCAAGATATTCACCTGTGCGGGTATCAATTTTGATGATGTCACCCACATTCATGAATAAGGGCACCTTGACCACTGCACCAGTTGCCAGCTTAGCAGGCTTGGTGCCACCAGTGGCTGTATCACCGCGCAGGCCCGGATCAGTTTCCATGACTTCCATCACCACATGGTTAGGCGGCGTTACCGCCAGCGGCGCACCGTTATAAAGCGTGACCATACAAATGTCTTCTTCCTTCATCCATAAAGCAGCATCGCCAACTGCATTCTTGTCTGCCTGGTACTGATCGAATGTATCTGGCTCCATAAAATGCCAGTACTCACCATCGTTGTACAAATACTGCATATCACGATCTGCCACATCAGCGGCTTCCAACGTGTCATTTGATTTAAATGTTTTTTCCAGCACACGGCCAGTTTTCAGGTTTTTCAGTCTGGTGCGACTGAAGGCCTGGCCTTTACCCGGTTTGACGTTCTCGTTCTCCAGGATATTGCACGGATCCCCGTCCAGCATCACTTTGAGTCCGCTCTTGAATTCACTGGTAGAATAGCTGGCCATACACCCTCGCTGTCGTCAACAAATCGGCCAAAAAGCCCGGCCAAAAAAAGAGGCGCAATGATACCTGTTTCCACGAGTGCTTGTCAGGATCAACGGCAGACTGAACCCGGCTGGCAGTCCATCCTGCAACATGCCGTGAGTGATCCCGTGGAATTGTGCCGTCGGCTGGCGCTACCACTGTCTGACCAGGAAGCTATTACTGCTGCCTGCCAACTGTTCCCGTTGCGTGTCCCGGAACCTTATCTGGCACGCATTGAAATGGGCAATGCCAGCGACCCACTGCTACTGCAGGTGCTCCCTCAGGCTATGGAGTTGCAAGAACACGCCGGCTTTATCAGCGACCCCCTGGACGAGCAAGCACATAATCCTGTGCCTGGGCTGGTGCATAAATATGCTTCACGGGTGCTACTCATCACCACCAGCCTGTGTGCGGTGCATTGCCGCTATTGTTTCCGGCGTGAATTTCCCTACGACGACAATCGAAACAGCCGTCTGGACTGGCAACAGGCGCTGGATTATGTCCGTACACACCAGGAACTCAATGAAGTGATTCTGTCAGGTGGCGATCCTCTCTCCCTGCCTGATCGCCAGCTGGGCTGGCTGATGGAACAAATTGCCGCAATACCGCATATAAGGCGCTTGCGTATTCATAGCCGATTACCTGTTGTGATTCCCCAACGCATCACAAAAGAGTGTCTGGCGTGGCTGACAGGCAACCGCCTGCAAACCATCATGGTGCTGCATTGCAACCACCCCAATGAAATTGATCTGGCTGTCAGCAACGCTATAAAGCAGCTCTGTAAAGCTGGCATTACGGTGCTTAACCAGTCCGTTCTGCTAGCTGGTATTAATGACCACGCGCCAACACTGGCATCCTTGAGCGAAAGGCTGTTTGCCGCAGGCGCCCTGCCTTACTACCTGCACGCACTGGATCGCGTTCGTGGCAGCCACCACTTTGCCGTGCAGGACGGCCGGGGCATACAGATCCATCACGAATTGCAGGCGCTTCTTCCAGGCTTTCTGGTTCCGCGTCTGGTGCGCGAGGAAGCTGGCCATCACTCCAAATCCTGGCTGGTTTGACTGATTACTGCCTTTTCCTTTGCAGGGCAAGTCCGCTATCATTTCAACCCGCCACGTGACCGCTCGGATATCCGGATACACTTGCACCCATGAGCCAACCTGAAACCATACGCCTCCTGATCATTAATGATGATGCCAACGAAGTTGAGCGTCTTCTCAGCATGCTGCGCAACTCCGGCCGCAATACCCGTCCGCAGCATGTCCCCAGCATTGAAGGCCTGGAAAAACTTCTGGGGGACCAGGCATGGGATTTATTACTGGCTGTTGATACTGCCAAGTCGTGTGACCCTAAATCAGCGCTACGTGCAATCAAGAAACTGGACAAGGATATCCCGGTTATTTTTCTCACCGAAACCGATCCTGATGAATTCAATATGGTTCTGATTGATGGCCTCAAGGCGGGCGCCCGCGATGTGGTTATCCTCGACGATGACCAGCATCTATTGATGACCATGACGCGGGAACTGGGCAATTTACAGGAGCGTCGTGAACGTCGTGCAGCTGACCGCAAACTGAAGGAATCAGAAAGACGGTGCCAGCAATTACTTGACAGCTCACGGGATGCAATTGCTTACGTTGAAGACGGTATGTTTCTCTACGCAAACCAGAGTTTTGCGGAACGCTTTGCCTACAAAGAAACCGATGACATTTTGTCTATACCTGTTATTGATCTTATTGCGAAAGGGGATCAGGACAAATACAAGAGTTTTATGAAAGCATTCAAGCTAAGCGAATCCGGGGAGCAAGAGCTTAGTTTGACAGGCACTCGCAGCAATGGATCGGAGTTCGGCATTGATATAGCCGTTACCCATGCACTGTTTGAAAATGACCCGTGTGTGCAATTATTGGTAGCCGCCAAAGCGGAAATGGATAGCGCCGAAGTAGCGGCAGAAATCAAGCGCGCCAGCTCCCTGGATCCACTGACCGGGATCTACAATCGCGTATATATGACCAATGCATTTGGGCAAGCCATACGCGATGCATCAGAAAAAGACAAATTCAGCTCTTTGCACATCATCAGCATCGACCTTTATGAAGAGATGCGATCATCACTGGGCGCGTCTGGACGCGATGCAGCTATGGTTGATATCGCAAAATATCTACGTGAAACTATTGGCAGCAATGGCATTCTTGGAAAAATATCAGACGACGAGTTTGCACTACTCGCCAACGGCACCGATGAAGAACAGCAAACAAAAATTGCACAGGATTTGTGCAAGAAAATTTCATCGCATATTTGCCAGGCAGCAAGCAAGACAGTGCAATTAACCGCAAGTATCGGGATTTGTCCAATAACAGAAAAAATTACAAGCCCTGACCAGATTCTGGATCGCGCCCATACTGCTTGCGAGGAAGTTCGTGCAGCAGGCAAAAACGGTACGGGCAATGATGCACGTTATTACACTGCAAAATTGACCGATGCCTCCGCTAGCGATGACAGTCTCATTACCGAAATTATTGAAAACTCCCTGAAAAAAGATGGCTTCAAACTGAAATTCCAGCCATTTATCAGCCTGCAGGGAGATACTACTGAACATTACGAAGTCTTGTTGGCCATGACTCCAGATGAAAGCGGGAAAGTCATTGATACCGATGAGATGTTCCGCGTGATTGGTCGCAACGAAGAACTCGGGAAGAAAATTGACCGCTGGGCGCTGCTCAATTCTGCAAAAATGCTTGCCGCGCATTGCAGTGCAGGACACGAAGACACCTGCCTGCTTATTAATATCACCCCCCCCACCTTGCGAGATGAAAGCTTTGCAGGATGGCTGGCAATAGCATTAAAAACAGCTGATATTCCAGCCAAATCAATCATCCTGCAATTTTCCGAATCAGATGCCGCCAGCTATCTCACAAACGCAAAAGCTTTTTGTGAAGCAATGGAAAAAATGAATGTACGCTGCAGCATCAAGCAGTTTGGGTGTTCACTTGACCCTTTCAAGACCTTGGCTCATCTCGATGTCTATATGGTCAAGATTGACGGCTCGTTTGCAGCAGATATCCAGCAGAAAAACGAAAAACCTGACACCCTGAAAGAATTGATACAAAAACTGAACGAAGCAAGAAAAAGCTCGATCGTGCCGCTGGTAGAAAACGCTTCTTTGCTTGCCACATTGTGGCAATCAGGCGCGCATTACATTCAGGGAAATTATGTACAAGCGCCCAGTGAAAAAATGGACTTTGTTTTTTCTGAAGAGTGACGCGAACCCTACAACTATAAAAATAATTACACGTGCTACACTCAGCGCCCGGTAATTCCACTGAGCATAGTACGCCAGTTCCACGTATCCTTAAGGTAGCTGTCACGTACTTCAGCTATATCTATGTCGTAACTACCTGGCTCGAGATCCTTGACGATCTCTACGGCCTTGATTGAACTGGTAGGCTGTCCACGTTTTTCTGCTTTGCGTAATTTTTCAGAAAAATCTTCAAACAAATCCAGTATTCTCGGCTCTTTCAGTTTTGTCTTGTCCTTATCAACAACAACAGCCACTTTTGGCTTGAGTCTACGCGCAAATGTCTGCTCAACCACAACAGCTACCTCACCTGTATTCAGTTCAATCAAGGTGCCGGTTGGATAAATACCAAGCGCTTGTATGAACTGAACAACCAGCTCCTCCTGAAATTCGATATTGCGCATGTCATACAGCTTGGCCATAGCTTTTGATGGAGCGAGTGGGTATTTACTGTTACGGGGATTAGTTACAGCATCGTACACAGTCACGATTGCCGCCACTTTGGCAAGAAATGGAATTTTGTCTCCAATCAGCCCCAAGGGATATCCAGACCCATCAAAACGCTCGCAGTGATTGCGCACAATATGCACAACATCTGCAGGCACGCCAGGCGTTGCGCGCAAGGTTTCGACACTATATTCCACAAATTTGCGGTATTCAGCTTGTTGCTCAGCTGAACGCTCGGAATCCTCAAGGCGCAAAAGGGACTCTGGCAATTTTACTTTGCCAATATCTTTCAGGAGAACGGCTGAAACCAGCATGTTCATATCTTTTTTATCCAGGCCGATATGGCGGCCAAAAACACCGGCCCATACAGCTGAACGAACTATATGCCCGTAAGTGAATTCGTCCTTGTCGCGTATACGGGAAAGCCAGGAGAATGCATCCGGATTCCGCACAACGGAATCAACCACCTGACTGGCCAGCTGGGTGGTTTTCTTGATTTCAACTGCGCCGCCGTGCTCAACACCTGTCATCAATTCACTGACGTTTGAAATGATGTCTCCATGCAGCTTTTCCGCTGCAACATTCTCTTTTCTCAGTGGAACAGGATCACTATAAAAGTTGTGCCTTAATTTCAAGGGTGCCGCAGAAATTTGCTGCCGCTGCCGTCCATCAGCACCTGGCTCACCCTTTTTTTCGAGCGTGGCATGTTTGACAGCAACCGGCTGCTTTCCGCGCTGTACATCGATATGTACATACTTGCAATACAACCGGAGCTGGTCAATTTCATCAGGCTGCCTGATGAAAAACCCCTGCAGCGGAAATGGCGTCTGCGACCACGGCCTATCCAACCCGGATATGTACATGCCAACAATCAAGTCATTGACATCGACTTTTACCTGTTTGATACCCGCCACAACGGACTCCCTTAAATAGATCCGCAGCCACTTATGACTGCCCACTGCATCAATGTACCGTTTTTTAACTTCAGTGCCTAGAGAACCGCCAGCAAAGACAAGCCCCGGACAGCCTATTATTGTCGATTCGTGAACTCATGGACAGATTCAATAAATACACGGGCATGCTCTGGAGAAACCTCTGGTGTAATGCCATGCCCCAGATTGAATACATGGCCTGAATGTGGGCCAAAACAATCAACAATCCTCCTGACTTCAGCCCTGATAGCATCTGCACCGGCATGTAGTACTGAAGGATCCATATTGCCCTGAAGGGCAACCCTCTGGCCTACTTGCTGGCGCGCAAGACCCATATCAGTCGTCCAGTCCAGTCCCAACGCATCACAACCACTATCAGCCATCACTTCCAGCCACTGACCTCCTCCCTTGGTAAACAGGATAACAGGCACATGACGGCCATCCCGTTCTTTCTGAAGCTGACCAACGATTCTAGTCATATACGCAAGAGAAAACTCCCGATAAGCCGAATGGCTTAATGCCCCACCCCAGGTATCAAAAATCT
>DDBK01000055.1 GCA_002333095.1 Cellvibrionales bacterium UBA2034
TGGAACGGCGGGTTGCACAAGACAAGATCAAACAATCCATCCAGCGCATCGCCCGCATCCGCAGGCATGATATCGACATTGATACCATAATGATCAGCATTGCATCGCATGGCCAGCAACGCTGCAGCATTGTTATCGGTTGCCACTCTGCGGGAGAACGGCAAATCCCGTGTCATTAACGTCAAATAACCATAACCACAACCAAGATCCAGCAGGGATTGTGGCGGCAAAGGAAAACTTTTCAGGCAATCCGGCAAGGCATCCAGAAGAAATGCACTGCCCTGGTCAATCCTGTTCCAGCCAAAAACCCCGGGCTTACTATAAAAATCCAGCGCAGTGGTTTGAACCAAACGCAAACTGGCGTAATCCTGATCATCAAGCAAGGCCGTATGCAATACATCATTGCTTTTCCGGAAGTGGCCGAGATAAGCCGCGCCCGATTTTTCGATACTGCCATTACCAAACACTGACTTGCACTTTTCGATATAGGTTTTTGTGCCATCTGTTTTTAGCCCGGCAATCCATAATTCTCCACCAGGCACAAGCAGCTGGTATGCATGATTCAATACATGATGGACAACCGGTTTCTCTTTTGAGATGCGGTAAATAATGCGTTGCACGCTACCTGGCGCATACCCTGAGAAATCAAAATCAGAAAATATGGCGCTATGCCCCGAAGCACTTGCAGCCGCCACAACATCAAGGCGATTACTGACAATATCCATGTTGTCACATGCGGGAAGCAAGCCGACAACCTCCAGTGCATTTTCATCAGCAATCCAGACAGACTTTCCATCTTGCTGCTGCAGGAATGGCAACAGCACAGTAAAAGCAGGATCAAATGACATTAACGGATACTCGCAATTTCACGCTCGGTAAGCGCGCGGTACTGACCTGGCAAGAGCGCAGGATCCAGTGTTATATCACCAATGCTTTCACGATGTAGCGCTGCAACATGATTGCCAACAGCTGCAAACATCCGTTTCACCTGATGGTATTTTCCTTCATGAATAGACAGCCGCACCTGTGCAAGATCATTATCTATAAAAGACAGCGTGGCTGGCTGCGTCAGTTTTTTTTCGCCCGTCAATAACACGCCAGCCCGCAGCTGCTCGGCCGCGACCGACAAGAGTGGCTCACTCAATGTCACGCAATATGTCTTGCAGCACAAGCGCGAAGGCGCCGTTACCCGGTGATTCCAGTCGCCGTCATTCGTGATCAGTACAAGACCCGTTGTATCCAGATCAAGCCTACCAGCAATCTGTAAATCCCCAACGCTGTCTTCGCGGAGAAGATCAAGGACAACCGGGTGCTCGCCATCGCGATTGGCGCAGATATAGCCTGATGGTTTATTCAACATAATGTAGCGAAACCCAGGCAACACTATTGTTTCGCCATCCAGCTTCACCACATCAGATGCCATCACTTTATGGTCTGCTTTTTTTACAAGCACACCATTCACCAACACAGCACCTGCACGCACTGCACGCTGTGTAGCCTGGCGCGATAATCCTGTGCTGTGGCAAATGAACTTGTCGAGTCTCATGCTCAATCAGCTGGATCAGTCAGGGTGACGCCGCTGAACCAGCGATGCCACTTCGCCCGAAAAAACCACTTCATCATGCTGGTTAATCAGTCTGCCTTCACAGCGCACTATACCGGCATAGGGACGACTGCTCGATACACGCTTCTCCAGACAACAGTATTCGTATCGCAGCACATCACCAGGACGAATGGGCGTTGAGAAACGCAATTTATCAAACCCCAGCGCGCTGATCGCTGCAACACTTTTCCCTTGTTGCCCAAGATAAACAAACATTGGGAAAGCATGTGCAGAAGACGCGACCAATCCGCCAAAAATCGAATCCCTGGCTGCAACAGGATCGACATGGAAAGGTTGCGGATCCCATTTCATTGCCACACTGATAATTTCTTCTTCTGTGACATCATAGCGTTTGGCAATATGGATCACTTCACCCACCACATAATCTTCATAATGGATATAGTCGTCAGGAAAATGCATCTGGTGATTCATGTGTGATGATCCAGTGAAAGAATATCAGAAATAATAGCCGGCGGATTTCTACCAAAATCCTTACGGTAGAGTGCAATAGCGCGCTCTATGACAGAACGCAACTCGCAGGCATCATTGCGCAACCAATTTCTCCTGTACGCCAATATGAAACATAGCAGGTCACGGCGCGTCAGGGGCAAGTCAAATGCAGAATAAAACAATCCAGCCAGATCCTTGACCAACCAGCGCCGGGGTGTGGCTTTTCTCATCTGCACCCTGTGCAAATCAATCAGGTATAAAGGATCTGTGTACTGATATGGCTTGCCATCATCGCTGCGCAAAAAATGGCATAAATAATAATCCCGATGATTGATACCATTTTCATGCAGTGTTTTGCTGATATATGCCAGCTTGCGAATAATGGCACGCTTCTCTCGNNTCTTCTGTTACCAGAAAAGACAGCCTACGTGCCGGATTAATACCTCGCTCACCAAATGCAACCGGGATCATTGTATCAACGCCCAACTCTTTCAGCCGCAGACATGCAAGGTATTCATTGGCAGCACCCAGCACTGGCAAGCGCAACTGGAAAATATTCTTGAATATTTCGCCCCAACCTATACCTTCGTGCAATTTTAAAAAGTACCCACGCCCTTCGTTCTCAAAGCGCAATGTACGCCGCCCTTCCTTGCTACGGAAAATCTTGCCTTGTAACGCTTGCGCTTCTGCAAACGGATCTTTTCCTTGCCATAACAACTGCCATTGTTTGCTCATAAAAATTTTCATGGCTGTCTATGCTTTGCTGCGGCCACAATGATTTCTGCCGCACGCCTGAACAGTGAATAGATGTCTGCTGTTTCTGCCATCGCCAGTCCATTACTTCGCCAGATAGCGCGCTGTGCATCATCGCGCAAGGCAGCAGCCAGCGCATTGTCGAGATTCCGTTGTTCGTACGGCTCATTCACTACCATGCCGCAGTCATACTCACGGATATAATTACTGTACCCACATACCGCGGTTGTCAGCACAGGCAGACCCGCGACAGCCGCTTCCAGCAACACGGTGCCGGTATTTTCACGGTAGGCGGGATGAATCAGCACATCGGCGCCTTGCAAGAAGTCAGGAATATCATCACGACCTGCTAGAAATTGCAGCCGGCTTTCTACGCCCAGCTTGCGCGCCAGACGGATAAATGCATCGGGCTTGTCTTGCCCGATCACCACCATTTTCGTTTTTTCCCTTATATCGCCCGGCAATGCAGCCAGCGCACGGATAGCGCGATCNNTCTCATCATTTGCGGGCAGCCAGGCTTGCCGAAACCTGAGACGGATATCCTGCGCATCGGCGCCAGCTCGCCTGTCCGGGTTAATACCCGGAGGCAATACCGTGCAGCGCTGCTTGCTGCCCGGATAATATTTTTCATATTCTTCTACGCTACGTGCAGAAATCGCCAATACCGCTGTATGGCTGTCGCCACCAAATACAGCTTCTTCATCGCACAAATACTGCCTGTAACGGGGAAGGTGCCGCAAGAAAGGAAGACGCTCCTGCATCAGCTTGGCCTTGAAGCAAGTGTCTGCTGCGTAATAGATATCGAGACCTGGCATCTTGTTAAACCCGACTACCAGATCATAAGTTTTGATTGCTAAACGGGTTTGCAGCACGTCATAAAATTGACGGTTCCGGCTGTGGTTGCTGTTGCGGCTGACAGGCAGTATTTCTATGCAGATATTGTCTGGCTGCTCTCCCTGCCACTCGGAACAATAAACCGTAATCGCGGCGCCCAGTGAAGTACATGCTTGCGCAATACGAAGCATGTCACGCTGCAAACCGCCATAAGGAAAATATTTATACAGCGCGAATGCAATATTCATTTTTTGGTTGCATCCAGTTGACCCAGCATGTCTCGCACACGAGAAAACACAACAGCGGGCGTTAGTGATGCAAATATTTCCGGCTTGACGGATGGCGCACTGCTGCGCGTAAAATCCTGCGCGCAAAGATGGAACTGGTTTGGGCCATACGCCCCAATCAATCGGGGAGACGTTGGCCCATACAATGACAACGTCGGCACTGCCAATGCAGCCGCCAGGTGCCCCAGCCCTGTATCAACCGCCACCACCGCTTGTGCGCAGGCTATCGTCGCGGCCATACCGGCCAGATGGGTTCTTGGCAGCACTTCAGCGCGCGGGTGTGTTTCAGCAATCATGCGCGCACGCCTGTGCTCAGCATCCGTCCACCAGGGCAGCCTGACATTCATACCAGCATCACATAGCAGTCGACACAATGTCTGCCAATATTCATCCGGCCAGTGTTTATCTGCACGTGTAGTGCCGTGCAGGAACAACACATAAGGCGGTTCTGCTTGTGCCCCAAACCGCAGACGATCTACGCCATAGTCCGGTGCAGATTGAGGCTTGTCATAGCCAAGTGTTTTGGCAAACAGCTCCCGTATCCGCTCAACCGCATGCTGGTCTTTCGCTACAGTAACTTTTCTCTGGTAAGCAATACTCGCCAGAGGTTCGCGGGCACTGTTTTTGTGATANNTCAATAACAAAATCATATTGCTGCCTGGTGATGCTTGTCCGGAATATGTGCCACTCATCACTGCCAATAAATTTGAGAATATTCTTCCGCCAGCGCCTGATAGCTACCGGAATAACCTTGTCGACGCCCGCATGCCATGCAGGAATTTCAGCGAAAGCTTCCTCAACCACCCAATCAAATTGTATATCTGGAAAAGCAACGCATGCATCACTGATGGCTGGCAAGGCATGGATTACATCGCCCATGGATGATGTCTTGATCACAAGAACCCGCTTCATACACCAACCTTCAGTACTTGAGGCAGATTTGATAAAGCATCCAGCACGCGTGACGGCAACAATTCATTCAGGCAATTGAGATGACCAAGCGGACACTCCCGTTTGAAACACGGGCTGCAATCCAGGCCAAGGCGCACCACTTCAACGGCATCAGCCAGCGGCGGTGTAAATTGTGGCGATGATGAGCCATAGACGGCCACCAGCGGGCGATTTAATGCTGCTGCAATGTGCATCAATCCCGAATCATTGGTGACCACTGCGTTTGCACAGGATAACAAGTCGATGGCTTCTGCCAGGCTGGTTTTTCCTGCCAGCACATGGCAATGCCTGCGCTGCGATTCGGGCAACAGCTGCCGGATCGCTTCTGCAACAGGGACATCTTTTGCCGATCCAAAAATCCAAACCTGTTCACCATCTTCAATACGCTGACTCGCCACAGCAGCGTAATGGCGCTCAGGCCAGCGCTTGGCAGGGCCGAATTCCGCCCCGGGGCAAAGTGCAAGAATATGCGCATCAACACTGAGTTGGTATTTTTGTAACGCTGCAGCCAGCTCATCAGCTTTGATGGCAAGGTGGGGACGCGGCAACTGCGCGGGCAGCACTGTATTTTGGGGGTAAGCCAGCGCAGAAAACCGCTCGATCATCAGCGGATACTTTTCTTTATCCAGCGTGCGAATATCGTTCAACAGACCAAAACGCATTTCCCCGCGCCAGCCCGTACGTAGCGGGATATCTGCAAAAAATGGAACAAGGGCTGACTTCCATGAATTCGGCAGCAAAATGGCTTGCTGGTATTTTCCACGCAATGAGTGCCCGATTTTTTTTCGCGCAGCAAACCCGAACTCACCGTGCTTCAATGGCAAATCGAAACTTGCACGCACTTCCGGCATGCGGGCGAGCAACGGCGCGCTCCACGCCGGGGCAAGCACATCAATACTTGCATCAGGTTGTTGTTGCTTCAATAAACGAAACAACACTTGCGCCATCACCATGTCCCCAACCCAGGCCGGACCGATGACAAGAATGGCGCGCGTATCAGACATGCGAAGATTTCTCCGCGCCAGTGGCGCTCAACTCACCGGCGTCAGCCACTCAGGAAACTGCGAGCGACGACCCTTCACCTGATCAAAATACATGCTCTGTAATTTTTCAGTCACCGGACCGCGCTTGCCAGCACCAATGCTGCGTCCATCCAGTTCGCGAATGGGTGTCACTTCCGCAGCTGTGCCTGTAAAGAATGCTTCGTCCGCGATATACACTTCATCCCGGGTGATGCGTTTTTCCACAACAGGGCAACCGATTTCCTTGGCCAGATGGAAAATGGTATTGCGGGTAATCCCGTTCAGGCAGGCTGTCAACTCGGGCGTGTAGATAACGCCATCTTTTACCAGAAAGATATTCTCGCCTGAACCTTCAGCCACATAACCTTCCGGATCCAGCAGCAACGCTTCTTCAGCACCGCCAGACAAGGCTTCATTCAACGCCAGCATGGAATTGATGTAATGCCCATTGGCTTTGGCGCGCGTCATGGAAATATTGACGTGATGCCGCGTATAAGAACTGGTGCGCACTTTTATGCCACTTTGCAGCGCCTCATCACCCATATAGGCTCCCCACGACCAGGCTGCAACAATGACGTGCACTGTCAAACCCTTTGCACGAAGACCCATTGCCTCGGATCCATAAAAAACCATGGGGCGCAGATAGGCAGAGGGCAAATTATTGTCGCGCACAGCAGCACGCTGCGCTTCGTTGATTTCTTCTTTCGAAAAAGGAATCACCATGTTCATGATCTTGGCTGAATCGAACAAACGGTTGGTGTGTTCCTTCAGACGGAAAATACATGTGCCGTTTTTCTCGGTTTCATAGGCGCGCACACCTTCAAACACGCCCATGCCATAGTGCAGGGTGTGTGTGAGGACGTGCACCTTGGCATCGCGCCAGGGAACCATTTTGCCGTCAAACCAGATCAGCCCGTCGCGATCCGCCATGCTCATGATGTATGTCTCCGTTGATTAAGAAATGTATGCCTGTGCCGTGCCAAACGTTTGTTGCCACACCCGCTGGATCAGCCTGCGTTCCGGGAGCAATTCCTCCACCGGCAAATGCGTTGGAAGCCCGAGCAAAACACATCGATGGCCGCGCCCACGCAATACGCGATACGCCTCCATGAGCTGCTCTGCCTCACCAGCCGGCAACAAACCACTGGTATCCAGCCGTTCAAGAATGCGGATATTGTCTGTCCAGGTCAGCAAGTCGGGATGCAGGTGGCTCCACGCCAAGACCGCGTATTGAACCAGAAATTCCAGATCGACGATACCGCCAGCCCCCTGCTTCAGGTCAAAATGTGTTGCATCACTCTTGTCGAGCTGCTGCCGCATCTTGTCACGCATCTCGACTACATCGTGTGCCAGTTTGTTTATATCGCGTTGCCGCCCCAGCACCTGTGCGCGGACTGCTGCAAATTTTTCTGCCAGTTGCGGGCAACCCGCCACTACACGTGTACGCACCAGCGCCTGATGCTCCCAGGTCCAGGCATCTTTTTCCTGGTAGCGCTCAAAACTGTTCAGGGTTGCCACGAGCAAACCGGAATTACCGGATGGCCGTAACCGCATATCCACTTCATAGAGAATGCCGTTCACCGTCCGCGTGCTGAGAATGTGGATAATCCTCTGCCCCAGACGAGAAAAAAACACGCTGTTCTCAACCGGTGTTTCACCCGCTGCTTTGTCTGCCGCTGTTTCACCGCCACCTGCATCATGGATAAATACCAGATCCAGATCTGATCCATGGCCAAGCTCCAGACCTCCCAGTTTTCCGTAGCCCACAATAATAAAACCCGGATCACACATACTGCCGTTATCACGTTGCGGCATGCCATGTTTTTGCACCAGCGGTTTCCAGGCCATTTGCAAAACGTAAGCCAGTATCACTTCTGCCATAAATGTCAGGTAGTCGCTGACTTTCATCAAGGGCAGACGGCCCGTCACTTCGCAGGCTGCCGCGCGCAGGCTGTGTGCGCGTTTAAAATGACGCAATGTTTCCATCTGCGCTTCCAGATCATCTTCCGGAATGCGCAGCATCTGCTGACGCAACAGATGTTGCAGCTCATCACGGGAAGGCGCGACATCACGGTACAAATTGCGCGGATCAATCAGTTCATCCAGCAAAACAGGGGCAGCTGCGAGTTGCTCGGCTATCCAGCTGCTCGCATCTACCAGCAATAGCAATTGTTTGAACGCCTGCGGATTTTCAATGAGCAAAACCAGATACGCAGAACGACGCAGCACGGCACGTAACAATGGCAATACGCGGGCAAATACCTGGTCCGGCCTCGCGTAACCGTGCAACTCTTTCAGCAACAAGGGCATAAAGCGATTTAGCCGCTCCCGGCTTTCTGTCGGCAGCGCAAGAAGGGCTTTGTCTGCACGCCAGTCATGCAATAATAATTGCAACGCCTCTGCGCTCTGGAAACCAGCGCCCTGCAATTCAGCAATTTCCGAATCCTGTTCGCCCGCGCCTTCCCACAATGACTGCCACCGGCCATCTTGCACGGCAGTTTTTTCCTCGACAGGTGGCGCAATCACAGACGAGAAAATACGCTGCACATTTTCACGGTGCAGCTGCAATCTCGCATGAAATTCATCCCAGCCTGAAAATCCCAGCAACCACGCAAGGCGCTGCTTTTGTATCTCGTCACGCGGCAGCAATTGCGTCTGCTCATCACGCCACGCCTGTAGAAGATGCTCTACATCACGCAAGAAAAAGTAGGCCTGCCTGAGGCAGGCGACATCCTCACCAGCCATAAATCCCTTCTGTTCAAGCTGCAATAACATAGGCATCACGGGTGCCGGTTGCAAATCACGATCACGACCGCCGTGAACCAGCTGGAACGACTGGACAATAAACTCGATTTCCCTGATGCCGCCCCAACCGAGCTTGATATTGTCATTCATGCCGCGCTTGGCCATTTCACGCTCGATCTGGCGTTTCAAGTCGCGCAATGCATCAATCGCAGAAAAATCCAGGTAACGCCGGAATGTAAAGCGACGCAGCATATCCATCATGGGTGCGGCCTGCTTTGCATCACCACAAATGAGGCGAGCCTTGATCATGGCACATCGTTCCCAATCACGGCCTTGTTGCTGGTAGTACTGCTCCATTGCATCATAATCCAGCACCAGCGCGCCGCTGTCCCCATAGGGACGAAGACGCATGTCGACACGAAACACAAAACCTTCAGCAGTGTGCTTGTCGATAGCCGTTATCAGTTTTTGTCCCAGCCGGGTAAAGAAATTCCTGTTTAGAATGCTTCGCGATTTTACTGCGCCATCAGGAAAAACAGTATCGCCGCTTTCGTCGTATGCAAATATCAGGTCAATATCTGATGACAGGTTCAACTCAAATGCACCCAGCTTTCCCATGCCCAGCACAAGAAATGACTGGGGAACGCCAGATTCGCTACAAGGAGTGCCGAACTCGACACAGAGACGCGGATACAGAAAATTGACTGCATGCTGCACGCAAACGTCTGCCAGCGCTGTCAATGCTGCCGTTGTTTCCATTGTTGCAGCACGGCGGGTGATATCGCGCCATACGATACCCAACATTTGCTGCTGGCGGAACAAACGCAATATTCGCAGCAATCCGCTTTCATCATCGACACCAGACAACAAAGCGCCGAGATCTGAAAACAGTTTTTCATACGATGGCTGACAGTCTACTAATAAACTATTGCTTTCTGACCGCTCAAACAACGCGCCCAGCCACTGCGGTTGCCGGCAACACCACTCAAAGACAAACTGGCTGCCAAGCCATACGCGACCCAGATCTGACATAAAACCTGGATCGTCCTGCTTTTCTGAAAACCATGCTTTATGTTCAGCGCTAGCTGCATCCAGGAAAGTCTTTTGCAAACGCAAAAAATCATTTTCTGCCGCTTCAGGAAACGGCTGTATTGCGTAACTCATCAACTAAATCTGTCCAGTGCCGGCGCAACACGCATGACTTCTTCAACAGTGGTGAGACCCGCTGC
>DDBK01000031.1 GCA_002333095.1 Cellvibrionales bacterium UBA2034
AATGGCGGTCTGCCAGTGCGTATGTGTCTTTGATGAAGCCGATGTTGTGGCCAATGAGCGGCAATCCCATATCGCCGGGGATGCCACGCAGGTCTTTATTGTCTGGTTGCAGCATGTAGTCAGCGAGTGCGTAGCTCGCAGCGGGCAGCTTGTCTGGCATGGTGCAAAACCTCCGGGTATTGGTGGCATGATCCTATATTTCGATACGGATCGTATCAATATGATATAGGGATGACAGGTGTCTGGGGCAAGCAATATGAGGGCATGGCCGCCGCTGTTTCCAGCGTGTAGAATGCGCGATTGCTCAGTAATAACATTAAGTGGCTTGTTTGCCAAACCTGCAAAAACTGTCTTTTTATATCAACAAGTTAGCAGGATTTTCTAAGGAACTGGATTAAAAGGTTTTCATCGCTATGCGGCTTAAACACGTCAAGTTGGCCGGGTTCAAATCCTTTGTTGACCCGACCACAGCTACCTTTCCCAGCAACCTCACGGCCATCGTGGGGCCAAACGGCTGCGGCAAGTCGAATATTATCGATGCGGTGCGTTGGGTAATGGGGGAATCCTCTGCCAAGAACTTGCGTGGCGAGGCGATGACCGACGTTATCTTCAATGGATCCAATAACCGGAAGCCGGCGGGCCAGGCCAGTGTTGAGCTGATCTTTGATAATTCAGACCACANNAGATCTCGATTCGCCGCCTGGTGACACGCGACGGCCAGTCACTGTACTTCCTGAATGGTACCAAGTGCCGTCGACGCGATATCACCGACATCTTTCTTGGCACAGGCCTTGGCCCACGCAGTTATTCCATCATTGAACAGGGCATGATTTCACGGCTGATTGAAGCAAAGCCTGAAGACTTGCGTGTATTCATTGAAGAGGCTGCCGGTATTTCCAAATACAAGGAGCGCCGCAAGGATACGGAAAGCAGGATGAAGCGCACGCGCGAAAACCTTGAGCGCCTGACAGATATCCGTGACGAACTGGAGCGCCAGTTATCCCATTTGCAGCGTCAGGCTGCCGCTGCGGNNGGATGGTGAAGTGGGTCAGCGCGACCAGTTGATTCGTGAGCTGGAAGTGCAGGTAGAGGCGCTGGTCACGGAACAGGTATCGATTGATACGCGTATCGAAAAACTCCGCGCCGATTTTACTGACCAGACTGATCGTCTTAATGAAGTGCAGGCGCGTTATTACGCGAGTGGTTCTGACGTCGCGCGTATCGAACAAACTATCCAGTTCAACCAGGAGCGTGCGCGCAGTTTGCGTGATGATCTGGCGCAAACAGACAGCGGCATCACAGAATCTGTGCGCCTGCTGGCGCAAGATGAAGAAAAAGCCAGTTTGTGGCGTGGCGAACTGGATGAATTGTTGCCTGAGCTGGAAATGGGCCGCGAATCAGAACTGGAATTATCCGAAAGGTTGGCGCAGGCCGAACAGGCCATGCAGCGTTGGCAACAAGAGTGGGATGATTTTAACCAATCGGCCAATGCACCGCGTCAGCAGGTTGAAGTACAACAATCACGGTTGTTGCATTTTGAAAAATCACTCGCACGGATGAATGAGCGGATTGAGCGCCTCGAGCAAGAAAAAAACAACCTGATCGACGGCCCAGAAGAGCAGGAAATCCTCTTGCTGCGTGAGCAATTGGCTGAACTGGATGCGCGGCACGAAGACAAGCAATCGCAGCATGACAGTGTGATGGAAAGTATCAGCAAGCTGCGTGATGGCAATGCGCAACTGGTGCAGTCACTCGATGAGTCCCGCTTGCAATTGCAGGCGCTGACTGGACGTGAAGCATCGCTGCAAGCATTGCAACAGGCCGCGCTCGGTAACCAGAATGCAGANNAATCAATGAATGGCTTGCCCAGCAGCAATTGGGCAGCCATAAACGTCTTGCAGAAAAATTGCGCGTCAATGGCGGTTGGGAAACTGCGGTTGAAACGGTGCTGGGAAGTTACTTGCAAGCGGTGTGTGTCGATCGCATAGATGCTCTGGCACATAATGCCAGTGCGTTGCGAAAAGGCACGCTTGCATTGATCGCGCCAGCCAATCCTGCACAGTCATCAACAAAAGCAAACGCACTGGCCGAACAGGTCACAGGTGCAGACGAGGCCAAAACCCTGCTGGCAGGTGTGCATTGTGCGGATTCCCTGGACGCTGCATTGGCTATGCGGTCGCAATTGGCGGCGGGTGAATCGGTTATCACGCGTGAAGGTATCTGGCTGGGCGCTAACTGGTTGCGTGTGGCACGAGATGCGGATGTAAACAGCGGCGTACTGGCGCGCAAACTTGAACTGGAGCAATTGGCCAGGCAGCTGTCAGAAACAGAAAAACTTGTGACAGGTCTCGACGAGAAGCTACAGGTTTCTCGCGGACAACTGGCGGAACAGGAAGCAACACAAGAGTCAACTCGCCGTGAACTGGCAGAGCTGACACGCCAGCACAGTGAAATGCGTGCACAGCTGTCAGCGCGTGAAGCGCGCGTGGAGCAGATGTTGGCGCGAAGGGATGCGCTCGTGCAGGAAGTCAGTGAAATTCATGAGCAGCTGTCCCTGGAAAAAGAAGGGCAAGCTGAAGCGCGTGCCATTCTGGAAGAAGCCATTGAGGGCATGGAGCGCGACACCCAGCAGCGTGAAAATTTGCTGAATGTGCGTGACCGCAACCGTCAGGCGCTGGATGATGCGCGCCAGAAAACACAGCACCAGCGCAACCGTGCACATGAGCTGGCGATGCGCGAGCAGTCACTGCGCACACAAGTGGATGCGATGACGCAATCTATCGAACGCTTGCGCCAACAAGTGGAGACATTGAATGAGCGGCGCGCACAATTGCGTGAGAGCCTTGAGCACAGCGATGATCCGCTGGATGAATTGCGCTTGCAGCTGGAAGAGAAATTGCAGCAGCGCCTGCAGGTAGAAGAGGAATTGAAAAACGCACGCATCGTCCGTGATGAAGTCGAGCACGATTTGCGTGATGTTGAACAGCGCAGGTCGGTTGCTGACCGGAATACCCAGGGTGCGCGTTCACGTCTGGAACATGAACGCATTGCCGCACAGGAAGCACAGATTCGCCGTAAAACACTCGATGAACAGCTGGATGAAACAGAATTCGACCGCGAGAAGTTGTTACAGGAATTGCCGGAAGATATCAGCGAAGACCGTTGGGTAGCAGACCTGGAACAGGTGTCTGTCCGGATTGCGCGTCTGGGGCCGCTTAACCTGGCTGCTATTGATGAATACAAATCACAATCTGAGCGCAAGACCTATCTTGATGCGCAGAATGATGACCTGCAGGAAGCTCTGCAGACGCTGGAAAATGCCATCCGCAAGATTGACCGTGAAACGCGCACACGCTTCAAGGAAACGTTTGACAGCATCAACAGTGGCTTCCAGGAATTATTCCCGAAAGTATTTGGCGGCGGCCATGCTTACCTGGAATTGACGGGCGAGGATTTGCTGGATACCGGTGTGTCGATCATGGCGCGTCCTCCCGGCAAGCGCAACAGCACAATCCATTTGCTGTCTGGTGGTGAAAAAGCCATGACTGCCATCGCACTGGTGTTCTCGATTTTCCGTCTGAATCCAGCGCCTTTCTGTATTCTCGACGAGGTGGATGCGCCGCTGGATGATGCAAACGTCGGGCGCTATTCGAAAATGGTGGTAGAGATGAGTGAGAAGGTGCAATTTATCTTTATCACACACAATAAAGTTACGATGGAAGCTGCCAATCAGCTCATGGGTGTGACGATGCACGAGCCGGGCACTTCAAGGCTTGTGTCGGTGGATGTAAACGAAGCGGTAGAACTGGCCGCTGTATAACAGTGATGCAGTCTTTGTCCAATTGAGGGAATGTTTATGCGTTGGTTAGGGCTGCTAGTCTGTGTGTTCGTCGTCAGTACTGCCCGGGCCGATGTGCGGCATTCGGTGGTACAGGTTTTTAACCAGAGCCGGGAAGTCAATTTCCAGTACCCGTGGCAGAACGGCAATATCAATTCCGGTTATGGAACGGGTGTCGTTATTGCGGGCAACCGGATACTCACCAACGCGCATGTCATTGATAACAGCCTGCAGTTGCAGGTTCGCAAAGTCGGATCCGACAAGAAATACCAGGCCAAGGTAGCGTTTATTTCTGATGAGCGGGATCTTGCCATCATCACGGTTAATGATCCGGATTTCTTCCGTGATACCGAAGTGTTGGAATTGGGTGCGTTGCCGTTGTTGGGTGATGAGGTAACCACTTACGGGTTTCCTGTCGGCGGTACACAACTGGCCATTACACGCGGTATTGTGTCGCGCATTGATTACGATTATTACGCGTTTTCCGGTTATCCCAATCTTGTTTGCCAGATTGATGCAGCGATCAATCCGGGTGCCAGTGGCGGGCCAGCTATTGTGAATGGCCGTTTGGCAGGTCTCAACTTCCAGGGTCTCGAGCGGGCCGACAATGTTGGCTACATCATTCCGCCGCCAGTCATTGAGTCATTCCTGAAAGATATTGAGGATGGCAAGGTCAATGGTGTGCCTGAGATTGCATTTGTTACCCAGCCCACTGAAAACCCGCAATTGCGTCAGCGCTATGGTCTGGATGAAAAAGACGGCGGTGTGCTGATTGTCAGTTTGTCGGGTTTTGAAGAAGAGAAGGGATTGCTGAAAGTTGGTGACGTAGTAATCGCTATGGATGGCCAGCTGGTCGGCAATGACAATACGGTGCGTTTTGCAACGGCAGACAGGATTGACAGCAATATCCTGATTGCGCGCCGCCAGGTTGGCGAGTTTTTGCCATTGACGATTATTCGTGAAGGAAAAAAAATTGACCTGAATTATCCCTTGACGTACACGTTAAAGGATTCACGGATTGTACCCGGACACCAATCCAATCTGGTGCCAGATTATGAAGTGATTGGCGGGTTGGTTGTTGTTGAAGTCAATGAAGACATGATGCGCGGCTGGAAATTTGTGCCGCCATCCGTTGATCTGCAGCGCTATGAATACCGTCGTACAGGCAGTGCAGAAACTGATCGTGTATTGATGGTGGTGAGTGTGTTGCCAGATGAAATCAATCTGGGTTATGAGCAATCACGTTTTGGTGTGATAAAAACAGTCAACAATGTTCCTGTCTCTAACCTCAAGCAGGTGAGGGAGCAGTTGAATAAACCTGAAGGCGATTATGTGGTGCTGGGTTTTGCGCCCCACAATTCGCAGATCACTTTCTCCCGCAAAGCGTTGGCAGAGCGCATGTCTCCGATAGCAGAGCGTTACGGTCTGAAGGTTGAGCAGGCGCCGCCAGCCACGCCCTGATATGTCGCCATTGGTGCTGATTCTTGACCAGGGCGGGCATAGCACGCGTGCGCTGGTGTTTGATGGAACGGGCGCGCTGGTGGCACAGGCCAGTCAGGCCATCAACACTGTTACCAGACAGCCGAGCTGGATAGAACAGGATGCTGCTGACATTGTGGCGTCACTGCACGCTGTATTGGCGCAAGTGGCTAACCAACTCGGCGTGCGCTGCCAGCACCTGAGTGCCGCCGGGTTGATCGTGCAACGCTCCAGTCTAGTGGCCTGGAACAGGCTATCGCTTCAACCACTTTCCCCGGTACTCAGTTGGCAAGACACCCGTAACAGCGCGTGGCTGGAAAATAGTCTGGTGGGCAAGCGCGATGTTATCCGTGATAAAACCGGGCTGTATCCCAATGCGCATTACGGTGCCAGCAAAATACGCTGGCTGCTGGATAACCTCCCGGCTGTGAAAATTGCTGCGGATAATCATGTCTTGTGTATCGCGCCGCTGGCCAGTTTCCTTCAGCAGCAGCTGACACATCCGGTCGAGCCCGTGGTTGATGCTGTGATAGCGTCACGCACAATGTTGACAGAAATATCGGCAATGACATGGTCGCCAGCATTGCTGGATTTGTTTGGTATTCCGTCAGCTGTTTTGCCAGTGATCATGCCAACACTGGCTGACTACGGTGATTTACGTGTAGGAAATTGCAATGTTCCGCTTCGATTGCTGGGTGGCGACCAGAGTTTTTTTGCAGTATCACATGGCATTCTATTTAGTGAGGATGCTGTTTTTATCAATGCGGGGACCGGTGCATTTATTCAGCAAAAAATGCCGGCAGCATCTGTTCCAAATGCCATGTTGTGTGCGCCCCTGTTAATAGCGGAAGACCCGGCTAATAATATTGTGGTTGCCGAAGGAACGGTGAATGCAGCAGCAAGCGCATTGGACTGGTTCTGGCAGCGTATCGGGCTGACTTTTTCAACGGGTGACTGGCTTGCTGCTATAGCGCAAGCAGATCGTGATCCGGATTCCGTGCCGTACTTTATCAATCGAGTGACGGCTACCGGCTCACCGGACTGGTTGCCCGCTGCTGAACCTGTCTTCTCGAAACCGTCATCCACAGGACTTGAGGCAGTGGCTGTGCTTGAGGCAATTGTCTTTGCGTTGCAACGTAACCTGGATTGCCTGAATCGAGTGCAAGGTTGTGGAAAGATTGTTCTCAGTGGCGGGTTGTCGAAACTGGATATTTTTTGTCAATGTCTGGCAGATGTTACGGAAAAAATAGTATTGCGCTGCGATGATGTTGAAGCGTGCGCGCGCGGTGCAGCGATGCAATTGTTGCCAGAAATGGTTTCAGGCTCCGATTATCGTGAATATATTCCCTGCGGAAACCCGGCGCAGAGGCAACGCTACCGACAATGGTCGGCAGCAATGGATCTTTTGTCTTCCACGGGGTGATGCAGTCGCAGGTTGCGTGTGTCGGCTTTGNNTTTTTCCTGCACCAGAGCCAGTAATTTTTCAGCGGTGGCGCGATAAGCGGTCAGCTTGCCACCATACAAACTGACAAGTCCTTCATCTTCCAGTAACCGGACATCACGATTCCGCATGAAGGCGCGTTCATTTGATGCAGGAAGGACACGAATCCCGCTAAATTGTGCGTCAATATCGAGATTGGCTTGTGGAAAATGCTCCCCTACTGTATCCAGCAAATAGCGCACTTCCTGTTCTGTAGGTTGCGTGTTATCAGGCTTGCCGCTGAAAGTGGTTTCGGTGGTGCCCACCAGTGTCTTCCCATACCACGGCAAAACAAACACTGCACGGTGGTCTTTGGCCTCCAGATAAAAACATTCATGACTGATTTGCTGTTTGAGAATCAGGTGTGCACCTTGCACAAACTCAACCGGGAGTTGTCTGCTGCGTCCACAACGCTGGATCACATCATTTACCCATGGCCCTGCTGTATTGACCAGTATTTGGCAATTCACTGTTTTCAGCTCGCTGCCATGGTGAATGTCCAGCAACCAGCCGGTGCTGTTTCTGGAAGCGGCCAACAGTTCGGCAGGTTGCCATGCATCACAACCCAGATCGATGGCGCTATTCTTGACTGCCTCCGTTAATAGCCTGTCGTCCGTCTGCGCATCCTGATAGGCAAATACGGCTTGCAGGTTTTCAGTACAAAGCCCGGCAAGATTTTTCCATTCTGTACGAGAAAGCACCCTGAACTTTCCATGCGGATTGGCAAAGCCGGTAAACAGGCGGTAGAGCGAAAGGCCGGCAAAGATTTTCCATGGAGGGTAGTGCGAGTCGCTGTAGAGTGGCAGGTAAAACCAGTTGATATGCGCAAGATCGGGGGCGTTTTTTAATAATAACTCCCGTTCTTGCAAGCACTCACGGACGAGTTTTAGCTGGCCTGTCTGCAAGTAACGCAAACCGCCGTGCAGCAGCTTGCTTGATCGGCTTGAAGTGGCCCATCCCCAATCATTTTTTTCCAACAGCAAACACTGGTAACCGGCTGCGGCACACGCCTGCGCAACCCCGGCGCCATGGATGCCGCCGCCGACAATGACCACATCGTAAAAGCTTTGTGCATTCACAACAGTTCGCCAATAGCAAAGGTTTCAATGAATGAGGCGCCTCGATCCAGTAGTGATTGCGCCAATGGGATAGCGTCGATTTCATACACGGCAACAGCGCAATGCGGCATAAACAGGGAATCCCTGGCGGGTATTCTCTGGTAATTGCAAATGACCATCTCTGCATCCAGTTCTTTTGCGACGCTATGTCGCATTGTCCAGTCGCGCAATACCGGCCCCAGTCTTGTGTACCCTGTCGAGTGTGCGACGCGCAATGCGTCTATATCAAAACTGATCAGGATGCAGCGATCCATCACAGGAGCCAGTGTTTCACGAATGCGTTCAAGACAGAACGCTGCAGTGTATTCGCGCACAGCTTCTTCTTTCAGCTCTACCAGTACTTGCACAGCAGGGTGTTGTTGCAAGATGCGGACCAGCGCGGACAGAGCCGTAATCTTCACATCAGAAAACTGCTGGTGGAATCGCCCTGGCTCTCCAGCGGTCAGAGTGGCTAATGCATCAAAATGAAACTGGTTCAGTTTTCCCTTTTTGCCGGATATGCGTTTCAGGTGATCGTCGTGGTATAGCAATGGAATGCCATCAGCAGAAAATTGCACATCAATTTCAAAAAACAGCGCGCCGCATTCAATGGCTTTTTCTATCGCCAAAGGGGAATTTTCGGGGTAGTGGCGCTGGTAACCACGATGGGCAATCAATTTCCCGGCAGGGATACCATGAGGGGTTGGCATGCATTTCTCCGTCACGAGCTTCAAGTATACTGCCAGTGTGTTGATGCTGTCTGTGGAGTGCGCCATGAAGGTTGCTATTGTTCCTGTTACTGCTTACCAGCAGAACTGTTCGCTGATCTTGTGTGAGGAAACCCACGCCGTGGCGGCTGTAGACCCCGGTGGCGATATCGAACAACTGGAAGCGCAGATCAAGGAGATGGGGGGCAAACTCGCGGTAGTGTTGTTGACGCATGGGCACATGGACCATTGCGCACAAGCGCGTGTGTTGGCTGATCGTCATGGTGTGCAGGTTATAGGGCCGCATGAGGAAGACAGGTTCTGGATTGAGCAGTTGCCATCCACATGCCGGGCTGTAGGTTTTCCACCCACTGAAGCGTTTGAGCCAGACCGTTGGTTACACGATGGCGATACCGTGACTTTTGGCAATGTCACTTTGCAGGTGTTGCATACGCCGGGGCACACGCCAGGCCACGTGGTATTTTTTCATCCGGGTGAGAGGCTGGCGTTTGTTGGCGATGTATTGTTTCAGGGATCCATCGGCCGTACAGATTTTCCGCGTGGCGATTTTGACACGCTTATTCATTCTATCCGTGAAAAACTTTTTCCATTGGGTGATGACATAGCGTTTGTGCCAGGTCATGGGCCGCTCTCCACTTTTGGTGAAGAGCGCCAGACCAATCCATTTGTGAGTGGCGTCTATCGCTGATCAGTCAAGCCATTCCAGTGATAGGGCAATGCCATCTCAATGATGGTGACCACCGTGGCCATGCACATGGCCGTGATCCATTTCTTCTTGGGTGGCCGCACGTACTTCAACAACAGTCACATCGAAGTTCAGGTGTTGGCCTGCTAGCGGATGATTGGCATCAATCGTCACCATGTTGCCGTTGACTGCGGTCACTTCCACACGCTGCATGTAACCGGATTGGTCCTGTGCCTGAAATGTCATGCCTGGCTCGACAGTTTCAACGCCCTGAAACATTTCCATTGGCACTTGCTGGATCAGTTCCAGCACTGTGGCGCCATAACCGTCTTCCGGCGCGATACGTACAGTGAGCGTATCTCCGGCGCTTTTTCCCACCAGCGCATTTTCCAGGCCGGGAATAATATTGCCTGCACCTTGCAGATAGACCAAGGGATCAATATTGATTGAGCTGTCAATAACAGTGCCTTCATCATTGGTCAGGGTGTAGTGAATGGAAACAACACTGTTTTGGTCAATTTGCATAGTTTTTACTCGCTGGTTGGGAAAAGAAAATAGTGACGGAAGTTATCATCAGGAAGAAAGCGTTTTTTTGTAAGCAGTAATTGTAGGTGCCAAGCCGTGATAGAGCGCATCGACTGTGAGGGCATGACCAATAGACACTTCCGACAGGTCGGGCAGGGCATTGACCAGCGCTGGCAGGTTGTCGAGATTCAGGTCGTGTCCGGCATTGACTCCAAGTCCTAATGCGCTGGCGTGNNTGGCGTGCGAACTGGCCACGGCATGTTTCTGGAGTTCTGTGTTGATGCTGCCGACATCCCCATGCAGGCAGGCTTCCGCATAGGGGCCTGTATACAGTTCGATGCGATCAGCACCAATCGATTTTGCCAGTGAAATCTGTTCGCAGTCCGGATCCATAAACAGGCTCACGCGACACCCCCATGCTTGCAGTTGTGCAACAACAGGGCGTAAGCGTCCAGCATCGCGTTTCAGGTCAAAACCATGGTCAGAGGTGAGCTGTGCATCACTGTCGGGTACTAATGTGCATTGCGTCGGACGCGATTGTTCGACGAGTGCCATAAAGCCTGGATACGAACCGCATTGCGTAGTGAAAGGGTTGCCTTCAATGTTGAATTCTACCGCCGGGAATTTTTCAAGCATGGACTTCAGTGCGGGAATATCGTCGGCACGAATGTGGCGTTGGTCCGGTCGTGGATGCACGGTGATGCCGTCTGCGCCATAAGCAATGCATTGTCGGGCGTAATGCAGCAGATCGGGAAAATTGCCACTGCGTGAATTGCGCAACAGGGCAATCTTGTTGATGTTGATGCTCAGCGCCACCATGTTACGTGTGTATCAAGGCAGTTGTGTGGCGCTGATGATCAGTACGTCTTGCACTGGAACATCGCCGTGCATGCCGCGCTGTGCAGTGCGGGTCTGGGCGATTTTTTCAACTACATCCATGCCTTTTACGACCTGGCCGAAAACGGTATAGCCAGGTTTGCTGCCAGCCGCATCAAGATATGCATTGTCTACCAGATTGATAAAAAATTGCGCTGTCGCACTATCGGGGTTTTGTGTGCGAGCCATTGAGATAGTGGCGCGCTTGTTTTGCTTTCCGTTTACAGATTCATTAACCACCGGGCTTCGAACAGGTTTTTCAACCATGCCAGGCTGGAAGCCGCCACCCTGGATCATGAAATCAGGAATCACACGATGGAACAGGGTGTTGTTATAGAAACCTTCATTCACGTACTGCAGGAAGTTGGCAACCGTTTTGGGTGCGGCTTTACTGTCCAGTTCCAGCGTGATATCGCCTGAAGTAGTTTTCAGCAGGACTTGAACGGGTTTGTTGGCAGCGGGTGGCTGTCCGACAGATGGATCGGCTGCCAATCCTGCCATTGCAAAGAAAGAGAGTAGCAGTGTGTATAGTATCTTCATGAGTTTTCTCCTCTTTAAGCCGGTTACAGCCAGCCGTCATGCCGGCGTTTTTTCCCCAGTTTCGGAATCAGTGCGCTGATCAGGCTGCTGATGGCAACCATGATGCCGCCATACAGGAACCATGTCTGGTCGTTGCGTTTTTTGAGGCGTTCGTTGTCAGTGGCCAATACTTCTTTTTCGCCAATCAGCAGCCGATTTTGTTTTACCAGTTCGGCGTTGCGTTCGTGGGTATCAATCTGTGATGAAGAGATTTGCTTGATCGACACCAGCTGTTCTTCCAGCTGGGCTTTCTCCGACTGTAGTTGTGCAATTTGTGCATTGGCCTGTTCCAGCTGTATACAGTCTGTTGGTTCTGCACTGAGATATTGCGTCCGTACCCAGCCCTCTATTTTGTCTGCGGTACGAATTTTTGCATAACCTGTCTGGTCATTTTTTTCAAGAATGGTCACTGCTGTGCCGCTTTCCAGGCCATTGTGCACCACTTTGGCTTTTTCGTTCTGGTCGGCACGCACCGGGGCGTAGACTTTATCGGTGATGTAATACATAGGTTCTGCCAGCAGGTTGCCGCAAAACATGGACAAGGAAAGGATGAAAAGTTTTTTCATATCAAGGCAACACTTTTTTGAATGGTTTGACAGTCACCGATGCATATACACCGGCAGCCATATACGGATCCGCATCAGCCCACTGCTGTGCTTCGGTCAGTGATGAAAACTCTGCCACGATCAGGCTGCCGCTGAAACCGGCAGAGCCTGGATCTTCGTTATCAATAACGGGAAATGGGCCTGCCAACAACAGTCGCCCCGTATTTTTCAATGCATGCAGGCGGTCAAGATGTGCGGGCCGCGCTTGGAGGCGCTTTTCGAGACTGTCGGGTGTATCAATGCCGGTGATTGCATACCACATACTTATTTGCCCGTATTTTCTTCGGTTGTAGTGTCAGGCATTGAGGCATCCTTGATGTACGGTGCCAGCAATATGGTGGTGATGATTGTCATCAGTACTGTAAAGCCTATTGCGCTGTACAGCTTGTACTGAACCCAGAACGCTTCACTGAACGAATATGCCACCACCAGATTCAGTGCGCCTACAATAAAAAAATAGGCGGCCCAGATAAATGTAATGCGTTTGTACATGATCGTAGGCAGCTGGATTTGTTTGTCCAGTATGCGCTCCACCAGATTCTGCTTTGTGAAGTAGTGGCTGCCGAGTAGTACAAGGCACAGTGCCCAATTGAAGATGGTGGGCTTCCATTGGATGAACAACTGGTTGTGCAGAATCAGGGTGGCGCTGCCAAATATCAGTACCGCTGCCAGCAGCCACCAGAGGCGTTTTTCCACGTGGCGTTTCAGCAGCCAGACCAGCAGTACTTGCAGTACCGTGGCGATCATGAGGGCGGCGGTGGCATCGTAAATGCCGTCGAATGAGTGCTGGAGTCCGGCTATGGAAACTGTCTGGTCCTTGAGGCCAAACACCAGCACAAAAATCACTAGCGGCATCAGTTCCAGTAGTTGCAACATAGGGGTTCAGTCAGCTGTTATGGGTGGTTCGACATTCTAACCGAGTCTGCCCATAATCGCTGCCCTGTTTGCCGGAGGCCAGCATGAGCCAGTTCTTCCAGATTCACCCGGATAACCCGCAAATACGTCTGGTCAAACGTGCCGCCGAGTTGATCCGTGAAGGGGCGGTTGTTATCTATCCAACCGATTCAGCCTACGCGCTTGGCTGCCATCTGGGTGACCGCAAGGCGCTTGAGCGCATCATGCAGTTACGGGCTGTCGATAAACACCACAACTTCACACTGATGTGTCGCGACCTGTCTGAACTTGGTACCTATGCCAAAGTCGACAACAGCACGTTCCGTCTCTTGAAAGCCAACACGCCGGGTGCCTATACATTTGTGTTGCCGGGAACGAGTGAAGTGCCTAAACGCCTGTTGCATGAAAAACGAAAAAGTATCGGTTTGCGGATTCCGGATAACCGCATTGCGCTGGCCATCCTCGAGGAGCTGGATGAACCCTTGCTGACCAGTACGCTGATCCTGGCTGGTGAGAACGAACCGCTGAACGATCCTTACGATATTCGCGACCGGCTTGAGCACCAGGTGGATTTGATCATCGATGGCGGTTACTGCGGATTAGAACCCACCACAGTGGTGGATTTGCGCGATGGGGCGCCTGTGATATTGCGTGAAGGGGCAGGGAGCGTAGCTGCGTTGGGGTTGTGAAAGTCTGGATTGATCGTTGATGATGATATAGTGATGGACAACGGGATTCGTTTATAAAACCCAATAAAAAGTATGTCTAATGCGGGGCACAGTGTGACAGCAGCGCAAGCGAATATCATCAGGACAGATAAGGCCACCAAGCCGGCATCAGAAGGTTTCCCGCAGCATGGCTCGTCACCTGTCAGACCCTTTCGTGTTTTATTTCTGAAGCCCTACCAGGATTTGCCAACGCTGTTGCATGCTCCTCCTTTGGGGTTGTTATATCTTGTTTCAGCATTGCGACAATATTTCGGGAATGCGGTCAGCATCGATCTGATCGATATGAAGGCCCATTATCTGGATGCCGAATGGTTGATTCCTCGCCTGGATGAATTCAAACCTGATGTTGTCGGCGTTTCTGCTATGAATTACGAGGCAGCGCAATCTCACCGGATAGCGGATATCGTAAAAAAATGGAATCCGTCTGCGCTGACCATGCTGGGTGGGGCTTATGCACTTCATCAGTCAGCAGAAATTTTCCAACGCTGCAGTTTTGACTGGATTATTGAAGGCCCTGCAGAAAGAACGCTGTTGTTCGCACTGGAACGTTATCTGCAGGGTAGGCCATTGGGAGAAGATCTGCCCGGTCTTTCCTACCGCACACCGGATGGGCGGTTAGTGTTGAGCACGAGTACCGACGTAATAAAAGATGTTGATTCCTTGCCGCTGCCCGCGTGGGACATGGTTGATTTTGATCTGTATGCATCAAGGCCTTGGGATCTTTTCATGAAACCGCGGCGCTACGCCACAATTTTTACGTCACGTGGTTGCCCTTATCTTTGTAATTATTGCCATGACATGTTTAGCAAGAAATTTGTGCATCGTAGTGTTGGCGATGTGCTGAAGGAAATTGAGTTATTGCATGAAAAATATGGCGTTGATGACTTCCAGATTGTGGATGATATTTTTAATCTGCATAAACCACGCCTGAAAGAAATCATGGGAGAAGTAAAGCGTCGATGGGGAGGCAAGATCCAGTTCGGGTTCCCCAATGGTTTACGCGCAGATATTATGGACGAGGAAGTCATCAAGGCATTGGCTGATGGGGGTACTTACTACACAGCTGTTGCAATTGAGACGGTTACACCGCGTTTGCAAGCGTTGGTTGAAAAGCATCTAGATGTAGAAAAAACCCGACGCTCGATAGATATGCTGGAAGAGCATGGTATCTCGGTAAAAGGATTTTTCATGCTGGGTTTTCCGACAGAGACAGTGGAAGAGCTCAATGCAACGGTCAACTTTGCCCTGCAGAGCAAGATGTCGATGGCTTCATTCTTTACTGTGGTTCCGCAGCCCGGAACCCCGCTCTATGATCTTGCTGCCAAAGAAAACAAGGTAGCGCTGGATAAGGTTTGTAACAACGAACTGGAAGGCGGGGGTGCCTATCGCTCTAACGATTCATGGTATCAGCTTGCCTATGGCTACCCATTGAGCAAGCTGACACGGTCAGCAAACTGGCGTTTCTATTTTGGCCATCCGCGACGGATGTTGAAGTTGCTGAAGCGCAGTTCATGGCTGACTGTGTTGCGCAGCTCACGCAGCATTCTCAACGTGCTGCTGCCTTTCCGTATACGGCGAGGCAGCAACAAGTAGTTGCTGTNNATCACGCCACCGGCAACAACGATAATGTCGTCTGCGCCGAGTTTTTTCAGTTCGGCAATCAACTCTGGCACCAGTGTCTTGTGTCCAGCTGCCTGCGATGAACAGCCGACGATATGCACGTCATTTTCCACCGCCTGTTTGGCGACTTCTGCAGGCGTGGAGAACATGGGTGACAAGTCGATATCGAAACCGAGATCAGCAAACGCGGTAGCGATAACTTTTGCGCCGCGGTCATGACCATCCTGGCCCATCTTGCACACCAGCATGCGTGGGCGGCGACCGTTTTTATCGGCAAAAGCCTGCACATCTGCCACAATTTGCTGCCAGTTTGCATCCATTTGATAAGCTCCACCGTAAACGCCGGAAATCGTGCGGGCTTGTGCATTGTAACGATTGAATTCTTTTTCCAGTGCAAAAGAAATCTCACCGACCGTGGCGCGCAAGCGAGTGGCTTGAATGGCGAGATCCAGCAGGTTGCCCTTACCGGTTTTTGCTGCTTCAGTCAGCTGGTTCAGGATGGCTTCCACTGTGGCGTTATCGCGTTTGGCCTTGATGTCATTCAGGCGCTTGATCTGTGAATCACGCACGGCCACATTATCGATGTCGAGAATATCGACATCATCTTCCTTGGCCAGTTTGTATTTATTGACACCGACAATGACGTCTTCGCCGCGGTCGATACGCGCCTGTTTGCGTGCAGCGGATTCTTCAATGCGCATTTTTGGCAGGCCGGTATCGATGGCTTTTGCCATGCCGCCCTTGCTTTCCACTTCCTCAATTAATGCCCAGGCCTTGTCGGCAATTTCCTGCGTCAGCGTTTCCATCATGTACGAGCCACCCCATGGATCAACCACGTTGGTGATGCCGGTTTCTTCCTGGATCACGAGTTGGGTGTTGCGCGCGATCCGTGANNACAGCAGCCATCGCTTCGATGGTGGTGCGCACCACATTGTTATACGGATCCTGTTCGGTGAGTGACCAGCCGGAAGTCTGGCAGTGTGTGCGCAGCATTTTCGAGCGTACATCTTTCGGGTTGAATTCGCTGACAATGCGTGTCCACAGCAAACGTGCGGCGCGCAACTTGGCGATTTCCATGTAGAAGTTCATGCCAATGCCGAAGAAGAAACTCAGGCGACCGGCAAAATCATCGATGTCGAGGCCGGCTGCCAATGCGGTACGGATGTATTCTTTGCCGTCTGCCAGTGTGTAGGCGAGTTCGAGTGCTGCATCAGCGCCAGCTTCCTGGATGTGGTAGCCGGAAATGGAAATCGTGTTGAACTTTGGCAGGTTTTTTGAACAGTAGGCGATGATGTCGCCGATAATTTTCATCGAAGGAATCGGTGGATAAATATAAGTATTACGCACCATGAATTCTTTCAGGATGTCATTCTGGATGGTGCCAGACAGTTGATCCTGCGTCACGCCCTGTTCTTCAGCAGCCACAATGTAACCGGCGAGCACAGGCAATACTGCACCGTTCATGGTCATCGACACGGAGACCTTGTCGAGTGGAATACTGTCGAACAGGATTTTCATGTCCTCGACAGAATCAATCGCCACACCAGCCTTGCCCACATCACCGGTCACACGCGGATGATCCGAGTCGTAACCACGGTGTGTCGCGAGATCAAATGCAACGGAAACGCCCTGGCCGCCCGCAGCGAGCGCTTTGCGATAAAACGCATTGGAGGCTTCGGCGGTGGAGAAGCCTGCGTACTGGCGGATGGTCCACGGCCGGCCGGCGTACATGGTGGCTTGTGGGCCGCGCACAAATGGCTCGAAACCTGGCAGGGTATTGGCATTGGGCAGGTTGGCAGTGTCCGCTGCGGTATACAGCGGCTTCAGCGTAATGCCTTCTGGCGTAGCGGTATTCAGGCTATCCAGCGGCTTGCCTTTCAATTGTTTCTCAACGGCAGCTTGCCAGTCGGCGATCGTCTTGTTGCTCATGGTGTCAGTCTCTTGGAAGGCAAATCAGTGGTGGTCATCAGCGGGCTGGTTAATCTCGATCAGCACGCCATCGCAGCATTTAGGGTGGATAAAAATAACCTGGCAACCGTGCGCGCCGGGCGTGGGTGCATCTGACAAGAATTGATAGCCTTTGCCTTGCAGCATCGCTACATCTTCCAGAATATTGTCTGAGCGGAAACAGATGTGGTGGATGCCGCCCTTGCCGTTTTTCTCAAGGTACTTGGCAATCGGGCCTTCGCCGTTGAGCGGGTGTACCAGCTCGATCTGCGTGCCATCAATCGGGAAGAAAGCAGTCGTGGTTTTGGCGGCGGGCACGTCTTCTGTGCCATTGAACGTGAGGCCGAAATCCTCCAGAAAACGCTTGATGGCTTTTTCAAGGTCAGGCACGGCAATAGCGATATGGTCGAGATGGGTAATCATCGGCGTCTCAATGAAAGATGGAAAGGCCACAAGGGAGGCAGGCATTTTAGCGGTCTGGGGCGGCTAATGCACCCGCTTGCAGCTGCTATCATGCCACCCATGACTGAATCTCCCCCTGAATCCCTGCTGCTATCTCCACCGCCAGCGGCCAAAACGCCCGTCCAGCTGGTGACCGTGGACGAAAACCGCGATGGCCAGCGTATCGACAATTTCCTGCTCAGCCAGCTGAAGGGTGTGCCCCGCACGCTCATTTACCGCATCTTGCGCAAAGGGGAAGTGCGGGTGAACAAGGGTCGGGCGAAGCCGGAGCAGAAGTTGAATCTGGGCGATGTGGTGCGAATCCCGCCGCTGCATCTGCCAGAAGCTGACGCACCACCGAAAGCCGGCAACAACCTGCTGGCCGATCTGGAAGCGCGCATCCTGTACGAAGACAAACAACTGCTGGTGATCAACAAACCGGCAGGGCTGGCTGTGCACGGTGGCAGCGGTATCCGTCTGGGGTTAATTGAAGCGCTGCGGCAAATGCGCCCGCAGGAAAAAATGCTGGAGCTGGTGCATCGGCTGGATCGCGACACATCCGGCTGTATCCTAATCGCCAAAAAACGTTCAACACTGACTGCATTACATGATGATTTGCGTGAAGGGCGTGTCGACAAGCGCTATCTCGCATTGGTGCATGGTCGTTGGCCTGCACGAATTAAAGATGTGAAAGTGCCGCTGCTGAAAAATGAACTGGCGAGTATGGTGCGGGTGAGTGATAACGGTAAACCGTCTCACACCGGTTTCACGATCAAGCAATTATTTGATGGGTACACGTTGCTGGAAGCGAAGCCTTACACAGGCCGTACGCACCAGATCCGTGTGCATGCAAAACATGCGGGCCACTCCCTGGTAGGCGATGACAAATACACCGAGCGTGAAAAAAATGATGCGTCAGCGAAACGCGGCTTCAAGCGTTTGTGTTTGCACGCGGCTTGCCTGACGTTCACGTTGCCAGCCAGTGGCGAAAAAATGCGTTGTGAAGCACCGCTACCAGATGACATTGCTGTGCCGATGAATGCTTTATGCAAAGGGTAGCGGTTATCGGTGGCGGCCCCGCCGGTTTAATGGCGGCAGACGTGTTGTCGCAAGCCGGTATTGCTGTCGAAATTTATGATGCGATGCCATCACTGGGGCGCAAGTTTTTGCTGGCGGGCATCGGCGGCATGAATATCACCCACGCGGAAGATTTTGATCATTTTGTAACGCGATATGGTGACAGGTCAGCTGATCTCATGCCGTTGCTGCAGCAGTTTGGTGCTGGCCAGTTGCGTGAATGGATTCATGCGCTGGGCGTAGAAACCTTTGTAGGAACATCAGGCCGGGTGTTTCCACGCGAGATGAAAGCAGCACCGTTATTGCGAAAGTGGTTGCACAGGCTGCGTGAGGCGGGTGTAAAAATCCATACACGTCATCGCTGGTTAGGTTGGAAAGACGACCAATTGTTGTTTGGTACAACAGGCTGTGAAAAGACTGTAAAAACTGATGCTGTGGTGCTGGCATTGGGTGGCGCCAGCTGGCCGGTGCTGGGTTCAGATGGTGCATGGTTCAAGCTATTAAAAGAAAAGAATGTTTCACTCGCGCCGTTGTGTCCGTCGAACTGTGGTTTTGACGTGCAGTGGAGCCATTTTTTTGCTGGAAAATTTGCAGGTTCTCCGCTGAAACATGTTGCTGTGAATGGCAGGGTAGGCGAATGTGTTGTCACTGGAACAGGTATCGAAGGCAGTCTTGTCTATGCTATGTCAGCCGGCCTGCGCGATTCGATTGCACAAGAAGGCAGTGCGGTATTGCTGCTGGATCTTGCTCCTGATACCAGTGAAGCAGATTTGCACAAAGCGCTGGATAAGCCGCGTGGAAAACGTAGTGCGGGTGAACATTTGCGTCGCTGTACTGGCATTGATGGTGTGAAATCGGCTTTGCTGCGGGAGTATTTCACTCTGGATGTTTTCAATAACATGGCACAACTGGCGTCGGCGATCAAAGCTGTGCCAGTGACATTGGTTGCCACGAGACCTGTTGAGGAAGCGATCAGCACAGCAGGCGGCGTGCAATTTGAATCGCTGGATAACAACCTGATGTTGCGTGAATTGCCCGGTGTGTTTTGTGCGGGTGAAATGCTGGATTGGGAAGCGCCAACCGGCGGTTATTTACTCACGGCCTGTTTGTCTACCGGGCGTGCTGCAGGGCAGGGCGTATTGGCCTGGCTCAAAGGAAAATCGTGACATGCTGCTGATTTTTGACTGGGATGGCACGCTGATCGATTCCACGGCCAAGATTGTGCGTTGCATGCAGCAGGCGGCTGAACAGGTAGGTGTTGAGGTGCTGGATTCGCCCGCCATTTGCCAGATTATCGGATTGGGTTTGCCCGAGGCCATTGCAGCATTGTATCCAGACAGCAATGCGCTACAGCGTGAAAAAGTGCGCGAGCAATATGTGCATTTTTTTATCTCGGTGGACCAGACCCCGTCACCCTTTTTTCCGGGGGTTGAAGAAACATTGGCGCTGTTGCGCGGGGATGGGTATGCGCTGGCTGTGGCAACAGGCAAGAGCCGGCGTGGTCTGGATCGTGTGCTGGAGCAGCACAATATGCAGGATTTTTTTCATGCTACCCGCTGCGCCGATGAAACACGTTCTAAACCACATCCGCAAATGTTGCATGAGCTGCTCACACATTTCAGGTGTGATCCGGTTGATGCCTTGATGGTCGGCGACACCCATTTCGATATGGCCATGGCGCAGCAAGCTGGCATGGCCAGCATTGCCGTGAGCTATGGCGCACACCGGGTTGACCAGCTGTTACCGTACGGGCCGGTTGCCTGCCTTGACCATTTTGGCGAGTTGCCGGCTGCTATCGCTGCAGTCAAGTCTTTTATTGTTACCGGATAGCTGTTTTCAGGATTTGTCCATTCGTCACTGGCAGCCGAAACAGATAGAATTGTCAGCCTTGCAAGCGCGGTGGTATCGGGGGCTTTTTGGAACAGGCAGTCAAGCAACGTTTGGTAGGCGCGGTAGTGCTGACGGCACTGGCCGTTATCACCTTGCCGATGATTTTTGATACCGAGCGCCCTCAAGGTGTGCAGGTGGAAGAAGTGATGCCGCCCGCACCGGAGTTTCCTGCGGTGGCGACGCCTGAACCCCAGCCGGTAGCATTGCCCCCGGATCGTCCAGCCGGTGATCCGGTGCCGGTAGCCGAGATGTACCAGATGGCCGGTGACCCGCCCGCTGATACGGCAGATAAAACGGCTGAGCCTGTTGTAGCTGCAGTTGCCCCGCCTGCTCAACCGGCTGCTTCACAAGCCTTGCCTGCTCCCCCACCGCCATTGCCTGCTGCGCCGGGCGGCAAACTGGATACAACCGGTATGCCAGAATCCTGGGTAGTTCAGGTGGCCGCTATGTCTGACAGGAAAAAAGCAGATGCCCTGATGGCGGATCTGAAACTGAAAGGTTATCCGGCATTTTTCCATATATCGCATGACGCAAAAGGCGACACGATCCGTATTTTTGTCGGGCCCAAGCTGGACAAGAAGCAGGCGATAAGCATGAAACAGAAGCTGGATCGCGAGATGGGTTTGCAGACGATGGTCAAGCCATTTAGCCCCAGATAAATTTCACCTGACATATCAGGCCGGTATCTGAATGATGAATGAATGGGTAACGCAATCCGGATTCAACGGGGCTGACTGGGCCATCGTTGCGGTGGTGGTGTTATCTGCATTGATCAGTCTTGCGCGAGGATTTGTCCGGGAAGCATTGTCGCTGCTGGTATGGTTTGTT
>DDBK01000108.1 GCA_002333095.1 Cellvibrionales bacterium UBA2034
TTATTATTAACAGTATCCATAGTGTCTTCACTCATAAGTGTTTTCACTCATATCGCAACGCTTCCGCTGGATGAATTTTTGATGCGCGCCAGGCCGGGTAGAAAACAGCTATTGCACACAATGCCAAGGCCAAGGCGACAATGGAGAACACCTGCTCCCAACGCCATTCACTGGGCAAGTGCGCAATAAAAAACATCTGGGAATCCATCAGCTTCTCGCCGCCGATTTTTTCCAGCCATGCACTGATGGCTCCCACATTCAGCGACAGCAGAGTGCCCATTAATGCGCCCATACCAATACCGGCCACACCCATCGCCATACCGTAGATCAGGAAGATGGCGAGTATCGCGCCACGGGAAGCACCTATCGTGCGGAGCACAGCAATATCATTGCGCCGATCTGCCACTGCCATCGTCAATATCGAGACCAGATTGAATACCGCCACCGCTATAATCACAGACAGCATCAAAGACACCATGATTTTTTCCATACGGATAGCATTAAACAGCGTNNCGATTTTCATCGCGCCAGCTTTTCAGTTCAAATCCAGACAACACCGGCAATACACGCAACGACTCAAGCTCTTCAGGCGCGCGCATCACGTCATCAAACCGCAAACGCAGCGCATCCACTCTGCCACCGGTGCGCAACAATCGCCCTGCATCATCAAGATGCACATATAACTGGGACGAATCCAGCTGCGCACCGACTGAAAAAATGCCGACTACTGTAAAGCGCCTACTGCGCGGAAACAGGCCAAGTGGCGTAACACTCACCCGCGGCAGCATGATGTTGATGCTGTCACCCACTTCCACTTGAAGCTGGCGCGCGAGTGATCGCCCCAACACAGCGCCAAATTCACCCGGCTGCAGCGCCTGCCACTCGCCTTGCGTGACAAAACGGTCAATTTGCGAAACGCCCGCTTCCAATACCGGATCTACACCAAACATTTCACCGCCACGTACACGGCTGTCGGATTCCAGCAACACCCGCGCACGATCCTGCGGTGCCGCCGCCAATAGACGGGATGGTTGGTGGGCCTGTGTTTGGAGTTGCTGTACCAGTAACTGCCAGTCTGCAATACCATCGCTCGCGGTTATCTGCGCATGTGGAACAGCGTGCAAGATGCGGTTACGCATCTCGCCTTCAAAACCGTTCATGACAGATAACACCAGCACCATAGCCATCACACTGACAGCCATGCCAACTATCGAGGCGAACGAAAACAACGACACAAAGCGGCTACCCTTGCGTGCCGACAAATACCGAAGCCCTACCAGCCAGGAGAGAGAATTCACTGCTGTTATATATCCTGTGCGAAAGCAGGCATTCTAGCAGGGCTGGCGCATCAATGACCCGTCTCCGCTAGACTGCTGCCCTGGCCACGCCCTATGGAAATACTCATGGACAACCTGCTCGCCCGCTTTGCCAACGCCTTCCCGCTGTGGGTCTTTGCCTGCAGTGCACTGGCCTTGTGGCAGCCATCATTATTCACCTGGTTCAGCGGGCNNGATTGCCAAACTGCTGGCATTACCGGACGCCTATGCAGTCGGCCTCATTCTGGTCGCCTGTTGCCCGGGAGGCACAGCGTCCAATGTGGTGAGTTACCTGGCTCGCGCCAATGTTGCGCTGTCCGTCACGCTCACCACACTCTCGACGATCATGGCCGTAGCTATGACGCCGTGGCTCACAGCCACACTGGCTGGTTCGCGCATGCCGATTGATGCCTGGGGCCTGTTTGTCTCGACACTGCAAGTGGTGTTGTTGCCTGTCGCACTTGGCGTGCTGCTGAACCGTTTTGCGCCGAAACTCACAGTACAGGCGGTGCGTATCAGCCCGTCTATTGCCGTGATTGTGATTGCGCTGATTGTCGCGTCCGTACTCGGTGCTGGACGCGAACAGGTGCTCACTGCCGGACTGCGCCTGCTGCTCGGCGTATTCCTGCTGCATGCGTGCGGATTTGGTTTTGGTTACTTGCTATCCAGACTCTGGAACCGCAGTGAAACCGTGGCACGAACTATATCGATCGAAGTGGGCATGCAGAACTCCGGCCTTGGCGCTCATCTGGCACGCACGCATTTTCCTGCGGGTTCCGGAGTGGATATACCCAGCGCGATTTCCGCACTGACGCACTGCATGATTGGTAGCTTGCTCGCCGCGATATGGCGGCGGGTTGAGCCAAAAGACTGAAGCGAAGGATCAGGCTATGCGTGACATTAACAGCCGTGACGACTTGCAGCACATCATCACTGTGTTTTATTCACAGTTACTGACCGATCACATCATCGGTTTTTTCTTTACCGATATCGTGCAGCTCGATCTGGACAAACACATCCCGAAAATCGCGGACTTCTGGGCTTTTCAGTTACTGGGCGAGAAAAACTACCAGGGCAATGTGTTTGAAGTGCACCGGCAACTGCACCTGAAAGCCGCGTTAACGGAAGACCATTTCCATCGCTGGGTATTTGTGCTGCACAGCACCATCGACAAGCTCTACGCCGGCCCGGTTGCCGAAGCGATGAAACTGAAAGCAGCGATGATTGCCAAGAAGATGGCGCAAGCGCTCGCTAGCTGCAGTAGCTCGATCGAATTGACAGAAGGCGTTCGTCTTTACCCCAACACCCGCTGATACGGCGGCATGCTGTCCAGCAAAGCACGGCCATAACGTTTTGTGACAAGGCGCCGGTCGAGGATAGTTATGCGGCCCGTATCAGTTTCCGTGCGCAACAGCCGGCCTGATGCCTGCACCAGCCTCAAACTCGCATCTGCCACCGAAATCTGCATGAATGAATTACCGCCCTGCGCTTCTATCCACTCGGACAAGGTCTGCTCTACCGGATCGTCAGGCGGTGCAAACGGGATTTTGGCAATCACCACGTGGCGTAAATAGTCACCGGGCAAATCCACACCTTCTGCAAAACTGGCGAGTCCGAAAATCACACTCGCTTCTTTCTTGTCGATGCGTTCACGGTGCAACTGCAATAACTGCTGTTTGCTGTAATCGTCCTGCAGCAATATCGTCGCGCGAAACTCGCGTGAAACGTCCTGATACACTTCCAGCATCTGGCGGCGAGAAGAGAACAACACCAGTGTCGCTTCTTTCAAGTCCACCGAATCATGCATGAATGTCACCAGCGACTGCGTGTGCAACTCGGCCTGATTGCCTTCCACCGCTTGCAGCGGCACGATCAACTGCGCAGATTGTGCATAGTGGAAAGGACTGGGAACAATCACGCACTCACTGTCATCTGGCAATCCAGTCCGTTGGCGAAGGCGCTCAAAACTACCGAGTGCAGTTAATGTGGCCGAGGTAATCACGGCAGCAAAACAGCGTTCCCACAGATTGTCTTGCAGCATTGCCACCGGCAACACAGGGCTGGCACACACTTCAATATCAACACTATTACCACTGTCGTGCAGCGTTAACCAACGCGCAGTGGGCGCACCAGATGGCACATCCGCCCTTGCGTAGAGCGCCCACAATGCTTCTCCGTGCGCACAACGCTGCCATAAACCACCCACAGCCGTGTAAGCCTGCTCGACCACTTCGCGCGCAATATCAGTACCGCGACCGTCCAGCATGTCTTCAATCGCTATCGACAAGTCACGCAATACTTCACCGGCATCCTGCCATTGCTTCTGCAGTATTTGCGCCATGTCGCGTAACTCATCAGGCACTACGCCACCGGCAAAACGGTACTGCTTTTCCCGCTCTTCCGCGCGGCCGGCATAAATCTGTTCCAGCATGGGAAACAGGTGTTGGTGCGACTGCACCAGCGTTTGCTCTATCGCTGTCCAGCGCGCTATGGCCGCTTGCACCATACGCGCCACGGCCAGCATTTGCGCAACAACCGCTATCTGTCGTGTTGCATTCTGGATCCATCGCACACTGCCCTGGACACGCGTGTGCGCCGCAAAATGCTGCAACGCTTTATCAGGCAAGTGATGGCCTTCGTCAAAAATGTAAATTGATTGTTCCGGCGCGGACAGTATCGCGCCACCACCCAGCGCCAGATCAGCCAACACAAGGTCATGATTAGCCACTATTACATCAGCACCCACCAGATTTTCGCGCGCCTTGAAAAACGGGCACTGCGTGACATAGGCGCAACGCCGGCCGGTACACTGGCTGTGATCGGTTGTCAGGCGCTGCCAGTCTTCATCGTCGATAGATTGCGGCCAGCTGTCGCGATCACCATCCCACGTAGCGGCACCGAGGCCATCCAGGAATGACTGGTACAGCGCCAGCGATTTTTCCGGCAACAAGGCATCCTGCTCATCCGGGTAAAGCGCTTGTGTACCCATTTCATCACCGCTGCCGTGCGCCAGCTGGAAATCGAGCTTGTAGACACACGCGTAACGCCCACGCCCCTTGGCCAGCGCATAGCTGAAATGCAGGCCGCTGTGACGGCGCAAGTCTGGCAAATCCTTGAGTACGATCTGCTCCTGCAGCGCGACCGTCGCGGTCGAGATCACCAGAGTCTTGTCCATTGCCTGTGCCACGGGAATAGCGGCCAATGCATAAGCCACGGTTTTTCCTGTGCCGGTACCCGCCTCAACTGCGCAGACATGCCGGCCGCTTACGCGCATGCCTTCAGCGTCCACCTGTATCCCACCCAGCGTGCGCGCCACCGCCGCAATCATCAATTTCTGGCCATGGCGTGCCTTCAGCCCCTTCTGCTCAAGAAAATGGGAATAGGCGGTCTGGATAACGTTTTTCTGGGTATCGTTTAGCACAGCAATCCTGGGAGTCTTGTGAAATGGCGATCCTGCCAAGGACGCTATCTTACCAAATGCTCGGCCACTACAATGGCCGGCTACTATTACAGCCACAGATTCTTACAGCCACAGATTCTTACAACCACAGATTCAGGACAACTCCATGCTCGGCAAATTGTTTGGATTGATCAATAAAGACAAACCCGCGACCACCTCGCCACGCGCAGCCATTGCCACAGCGCCCAAGCCAGCAAAAATTCCGACAACGTCATTACTGGATGAACTCACACATGGCCAGTCAGTAGACAGCATTACCGATGCCGACATGTTGCACCAGCTGGTGAAACACAGCGACAAACTCGACAAGAAAACCAACCGGCAGGTGCGCGAGCGCATCCATCATGTGAAAGAACAGGAAAAACAGCAGCAGCTACAGCACGATATGCAGGAAAAAATCTGCACACGACTCGACACCTTGTCGCGTTTGCAGCATCACCCGCTGTTTGACAGTGAACTCACACACCTCCAGCAACAGTGGCAGGCTATTGCTGCCCCGGATGCCGGGATTGCCACGCGTGTACAAGCCGCCACCGCACGCTGCCTGCAGATCAAACAGGAAGCCCACGCCCTGAAACAACAACTGGAACACGCTGCACAGGAAGCGGAACAACTCGCCCGGCAGCAACAGGCACTGGAAGCCGAGCGCGCTGAACAACGGGCCATGCAAGCAGAACAACAGACCAGCGAACAGCAACAGAAGAAAGTACAACAGCAGCAATCACAAGCCGATCGCGAAAAACACGAACGCATACAGAAAGAACTCAGCCAGAATATGGCGCAGCAACTCTCACAACTGGAAGCTGCTATCAACAATGCAGACAACAAAAAAGCGCGCGAATTTCACGACCGCGCTCGTGACACCCTGAAAAAACTTGACCAGAAAAACGCCCATGCTTTTGACGGAAAACTGCATCTTCTGTCTGGACAGCTACGCGACCTGCAAGACTGGCAATCCTTTGCCGCCATGCCAAAACTGGAAGAATTGTGTGTGGCAATGGAAAAAATGATCAGCGTTGAATTACCGCCACTCCAGAAAGCCGATGCCGTACGCGAACTGCAATTGGAATGGCGCACTATCAAAGCCCCTGCCGATAAACAGGCCCATGCCTTGTGGGAACGTTTCAAACAGGCCAGCGACAAAGCCTGGGAACCTTGCGCCGCACACTACGAAAAGGAAAAACAGTTGCGGGCTTTCAACCTGCAACAACGTCAGGCGATCTGTGAGGCGCTGGAACAGTTTTTTACTGCACAAGACTGGGGCNNGCCATGCTGACTGGAAAGCCGTCACACGCATTCTCGAAAAAGCCAGGCAAGAGTTCCATGACTTCCATCCTGTAGAACGCAGTGAAGAAAAAAACATACGCACACGCTTCGATGCAGCAATGACAGCCATCAACCATAAACTCCTGGATGAACAAAAAAATAACGAGGAGAAGAAACGTCAGCTGGTAGAAACAGCCAAAAGCATTGCCAGCATGGCTGATTTTGATAAAGCAGCCGAACGCGTTCGCCAGTTGCAGGAACAGTGGAAACACATTGGCATCACCCGCCGGCATGAAGACCAGAAATTATGGCAGGCATTCCAGGAGCAGACTGGCCTGGTATTTGAAAAGCGTCGCGCACAGCAACAACAACAGCAACAGGCACAACACGACAATATCGACCGCGCCAGAAAACTGTGTGAACAGATCGCTTCACTGGCAAAACTGGCTGATACGGAACTCTCGCAGAGCGGCGGTGAGTTTGATCGCCTGCAAGCCGAGTACAAATCCATCACTGATATTCCGGAAAAGAGCCAACCACCGCTGAAGAAACAGTTTTACGCCGCCTGCGACGCCTATCGCCAGCAACTCGCCGGCATCAGCGAGCGGCAGCACCAGCACCAGCTCCAGGAACTCGCCCGCCGTGCGCAATTGTGCAGTCAGCTGGAAGCGCAAGCTTCCGATAGCGCCATCACTGCATTACAGGAGCAATGGCAGCAGCAAAACCTGCCTGCCGACTGGGAACGCGCCATTGACCAGCGTCGCCAACAGGCCATTGCCGCCGCACAAGCCCGGCAGCAACCGGACTACCCCGCCAACGAACAAAAACGGCGGGAGCTGTGCATTGAACTGGAAATACTGCTGGACGCAGAAACACCCGAAGAGGATCGCCCTCTCCGGCGCGAATACCAATTGCGCAAGCTACAACAGGGGTTGGGGCAAGCTGCATCCGGCAACCGCATGGCACTGCTGGAACAATTGCTGGTGAAATGGCATTGCACCGGTCCTGCACCAGCGGAGATGCAAAGCCGCCTGCAGGCACGCTTTGATGTGGCACAGAAACGCGGCGGAAATACCGCCTCAAAATAGTGCATTACCCTGCTATTGGAACGGCAAACTGCTATGCTTTGCCATTAAGTCACTTTTACTAAATGGATCATGAATGGCTAGTCATAAAGCGATAGTCAACCTGGCAGTCATTGTCGGCATCGCCGCTATTTCCATCGCTGCCTGGGCTTTTTTCAACCGTCCGATGGCAGCGCCAGACTGGCCCGCCTCGATTTCCGGCTTTGCATATTCCCCCTTTCGCTACGGCCAGGATCCTGTGAAGGATATTTACCCTACCGAAGAAGAAATCCGCCAGGATCTTGTGCTGCTATCAACACAGACTAAACGCATACGCACCTACTCCGTCAAAGGCACACAAGCAGAGATTCCACGCATTGCNNATCAACGCCAGCCGCAACATTACGCTGGTCGTAGTCGGCAACGAAAGTATGTACCGGCGCGAGGTGGATTTACCGCGCCTGATCGAATACATCGAACAAGTCCGTAGCCAGGTAAAAGTGCCAGTCACCACAGCAGAAACCTGGGACATCTGGTTGAAATACCCACAACTGGTACAGCATGTTGATGTTGTGTCTGCACACATCCTTCCGTTTTGGGAAAAGATACCTGCCCGCGCATCCGTAAAATTT
>DDBK01000119.1 GCA_002333095.1 Cellvibrionales bacterium UBA2034
ACAACGACAATCCACCATGAAAGCCGCGGCTATTATCAGCACAACCAACGTGATGATTGCTGCAATAATCTGTTTATGGCGATACTGGTATTTTTCTGACTGGTTCCCACAACCTGTTGAAGCGAAATCCGCAGGTATCACACTGGCTGCCATCCAGAATGGCATCCACTATGCNNCACAAGCAGTCAAGAATCCGTTGACTATTGTACAAAGCGTAATCGGCATCTTCTCTTGCTTGCACATCACATGGCGCATATACAAACGGCAAACATCTATCACGCTGGCCACTATGGTTATTGCCATCATCGGCTATAGCATGTTGATAATGCTAATGGGAGGCGACTGGATGCCCGCCGGACGTTTATGGGTGCCAATCATTCCTCTAATCGCCATCACTATTTCATACAGCTTGTACACCCTGCTGCCCGCAAAGTTATTTACCTCCGCAATGGCAATCATCCTGTTTTTGAATATAGGTAGCATTTCCGTTTTGGCAAATGATAATCTGGCGATTAAAGGCAACTTCTCCATGAAAAGAAATCCGGGAGAGTCGTCGCCTTATAGTTTTTTTGAATGGCAGTCTCCCGACAATCGCGCCAATATTTCCACGCTGGAATTCTTGCAACCACTGGTTTCAAAATTGACTAACTTACAGCCAGATGGACTAATCATCCTGAGCGGGCAAATGGGAATGATTCCCTATCACCTTTCACTCCAGCATCCGGGAAAACTCGGATTCACCGACAGGAACAGCCTGATTGACAGGAAATTGACCGATTGCAGTTACACCAACGGAAGACCTCGGGTTCCACAAGGAATTGATGGGTTAAACACCGGTTTTTTTCTGAAACAATCGGAAGAGCTGGTGAATCAATGCGGGATTTCACCGCCGGATATTATTTATGACTTGTGGTGGCACAACCTGATTCCTGACACCATGCAAATGCTTGCCAGACGCGGCTACACCGTTGTATTTATCCAGCAGGGCCATATATCACCGTTGCAGGATCAACTGGTAGCGATTCGAACAGATCTATGGGGCGCAATAGGCAGGCCAGAGCCAGCAATACTTTCACCAGAAAGCAGTCCGATTGCACCCTAAAGCTTCTTACGTTACCTTTCCCGCCAATTAATTTTATATGAGATAAACACATGGCGCAGTATGTCTTCACCATGAATCGCCTTGGCAAAGTGGTGCCACCCAAACGTGAAATCCTGAAAGATATCTCATTATCTTTCTTTCCAGGCGCAAAAATTGGCGTGTTGGGACTGAATGGCTCTGGCAAATCCACCCTGCTTAAAATCATGGCAGGCGTGGACACGGATTTCATTGGCGAAGCTCGTCCGATGCCAGACCTGAAGATTGGCTACCTATCACAGGAACCCGAACTCGATCCCGCCAAGGATGTACGGGGCAATGTGGAAGACGGCCTGCGTGAACCACTGGATGCATTGAAAGCACTGGATGCCGTATACGCAGCATATGCAGAAGAAAACGCAGATTTCGATGCTTTGGCAAAGAAACAGGCAGCACTGGAAGATATTATCCAGGCATGGGATGCACACAATATTGAACACAAAATGGAAGTCGCTGCGGATGCTTTGCGTTTGCCTCCGTGGGACGCAGATGTCACCAGACTGTCAGGTGGCGAACGGCGCCGTGTCGCATTGTGTCGATTGCTCATGTCTCGCCCTGATATGCTGCTGCTGGATGAACCTACTAACCACCTGGATGCTGAATCTGTCGCGTGGCTTGAACATTTCCTTGTCGAGTTTCCCGGCACTGTCGTAGCAATAACGCATGACCGCTATTTCCTCGACAATGCCGCCGGTTGGATACTGGAACTCGATCGTGGGCGCGGTATTCCGTATGAAGGCAATTACACATCCTGGCTGGAACAAAAAGAGGCACGACTGCAGCAGGAAGAACGCTCAGAGAGTGCACGCCAGAAAACCATTGAGCGCGAACTGGAATGGGTAAGACAAAACCCCAAAGGCCGTCATGCAAAAAACAAGGCGCGCCTGGCACGTTTCGAGGAAATGAATACGCAGGAATTCCAGACCCGCAATGAAACGAACGAAATCTACATTCCACCCGGTCCGCGCCTGGGTGACAAGGTGCTGGAAATTGAACACGTCAGTAAATCTTTCGGCGACCGTATGCTGATTAATGATTTGTCATTTTCTGTTCCCAAAGGCGCAATTGTCGGCATTATCGGGGGCAACGGTGCAGGTAAATCCACCTTGTTCAGAATGATCACTGGCCAGGAAAAACCAGATAGCGGAAGCATCACTCTGGGCGATACAGTGAAAGTGGCATTTGTCGAACAGTCACGTGAAAAGCTCGATAACAATAAAACTGTCTGGGAAGCCATATCTGACGGTCTGGATATCATCAGGATTGGTAACTATGAAGTGCCTTCCCGTTCATATCTCGGCAGGTTTAACTTCAAGGGATCAGACCAGCAAAAACGCGTGGGAGAGTTATCAGGCGGAGAGCGTGGCCGTCTGCAGCTGGCCAGCACACTGAAAGAAGGGGGGAATTTCCTGCTGCTTGATGAGCCATCCAATGATCTTGACGTAGAAACACTGCGCGCGCTGGAAGATGCATTACTGAACTTCCCCGGATGCGCAATGGTGATATCGCATGACCGGTGGTTTCTTGACCGCGTCTGCACACACATCTTGTCATTTGAAGGCGACAGCAATGCAGTGTTTTTCGAAGGCACATACACAGAGTACGAAGCAGATCACAAAGCAAGAATGGGGGATCAGCAGCCAACACGCATGAAATACAAGCGCCTGAAAGAATAATGAAACACCTGATCCTCGGAGGTGCACGCTCCGGAAAAAGTCGTTTTGCTGAAGAGCTGGCGCTTGCCAGCGACAAGCGGCTGATTTATATCGCTACAGCGCAGGGGCTGGATGACGAAATGCAGCAGCGTATAAGCCATCACCAGCACCAGCGGGAGACACGCTGGCAAACAATTGAAGAGCCGATCACACTGGCAGCAACACTCGCACAATACGCTGATAAAAATACCTGCATTCTGGTGGACTGCCTGACGCTCTGGCTCACGAATGTCCTGTTGGCTGGCGAAATAATATTCCAGCGCGAATACACCGCACTCTTAAAAACAGTACCTGAGCTGGCTGGAGATATTATTTTCGTCAGTAACGAAGTAGGTATGGGCATCGTCGCTGCAGACCCATTATCCCGTCTGTTTGTTGATGAGGCAGGCCGCCTGCATCAGGCACTAGCAAAGATATCCGACAGGACAACACTTGTCGTTGCGGGGCTACCCCTTTCTCTGAAGTAGCAGTTACCCGATAACGCAGATTAACTAGCCGGCCGGATACCGATAGTAATTGTCGCCGTACCAACCTGACCACCGCGCAAGAAACGAACCTCAACTTTCTCACCGGGCTGGGCATGGGCAATGCGTTTCATACCGGAACGGGTGGCAGTGGCAGGCACATCATCAAAATGGGTAATGACATCTCCGGGCAACAAGCCTGCCAATGCAGCAGGGCCATGAACATAGACACTCCGCACTGCAATACCCTGCCCTTTAGCCAATCCCATCGTGCGCGCTGAATAATCCTGGACACTTTGCGACTCGATACCGATCCAGCCCCGCACCACGTGCCCATATTGCACAATATCGTCCATTACTTTGCGGGCTGTATCCGCGGGGATTGCATAGCCAATACCGACAGAGCCGCCCGTCGGGCTTTGGATGGCTGCATTAATGCCTACCAGGTTACCCATCGCCTCTACCAATGCACCACCTGAGTTGCCCTGATTAATAGCCGCATCCGTTTGCAAATAGTTTTCCTGGATACTCAGCTCCAGCCCATACCGCGCTGCCGCTGAAATAATGCCTTGCGTCACTGTCTGGCCCACACCAAACGGATTGCCAATAGCGAGTACCACATCGCCAATCCGCGCATGTTGTGGATCACCAAACTGGATGACCGACAAATCCGGCAGATCAATCTTCAGCACCGCAAGGTCCGTCTCCCTGTCCATTCCGACAAGTGTGGCATTGGCATCACGGCCATCATGAAGACTCACCAGAATCTCATCTGCATCGGCAATTACATGGTAGTTGGTCAGCACATACCCTTCCGGACGCACCACAACTCCCGACCCAAGCGATCCCTCAACACGCTCCTGCCTTGGAAGATTCCCTTCCAGCAATTTCTGCAATAGCGGGTCACCCACCAAAGGCATACGACGAACCACTTTGCGGGTAAAAATATTGACTACCGCAGGCATGGCCTTTTCAACAGCCTCTGCATAAGAAGCCGCTGCTGGCGCCTGGGACGGCACGCTGATGGCTGAGACACTCTTTTCAAGCATCTGCATTTTCTGGTGCTGGAGATACAGAAAAGCCAGCACGATACCTGCAATAACAGGCCAGACACATTCCTTGAGCACTGCGGTGAAAAAAGATGGCTTCATAATAAGGCTGGGTCGCTAATGGTGGCGTCGTCTATTGCTGTTGCGCTAATTACTGGGACGGATTGTACCAGTTACGGTGGGTAATCCCCTTCATGCCCGCTATAATGAGCGACTTCCAATTTTGCCCGATTCAATTTCCGGAGACCAGTCAATGATCAAGCCACACGGTGCCGACACACTCAAGCCACTTTACGTGACCGACGCCACTGAACGCGCCCGACTCACTGCCGAAGCCGAAAACTTGCCATCCCTGCTGGTCAGCTCAGCTGCCGCAGGCAATGCTGTGATGCTGGCTGCCGGGTATTTCACTCCGCTCACAGGTTTTATGAATCTTGCTGACAGTTTGTCTGTTGCAGAAACGCTGCATACCACCACTGGGCTATTCTGGCCAGTGCCTATCGTCAATATGGTGAAAGACATTTCCACCATCAAGGATGCAAAGCGTATTGCACTGCGCGACCCTAACATCGAAGGCAATCCGGTGTTGGCCATCATGGACATCGAAGCGATTGATGAAGCCAGCCCTGAACAAATCCGCCTCATGGCAGAAAAAATCTTTGGCACACTGGATGAGAAACATCCCGGCGCCAGCACGTTCATGCAGCAAGGAAAATTCCTGGTTTCTGGCCCTATTCAGGTGCTGAATTACAGTTACTTTCCAGAAGAATTTCCAGATACTTTCCGTACCGCCACGGACATTCGTAACGAGATAGCCGAACGCGGCTGGAAAAAAGTCGTCGCATTCCAGACCCGGAATCCTATGCACCGCGCCCATGAAGAATTGTGCCGCATGGCACAAGAGCGTCTTGGAGCGGATGGTATTGTGATTCACATGCTGCTGGGCAAACTCAAGGAAGGAGATATTCCTGCCGATGTACGCGATGCATGTATCCGTAAAATGGTCGATGTCTATTTTCCTGCCAATACAGTCATGATCACCGGCTACGGTTTTGACATGCTGTATGCCGGGCCTCGCGAGGCAGTATTGCATGCTATCTTCCGCCAGAATATGGGAGCGAATTATCTGATAGTGGGACGTGATCATGCCGGGGTTGGCGATTATTACGGGCCTTTTGACGCTCAGACCATTTTTGATGAATCTGTACCTGCTGGCGCATTACAGATCGAAATTTTCCGCGCAGACAATACGGCCTTCTCGAAAAAATTGAACTGCGTAGTGATGATGCGTGAAGCACCTGACCACACACCAGATGATTTCATCACACTCTCAGGCACCAAAGTGCGCCAGATGCTTGGCCAAGGGCTTGCACCACCACCAGAGTTTTCCCGGCCTGAAGTAGCAAAAATCCTGATGGATTACTACCAAGTCATCGATGCCGGGAAGTAGTCACCACTAAATTCTACGTTCAGAACATTGCCAGCTGGCCACCCTGCTCTTCCAGATTGACACCAATGCCAATCAATCTGACAGGTTTCTGGCCACGCTGGTAAGCCATATCCAGCAATGAAGCAAATACTGGCAACGATGGCAATAATGAACCCCGCTCCAGTGTTGTTGCTGAAAAATCACAAAACTTTAGTTTGATAAACGGCGACATAATCCGGTAGCGTGACTCCAGGTCCTGCAATCTATGCCGCAATTTTTCATAGAGCTCAGGCAATCGCGCACGCGCTGTTTGCCGATCTGGCAGATCAAATACGTACGTGTGCTCAACACTCAGCGATTTGCGAGCACTGTCAATTTTTAGTGGCCGCCCATCAATGCCGCGTGAAAAATCAAACAATCTTTCCGCCATAGCACCAAAGTGCTGGTACAGATCCGCCTTGCTATAAGCCTGCAGCTGCCCGCACGTCTCAATGCCCAGTCCACGTAACCGGTTTAGCGCAACCTCTCCCACGCCAGGAATTCGCGCCACTGACAAAGCAGCCACAAACTCATCAACCCTGGCTGGCGGCAGGACAAAGAGACCATCGGGTTTCATCCAGTCACTCGCCACCTTGGCCAGAAACTTGTTTGGNNGTTCACGCGCCACTTGTTGCCTGATCGCCTCAGCCATAAACGTGGCACTGCCGTTGTAAAACGGGGATTCCGTCACATCAAGATAGGCTTCATCAAGGGATAAAGGTTCGATAATTGGGGTAAAACGACTAAAAATGGCTCGCATCTGCACCGATATGTCGCGATATTTAGCCATATTCCCTGGCAAGACCACCAGATCCGGGCACAGGCGATGAGCCACCGAGGCTGGCATCGCTGAATGTACACCATAGGCCCTTGCCGTATAGTTGGAGGTAGCAATAACACCACGACTGCTATTACCACCTACCGCAACAGGACGCCCGCACAGCGACGGATCGTCACGCTCTTCAACCGCCACATAGAAGTAGTCTGCATCACAGTGAATAATCTTTCTCATACCATAACCTGTTTTTATATCCAGTTGTTTATTTATACACTATATACTGGATAAATCAACAGCTATCTAACTGTAAGGTTGGATGTCACGGTTCCTAACCGGCAACCCCCATTGCTATAATCACGACCTCTTCTCAAGAGCCGTACCCTTTCCTCATGATGCATCTCCTGACCGACCCCCAAGCCTGGATGGCTTTCATTACCCTCACCGCCCTTGAACTGGTGCTGGGTATAGACAACATTATTTTCATTTCAATTCTGGTTGAGAAATTACCGAAAGAGCAGCGTGAAATTGCACGCCGCATCGGCNNGTTTCTTGCGATGTTCATGCGGATTGGTTTACTGATGACACTGGCCTGGATCGCAGGCCTGACCGAACCTGTGTTCAATGTGATGAATCACGGCGTTTCAGGGCGCGACATTATCCTGCTTGCGGGTGGTCTGTTTTTATTGTGGAAAAGCACACAGGAAATTCATCAACTACTGGAAGGCATTGAAGGCCAGGCTTCCAGCACTGTCAAAAATACTTTTTTTGCCATCATCGTGCAGATTATTATTATCGACCTGGTCTTCTCGCTGGATTCAATCATCACCGCTGTGGGTATGGTTAGCCATATTCCGGTCATGATTGCAGCAGTGGTGGCATCGGTAGGATTGATGATGATGTTTGCCGGCTACATCGGTGCATTTATCGAAGAACACCCCACCATCAAAATGCTGGCACTGGCGTTTTTATTAGTGGTTGGTGTGGTATTAATCGCAGACGGTACTGGCTACCATGTACCGAAAGGGTATGTGTACTTTGCGATGGCTTTCTCGATTGCTGTGGAATCGCTGAACATAAGCTTAAGAAAACGCGCAAACAAACCTGTCGACTTGCACGAATCCTACGCAACGGATGAAGATGTCAAGAACGGCTGATGGAATTCAGCACAAATATTAACTATCAGCGCGGTGCCGGTTCACCAAACACAACAATACGCGGAATCGGCAACGAGTTAAAAGTGGATGCCGTTGCCGCCGTGTAGGCTCCCATCATACGCCCCACCACCAGATCACCCACTTCGAGTTCCGGCAACTCCAGCGCCTCTTCAATCACATCGATGCTATCGCACGTTGGACCAACGAGTGCAGATGGGCGTGTGGGGCCTGTGCGAAATACATGCAAGGGATAACGCGCGTGATCGTAAATACGGCCGCTGAACATTCCATACACACCGTCATCCAGGTAATACCATGGCTGATCACCACGCATAGCCTTGCCCGCTACTGTCGTAATTGAAGCAGCAGCAGGTGCAATCAGAAAACGTCCCGGTTCAGCAATTACTTCAACATGCTCGGGTAACTTTGCCAGCGCTGCGCGGATCGGCGCACAGAATGTATAAATATCAATATCATTGCCGTAATCATAATCCACCGGAAAACCACCACCGATATCAAGAATACGGATCGGCACTTCGTATTCCTCTATCAGGCGGGAACATGCCTCAATAGCAGCAACATGCGTACCGGGTGATGTGGATTGTGAACCGACATGGAACGAAAGGCCCTTGACGTGCAATCCCAGCTCATTGGCTGCCTTCAGTAAAGAAGGCACTTCCTCCGGCGAGCATCCAAACTTCCGTGACAAATCCACTGCGCAGTCAGGGCTGCGGAACGCCACACGCAACAACAAACCAACACGATGGGCGTACTTGCGAAACTTGCTGATCTCGGCGTGGTTATCGACTACAAATGTACTGCATCCAAAACGCAGGGCATCTTTAATGTCCTTGTCTTTCTTGATTGGATGCGTATGGATTGTATTACGCGGATTCACTTTCTGCTTGCGCAACAGGTTTATCTCGCCCGTTGAAGCGATATCAAAACGTGCACCCAACTGATTGAGCGTATTGACAATAGCGGAATGCGGAAATGCTTTTACCGCGTAATAGAGACCAACACCCGGTAATGCTGTAGATAGCTGACGGTATTGATCGGCCAGTTTTTCACAGTCGAGCAGTAATAACGGGGAGCCATACTGCTCGACCAGCGCGCGGGTTTTCAACTCATCAAACAGCACATCCTGAAACAGATTTGCCATCACCGGCACCTATCGTGAGTGTTCTATAGTGAGGAGGACAACTGTCAGCTGTTATCCGCTTTGCCAATCGCTTCCAGAACGTATTGCGGCAAGCAAAAAGAAGCCACGTGAATATCCGGGTTGTAGTAACGCGTTTTGATACCTGAGGCCTTGTAACGCTCACGGATAGTATTCACATCCACATGACGCAATGCCTTGTTGTCACTGGACCATGCAAAAGTCATCACGCCACCGACATACGTTGGTACGGCTGCTGTATAGAAATGTACATCACCAAAAGTCAGCGCCATACGCTGGGCTGTGGTTTTCACTTCATCCAGCTGCATGAAAACAACACCGTTCTGCGTCACCATAATGCCACCATCATTCAGGCAGCGCTTGCAGTCGCTGTAGAACTGGCTGGTAAACAACACTTCTCCCGGGCCGATAGGATCGGTTGAGTCAGAAATAATAATGTCAAACTTATCCTGGCATTGCGCAACAAAACGGCAGCCATCATCGATCACGATGTTAGCGCGAGGATCATCATAAGCACCCGCGGAATGGTTTGGCAGGTATTCAATCGCCATGTCGATTACAGCTTTATCAATTTCTACCTGTGTAACATGCTCGATAGAGGTATGACGACACACTTCACGCAGGATGCCACCATCACCACCACCAATAATCAACACACGCTTGGCTTTACCATGGGCCAGAATGGGAACATGCGTCAGCATTTCATGGTAGATAAATTCGTCTTTCTCAGTAGTCTGTACGACACCGTCGAGCACCATCACACGCCCGAACAACGCATTATGGAAAATCATCAACTGCTGATGGCCTGTATCAAACTCAAAATAAACTTTATCGATATCGTGGCGTTGACCCCAGGCATCGTACAAGGTTTCATTCCAGGTCTTGGTCATGTCTTCAGGTCGCTCCACGAGAGATTGGTTAACGTTGATGCTCAAGGCATAAGGGCATTGAGATGGCGTGCATTATGGACACCAGTCCCCTTTTTGCAAGCCTGTCGACCACCAATTTAACGCAACCTTGTGACGGACTGATGAACCTTGCATAGCCAGTACGAAGTACGCATAATTGCGCCGCTTTCATGGTGGCCCTGTCGGTTCCCTCGCAATGAACAGCTGCAAACCCCGCCAGGCCCGGAAGGGAGCAACGGTAGCAGTGAATTCGTGTGCCGGGGTGTAGCTGGCAGGGACACCACCCTCTTGGTTTGCGCTTCGTCTTGCTTTGCCCTTCGTCCAGCCCTTGCCCTTCGTTTATACTGAGCGCCCTTTATAACTTTCCAGCGCCCCGATATGAGCTATCAGGTTCTTGCCCGCAAGTGGCGCCCCCAAAACTTTCGCGACATGGCGGGTCAAGCGCACGTACTGCAGGCGCTGGTCAATGCCCTGGATCACAATCGTCTGCACCATGCCTATCTGTTTACCGGCACAAGGGGCGTAGGCAAAACAACCATTGCGCGCATCCTGGCCAAGTGCCTGAACTGTGAAACGGGTATCAGCTCCCAACCCTGTGGACAGTGCAGCGCCTGTCGGGAAATTACAGAAGGCCGCTTTGTTGATCTGATCGAGATAGATGCCGCATCGCGCACCAAAGTAGAAGACACACGCGAAATTCTCGACAATGTTCAGTATCTGCCAGCACGCGGTCGCTTCAAGGTATACCTGATCGACGAAGTCCACATGCTGTCGACCAGCAGTTTTAACGCACTGCTGAAGACGCTGGAAGAACCACCAGCACACGTCAAGTTCCTGCTTGCCACGACTGATCCACACAAACTGCCAGTGACCGTGTTGTCACGCTGCCTGCAATTCAACCTGAAAAATCTGGCACCAGAAAAAATTGTCGAGTATCTGAAAACTATTCTCGACAAGGAAATGATCCCATTCGATGATGGTGCGCTCTGGCTGCTTGCACGCGCCGCTGATGGCTCGATGCGCGACGCATTATCACTGACTGACCAGTCGATTGCATTTGGAGGCGAAAAAGTCGCGGAAAATGCTGTGCGTGAAATGCTTGGCACAATGGATCGCCGCCTGATCCACCCGATTATTGATGCATTAATAGCCGGCGATACAACAGCCCTACTCGCTGCTGTTGCACAGCTGGCTGAACAAAATCCTGACTATTCTGGTGCGCTGGATGAACTCTTGTCACTGTTGCATCGCATAGCCATTGTGCAAGCTGTGCCAGCATCACTCGACCAGTCGCCTGATGAAAAAGAACGCCTGCTACAACTCGCAGGCGATATAACAGCAGAAGACGTGCAACTCTATTATCAAATCGGCCTGAATAGCCAACGAGACCTGCCATTCGCTCCAGACATGCGAGCAGGATTTGAGATGGCTTTACTGCGCATGCTCGCATTCAAACCACAGGGCATCATCGACAACGGTGAGAAAAAAAAAACTGGAGTGATCCCTGAAACCGGTATAACCCGACCTTCACCAAACCATCCTGCACCAATCCAACCTGCACCAATCCAGGCAATGCCAACCCCGCGCGTACCAAGCCAGCCAACACCAATCGCCCAACCTGTTGGCACGCCACCTGTACTGACAACCCATAGTTGGCCAGCATTATGGCAACGGCTGCCACTGGCGGGTGTTATCCGCAACACAGCAGCACACTGCTGCCTGGAACGCGTTGANNCACGTTATAGCACTGCTGCAGCAATTTGATGGTGAAATTGTTCCAGATAGCATTACACCATTCCAGAAGTCTATTCACTGATAGATAACCTATCTCCAGCAACAGAGGAAGCACCATGAAACTGGGCAATATGAACGAACTGATGAAACAGGCTCAAGCCATGCAGGAAAAAATGCAGAAAATGCAGGAAGATGTCGCCAGACTGGAAGTGACGGGTGAATCAGGAGCCGGACTTGTCAAGGTAGTGATGAATGGGCGGCACGATGTGCGCAGCGTAAATATTGATAGCAGTTTATTAGGGGAAGACAAGGAAATTCTGGAAGATCTGATTGCTGCTGCAATCAATGATGCTGTAAGAAAAGTGGAAAGCACTAGTCAGGAGCAAATGCAGAAGTTAACAGGTGGCTTACAAATGCCTCCGGGATTCAAAATGCCGTTCTGATAATTATCTTGCTAACGGGGTACGCAGCGTAACAAACTCCTCTGCTGCCGTTGGATGAATGCCGATTGTGGCATCAAACTGCTGTTTGGTTGCACCCATTTGTATAGCCACTGCAAAACCTTGCACAATTTCTCCAGCTTCCGCGCCAACCATGTGCAAACCCAGCACGCGATCTGTAGATTTCTGCACAACCAGCTTCATCATCATACGCTCACTGTTACCGCTTAGCGTATGCTTCAGCGGGCGAAAATCAGTACGGAATATAACAATATCATCAGGTCCGTATCGGCTTTCTGCATGCTGTTGTGTCAAACCCACTGTTGCAACTTCAGGCGCTGAAAAGACACTGCTGGGTACTGTTTCATAATTAATAGCGATTTTATTGCCAGTTCCAAACCAGTGGTCAACCAGCCACATGGCCTCCGCTGTTGCAACAGGTGTCAGCTCTTTATGGCCAACCACGTCCCCTATGGCATAGATAGAGGGAATGGCTGTCTGGTATTGGTTGTTTACTTGAATATGCCCAGACGCTTTCAGACCGACAGCGACATTCTCAAGACCCAATCCTTCTGTAACAGGCTTTCTTCCTGTGGCATAAAGTATGCAATCCGTCTGGACAGATGCACCTGACGCACAATATGCACGCAATCCACCCGCAGATTTTTCAATTGATACGATATTTTCGCCCAGCATAAGGCTCATGCCTTTCTTTTCCATTTCCTGACGAAGGAAATCACTGATATCGCCATCAAAGTTTTTCAGTATTTTTTCGCCGCGATGTAGCAATGTGGTTCTGGCACCAAGCCCATGAAGAATGCCTGCAAGTTCAACAGCAATATATCCACCGCCCACCACAACTATGCTGGCAGGCATTTCCGGCAACGAAAAAAATGCATCCGATGTAATACTGTGTTCTACGCCAGCAATGTCCGGTTTCCATGGAGAACCACCAACAGCTACCAGAATGCGCTCCGTCGATAAATGCCGGTGGTTAATTGCTACAGTATGGGAGTCAACAATGTACCCTTCCCCATCAATCAGTTCGACACCTGCATCTATCAGCAGTTTTCGATAAACACCATTTAATCGCTGAACTTCACTCGATACATTTTTGACAAGCACTGACCAATCAAATGATGGCGCTGATAATGCCCAGCCAAAACCGGACGCATCATCAAAATGGTCTGGATATTGCCCTGCATAATGGAAGAGCTTTTTAGGGATGCAGCCAACATTAACGCAGGTTCCACCCAGATATTGCCGCTCAATGATTGCAACTTTTTTCCCCATAGCCGCAGACATACGCGCAGCACGGACACCACCAGAACCCGCACCGATTACCACCAGATCATATTCATGACGCATAAATGCTGGCTCCCGACTGATCGATGATGCCGGGAACAATATCGTACCGGATACGTGCTGCGTGCAATTTCATCAATAGCAATGGCACATCACGATAAGACAATGGATCACCAGTTTTCAGATACACTACATACGCACCGCTATCCACTTCTGACTTCAGCAAATCTGCAATATCCGGATTTTCCTGTAACAATACCTGCCGAGCGTCACGGCGAGCAAGATTGACAATATCAACACTGACATTTTTATCAAACAGCACCACATCACACCCTTGCAGGCAACGCAGCGCCTTGAATGTCAGCAAATCCGCATCGCCCGGCCCTGCACCTACTATGCTGACAAAGCCGCCAGTAGCGCCTGCAACAAAATTATCCAGTTGTTGCTCAAGCCCTGTGTCGCCACACAAGGCTTCCATGTCTCCATCAGCACCAATCAATTCGCGCTGCAACAACTGATCCCAGAAGCGCAAACGCTGTTGCATATCCGGCAAACGAAGACTGACTTGTTTACGAAAAGCGCTTACACGCTGTGCAAAATTCCCCAGTGAAGCTGGTAGCAGCGTTTCAATACGGGCGCGTAACAAGCGCGTCAGCACCGGTACAGCACCGCCACTGGATATCGCGACTGTAATCGGCCCTCGCTCAACAATAGAAGGGAAAATAAACGTACACAGGGCTGGCCGATCGACAACATTCACAGGAATATTACGCAATTGTGCCGCACGGGATACACGCTCATTCAGCACATCATCCACACTGGCTGCAACAACCAGCACCGCGCCATCCAGGTGTTCTTCCGTGAAATGATCGGATACAGCAAAAACAGAGGCCCCGGCTTTATCCAGCAAGCGCCGTTTGCGTAGCGCAACCTCTCCTTCACCTACCAACAGGCAGTGCTTGCCTTTGACATCAAGAAATACCGGCAGCGTTTGCATAACCTCACACCTCCGGATTGCCCCGTTTATTTTTTAGCTTTACTGCTAGCAGCTTTTTTGGTGGCAGAAGGCTTCTTGCCAACGGCTGAAGCCGCTTTCCTTAGGCGAGCGCTGCCTTCTTCGTCAGCAGCACCTTTGCTTTCTACCCATCGGCCATTGGCATAAAAAGCGCNNCGCGCCAGCCAGTGGGCTTGCCATCAATTTCCGTTTGCACATACTGTTCACGCGTTTTCCGGCTGAAGCGCACAATAGCAGCGTTACCTTCATGATCATGTTGGGGCGCAGAAAACAGAAACTCATACTTTGGATCAATCTCGCTCTTGTGCGGAATCAGCTCAGACACCAAAGGTGCACGTGTTTCACGGTATTTGGGGAATTGGCTAGCCGCCAGAAAAAGACCAGAAGCGCCATCACGCAGCAGATAGAAATCATCCACTTTCTGGCAACGCAATTCTTCCATTTTAACAACATCCATTTTAGGCGGCGCAGCTTCGCCATTACGCAGCAGCTTACGGGTATTTTTGCAATCACTATTGGAACAACCGAAATACTTCCCGAATCGACCGGTCTTTAATTGCATATCCGAGCCACACTTATCGCATTCAATCAAAGGCCCTTCATAACCTTTCAGCTTGTATTGTCCTGCTTCAACTTCATATCCATCACAATCAGGGTTATTGCCACAGATATGCAATTTACGTTTTTCATCCAGCAAATAGGATTGCATTGCCGTGTTGCATTTTTTGCAGCGATGTTTTTCGCGTAATAGCAGCACTTCTGCATCGTCGTCTTCAGCAATTTCATCCCCTGAAATCAGGTTGATGGTTGTCTTGCATCGCTCTTTAGGAGGCAGTGCGTAACCAGAGCAACCCAGAAACACACCTGTGCTGCCAGTGCGGATCTGCATCTTGCGGCCACAACTCGGGCAATCAATGTCTGTCTCAGTCGGGTCATTGGCGCGCATTCCACCTTTATCTCCTTGTGCGCGCTCCAGCTTTTTACGGAAGTCACCGTAAAAGTTATCAAGAACTTTTGTCCAGCCTTTTTTCCCTTCAGCCACTTCATCGAGCGACTCTTCCATCGTGGCTGTGAAACTGTAATCCATCAAATCAGTAAAAGATTCAGTCAGGCGCTCGGTCACGATGTCGCCCATTTTTTCAGCATACAGCCGGCGCTTTTCCAGTTTCACATAGCCGCGATCCTGAATAGTAGAAATAATTGCCGCATACGTGGAAGGCCTGCCGATACCGCGTTTTTCCAGCTCTTTTACCAGACTGGCTTCTGTATAACGCGCTGGCGGACTGGTGAAATGCTGTTTCGGATTCAGCTTTTGCAGAGCCATTACATCGCCGACTTTCATATCCGGCAAAATATTGTCTTCTTCGCTGTCTTTCTTGTTTATTTGTGGCATCACTCTGGTGTAACCATCAAACAACATCACACGGCCACGTGCGCGCAACTCGAATTCACCGGCTTGCACATCCACACGGGTGCTGGTGTATTGCGCAGGCACCATCTGGCAAGCAACAAACTGCTGCCATATCAATGTATACAAACGTTCTGCATCACGCTCAACGCCAGAGATGCTGTTTGGTTGCACCATCACATCCGATGGACGGATAGCTTCATGCGCCTCTTGTGCACCTTCTTTACTGGAATACACATTGGGTTTTGACGGCATGTATTTTTCGCCAAATTGTTTGCCAATGAATTCACGGCAGGCTTGCACCGCGTCAACTGACAGATTGGTCGAATCGGTACGCATATAAGTGATGAAACCGGCTTCATACAAACGTTGCGCCATCATCATGGTTTTTTTGACGCTAAAACCAAGTCGCGTACTGGCGGCTTGCTGAAGGGTAGACGTTATAAAAGGCGCGGAAGGTCTGGATTGTGTGGGCTTATCTTCCCGGTTCACTATTTTGTAAGTGGATTTCTGCAATGCAGTCACAGCTGCCATTGCCTGCTTTTCATTCACCGGGCGAAAATTGTTCTCGCCCTGCTTCGCCACTTCAAATACCACGGTTGTTTTTGCCGGCGTGTTCAGATCAGCATGAATCTGCCAGAATTCGTCCGGCACAAATGCCCGGATTTCCCTCTCACGCTCGACCACCAATCGCACCGCCACCGATTGCACAC
>DDBK01000001.1:0-12616 GCA_002333095.1 Cellvibrionales bacterium UBA2034
AAGGTGCTGGATAAAATGGCACTGGAGATTGGTCAGTTGGTAGGGATAGGTGTCCAGGTGGGCCTGGTTGTCGGTGGTGGCAACCTGTTTCGCGGCGCGGCATTGTCAGCGGTGGGGCTGGATCGGGTCACCGGTGATCATATGGGTATGTTGGCGACTGTCATGAATGGTCTCGCCCTGCGTGATGCCCTGGAGCGCAGTAACATCCAGAGCCACGTGATGTCAGCAATTCCTATGAGTGGTGTTGTTGAACACTACGATCGCCGCAGGGCTATTCGCTATCTTGAACAGGGCGATGTCGTTATTTTTGCTGCCGGCACGGGCAATCCGTTTTTCACTACTGATTCTGCAGCATGTCTGCGTGGTATTGAGGTTGATGCAGAGCTGGTGCTGAAAGCAACCAAAGTAGACGGGGTTTATGATTCTGATCCTATGAAAAACCCCGGTGCCAAAATGTACGAGCGCCTGACTTATGACGAGGCGCTGGACAAGAAACTTGGTGTAATGGATTTGACGGCGATTTGCCTTTGTCGCGAACATAATATGCCTGTGCGCGTATTCCGGATGTCCAAGGCTGGAGCCTTGCTTAACATTGTTGTTGGTGGAAATGAAGGCACCTTGATGATAGAAGAGAGTAAATAAAAAATGATTAACGAAATAAAATCTGAAGCTGAAGTCCGTATGAAAAAAAGCCTTGAGTCATTGGCTCATGCCTTTAACAGAATCCGGACTGGCCGGGCGCATCCCAGTATTCTTGAGGGTATCGTCGTCAATTATTATGGTGCAGATACGCCGCTTCAGCAGTTGGCAAATATCAATGTCGAAGATTCCCGCACACTGTCAATTACCCCGTGGGAAAAAGGCGTAGTTCAGGCTATTGAAAAAGCTATTATGATGTCTGATCTTGGATTAAATCCAAATACCGCGGGAACTGTTATCCGTATTCCGATGCCAGCTTTGACGGAAGAAACTCGTAAGAATTTTATCAAACATGCAAAATCAGAAGCTGAAACGGCCCGCGTATCGATTCGTAATATTCGCCGTGATGCCAACGGCCAACTCAAGGATCTGCTCAAGGAAAAATCTATCAGCGAAGATGATGAGCGTCGAGCGCAAGAAGATGTGCAGAAACTCACCGACAAATATATCGCTGAAGCTGACAAGGCTTTTGCTGCCAAGGAACGTGATCTGATGGAGATCTGAGGCTGAGCTTCAGGTTTCTGGATTCTTTATGACGGTTAACCCAGGGTCTTCCCCACTCAGACATGTAGCCGTCATTATGGATGGCAATAACCGCTGGGCAAAACAACGTGGCCTTCCAGGAGTGGCTGGGCATAAAAAAGGTGTCGAGCGCGTCCGCGACATACTGGACACGTGCAAGAAAGCCAATATCCAGGTGGTGACGGTATTTGCGTTCAGCTCTGAAAATTGGCAACGGCCTGCTATGGAAGTCAACGCGTTGATGGCTTTATTCTCCACCTATCTCTCTAATGAAAAGAAGAAGTTAAAAGAAGAGAATGTCAGTCTGCGCATCATTGGAGACCGTTCAAGATTTTCTGCCAAATTATGCAAGTTGATAGAAGATGCAGAAGCTTTTACTGCGGGTGGTGAAAGTATCCTGGCCATTGCGGCGGATTACGGCGGCCGTTGGGATGTGACGAATGCCGCCAGAAAACTTGCGGAAGCCTGCGTGCGTGGTGAAATAGCGCCTTCCGATATTAATGAAGCCCTCATGAACCAGACTGTTTGTCTGGGTGATCTGCCACCGGTAGATTTATTGATTCGTACAGGAGGGGAAAAGCGTATCAGTAATTTTCTTCTTTGGCATGCTGCTTACGCAGAATTGTATTTTTCTGATCTCTACTGGCCTGATTTTGATGTTGAAGCCATGCAGGCCGCCATCGCAGATTTTTATACTCGCCAACGTCGATTTGGTTTATCAGGCGAGCAGGTAAGTTCCGATGCTTAGGACGCGAATTATTACAGCTTGTGTTCTTGTATTGGGTCTTGCACTGGAATTGCTGGAGCTTTCCTATAGCGGTTTTGCTTTCACTATGTCACTTATATTTGTGGTGGCGGCATGGGAGTGGGCAAATATGGCAGGGCTGTCGCTGCCTTGGCAGCGGGTTTTGTATGCAGGATGCTTTGCGTTGTTATTGGCAGGCTTGTTTTATGCAGGGTTATTGCAGCAAGTGCATACGCTGCAAATGATTTTTTGGGGTTCGCTGCTTGGCTGGTTACTGGCTCTATTCGCGGTTTATTGCTACCCCAGATTTAATACCTGGAATCGTCCTTGGTTTTTAGGATTGGCAGGATGCTGGTTGTTAATCCCATCATGGCTGGGTCTTCTACTGATGCAGCCTTTGGTGGCTAATAGTGGGCTCATCTGGCTGGTGATTGCAGTGATTGCAACAGCAGATATCGGTGCATATTTTTGCGGGCGACGTTTTGGTCGCCGGAAACNNCGCCGGAAACTCGCCCTGCATGTCAGCCCAGGAAAAACATGGGAAGGCTTTTGGGGCGGGGTTGCAGCAAACGTCTGTCTGGCGACGGTTATAGCTATCTACCTTGATTTACAGGGAATGCAATTTTTAGGATTTATTCTTGCAATGGTGTGTATAGCCGCAGCATCAGTTTTGGGTGATCTTTTTGAAAGCATGATAAAACGTGAGCGCGGCATCAAGGACAGCAGCCAGCTGCTGCCGGGGCATGGCGGTGTGCTTGACAGGATTGATGGCTGGACTGCTGCAGTGCCGTTGTTTGCCTTGATCTATCTGTTGTACGGAAGTTGATGGCTATGCAATCAATTACTGTGCTGGGCTCTACAGGTTCCATTGGTGTTAACACGCTCGATGTTATTGCACGACACGCTGGTCGATATCAAGTTTTTGCATTGACTGCCAATAAAAGAACGGATGTTTTGCTTGAGCAATGCCGTCAATTTCTTCCGCGCTATGCTGTTTTAGCTGATGCAGGCCTGGCAAACCAATTTGCTGTGGATGTCCGCAATGCGGGTCTTCCTGTTGAAGTGTTAAGCGGTGTTGAGGGGCTTGAGTTTGTGGCCGCCCATGCTGATGTCGACACAGTCATGGCTGCCATTGTCGGATTTGCAGGTCTCTCACCCACACTGGCGGCTGTGAAAGCAGGTAAAAAAATCCTGCTGGCAAACAAGGAAGCATTGGTTTGTGCGGGGCATCTTTTTATGCAAGACGTGCGCGAATCCGGTGCGCAATTATTGCCAATAGACAGTGAGCACAATGCTATTTTTCAATGTCTGACATACGGCAAATCCCTCTCAGAAGCTGGTGTGCGCCGTTTGTTGTTAACCGCCTCAGGCGGGCCTTTCAGGCAGTTGTCACTGGATGAAATGTGCAACGTCACACCGCAACAAGCTTGCGCACATCCAAACTGGAACATGGGGCGTAAGATTTCTGTGGACTCCGCTACGATGATGAACAAGGGGCTGGAGTTGATAGAGGCTTGCTGGTTGTTTGGTGCTTCACCCGACCATATTGATGTCATTGTGCATCCCCAAAGTATTGTTCACTCATTGGTTGAATACATTGATGGCTCCATGCTCGCGCAATTAGGGAATCCGGACATGCGCACGCCAATCGCTTATGGACTTGCCTGGCCTGAACGCATTGATGCGGGCGTGAAGACGCTGGATCTGATTGCTGCCGGGCGGCTGGACTTCCTGCCGCCGGATGAAGCTCGCTTTCCTTCACTGAGATTGGCTAGGGAAGCATTTCTGGCGGGTGGGAGCGCCCCGGTTGTATTGAATGCCGCCAATGAGGTGGCAGTAGAGGCCTTTCTTGATGGCAGGCTGTCTTTTACTGGCATTGCCGGAGTAGTCGAGCAAGTGCTGTCCCATATGGCATGTCATGCCGTGCCAGAGGATCTGCCGGCACTGGATGCGGTTGATGATGAAGCTCGCCAGTCTGCCTGGCAGGAGATCGGGTTGCGTGGTTAATCCCCTGTTAGAACAGTTGCTGGCGGTGCTATGGTCCCTGGGCTCATTTATCGTGGCGATTATTGTGCTTGTCACTGTTCATGAATTCGGCCACTTCTGGGTTGCCAGAAAGGTGGGTGTCAAAGTGCTGCGTTTTTCAGTGGGCTTTGGCAAGCCGCTGTTGAGTTGGCGCGACCGTACAGGCTGTGAATATGCCATTGCCGGAATCCCTATCGGCGGCTATGTGAAGATGCTTGATGAGCGTGAAGAGGCGGTACCTGAGTCGGAGTTGCCCTTCAGTTTTAACAGGCAGACCGTTTGGCGACGATCACTCATCGTCGTGGCGGGACCTGTGGCCAATTTCTTGCTGGCCATGGCAATCTTTTGGGTATTGTTCTCAGGTGGTCAGGAAGGGGTGGCTCCCGTCATAGGTCGGGTAGAGCCTGGATCCATGGCTGAGCAGGCTGGTTTACAGGTGGGGCAGGAAATTGTGTCCGTTGATGGCCTTGCGACTCCTGTCACTTCAGCAGTATTTGATGCTTTATTGGGAAGGTTGGGGGATACGGGTGAATTAGCCCTTGGCGTCCGCTATCCAGATGATGACAGGACCTATGAATTGTTGATTGATTTGCGGCGCTGGTTGTCTGACGCAGAGGCTCCTGACCCATTGGCGGGGCTTGGGCTGCATTTTTATTTGCCTCCTTTTGTGTTGCTGGGGGAATTATTACCCGGTAGCCCTGCCGAGTTTGCTGGTTTGCGGAAGGGCGACATTATTGAGCGACTCAATGGAAAGCCCGTTGCTGATATCAACGCCTGGTTAGCGGAGGTGCGGGGTCATCCAGAACAAGCCCTGCTGATGGGTGTTCGCCGCGAGGGTGCCATGCTGGACATTACGGTCATCCCGGCGCGAGTAACCGACAAGAAGGGGGGCTCAATTGGCCAGATCGGGGCTGAGGTGGGAAGCCCGGGGCTGGAGCGCTATATTCGCCGTCTGGATTACAGCCCCGTTCAGGCTTTGTGGCGGAGCATTGAGGAGACTGGCAGGCAGGCCAGGCTGATGGTGGTCTCACTGAAGCGATTGTTAATCGGCGATCTGTCGCCAAAAAACTTGAGTGGTCCCCTTGGCATTGCTAAAGTGGCCGGCGATTCAGCGGGTAGAGGTATGGTGGAGTTTTTCCATATGCTGGCGATCCTCAGTATCAGTCTAGGGGTAATGAATCTGTTACCCATTCCTGTGTTGGATGGCGGTCATTTACTGCTTAACCTGATAGAGGCCATTAAAGGTAGCCCGTTATCCGAGAATGCTCAGGTGATTGGTAACCAGATCGGCTTGGCCATGATTGCCAGTCTGATGTTGTTCGCGGTGTACAACGATGTTCTCAAGCTGTAGTACTCAGATCATTGGGTCTGCATGATTTATTTAATGAGCAGTGGCCAGGTATCGGCTATTTACAGGGGATTTTGAGTGATAAATGTAGTGAAGCGCACTGCTTTTTGCCTGCTGCTATCGGTTGTGTCGATAGTGCACGCCCAGGGAGCCAACACCCGCTCTCCTGAATCCAGTCAGGTTAGTGGTGTATTCAGGATTGCGGACATCCGCGTTGATGGTTTGCAGCGTGTTTCTCCCGGCACGGTATTTGCGGCCCTGCCTGTCAATGTCGGTGATGAGCTGGACTCCGGTCGCTTGCAGGAGTTGACACGGGATTTGTTCCGCACGGGATATTTTGATGACATCCAGATCAGTCGTGATCGTGATGTTCTTGTCATTAATGTTGTGGAACGCCCCACGGTAGCTGAAATCAGTATCTCAGGTAACAAGATTATCAAAACAGAAGACCTGACTGATGCGCTGAAAAAAGCTGGCCTTGCAGAGGGGCAGATTTATAAACCGTCTACCCTGGATGCTATGAGTGCTGAACTTGAGCGGCAGTATGTTTCACAGGGGCGTTATGGGGCCAAGGTAAAAACAAATGTGAATGAATTGCCTCGTAACCGCGTAGCACTTTCCATCATGGTGGATGAGGGTGAGGTTTCAGCCATCAAGGCAATCAATATTGTTGGCAACAAAACATTTACATCAGAAGAACTGCTGAAGCTGTTCCAGTTGGAGACGACTAACTGGATGTCGTGGATGAACGATGAAGACAAATACTCACGGGAAAAGTTGACAGGCGATCTGGAAAGACTTCGTTCGTTTTACATGGACAGGGGATATCTGCGTTTCAATATTGAGTCGACGCAGGTGTCTTTGTCCGATGACAAGGAATCTATTTTTGTCACTATAAATATTCTGGAAGGGGATATCTATACAGTCAGCGCTGTGGAGCTTTCTGGCGAGTTGGTGGTGCCGGAAGATGAAATGCGCAACTTGATACAGTTGGCTCCAGGTCAGGCTTTTTCCCAGATAAATTTGACTGAGTCAAAAAACGCTATAACCAAACGTCTTGGGAATGAAGGATATACCTACGCAGATGTGCGTGCGATCCCGGAAAGAGATGATTCGGCCAAAACGGTAAAAGTAACCTTCTCTGTTGATCCCAGCCATAGGGCATATGTAAACCGGATCAACTTCAGGGGCAATACCAAAACAGCGGATGAAGTTTTACGCAGGGAAATGCGGCAGATGGAAGCGGCAACGGCTGATTCTGCAAAAATAGAACAATCCAAGACGCGGCTGGAAAGGCTGGGATACTTCAAGACGGTCGAGGTGGCTACGACAGATGTTCCTGGCACGGGCGATCAGGTGGATGTGGAATATGTCGTTGAGGAGCAATCATCCGGCAGTATCGGCGCGAGTATAGGCTTTGCACAGGATGCGGGCATCATTCTCGGAGCCAATGTGCAACAGGATAATTTTCTGGGTTCGGGTAAACAGGTAGGCGTCAACGTCAGCACCAGTTCATATACCGATCAGATCAACTTCAACTATATGGATCCTTACTACACTGTTGACGGAGTTAGTCGCGGTTTCAATCTGTATTATATTTCCCGTGATCTTGATGAAGTGAACGTATCCAGTTATTCCGTAGACAGTTATGGTCTGGATATGAATTTCGGGTATCCATTGTCAGAAATCGAGCGTTTGGGTTTTGGTGTAGGGTATGCCAATAACAAAATTAAAGTAGGTACTGCTCCAGCGCAGGAAATTTCAGGCACACCTGTATACCCTGACCCGTCGCTAGAGTATGTGAACTTTGGTGATCTGGATGATTGTAATGATCCTGAGCCTGCATCGGGTACCGTTTGTAACCGGCAGCCGTGGACTGCGGGGATGGAAGTAAGCCCGGTTTACCAGGGTTTCCTTGATCGCAATGGTGACAGTTTTGATGACATAAAATTAACAGGCAGCTGGAACCGGTCTACACTGAACAAGGCGCGCCTTGCAACTCGCGGCCATTCCCAGGGAATTTCGCTGGAAGCAACTGCGCCTGGTGTCAGTGATCTTGAATACTGGAAAGCGGTTTATCGAGCGCAATATTTCAAACCTATCAATGATGATTACACGTTGCGTTTCCGTGGGCGTTTTGGCTATGGAGATGCTTATGGCGGTACAGATGAGCTGCCATTCTTTGAAAATTTCTATGGTGGTGGTTTTGGCTCCGTGCGCGGGTTCAAGCGCAATACGCTGGGTCCCCGTAGTTCTCCTGCGCGCACCTATAGCTACACAGTACTGAACAATGGCCAGCTGGTTTATATCGCCCAAGGCGGTAAGCTGGTTTCTACCATAAACCCGGATGCCGATGATGACCCGATCGGCGGTGATATGATTCTGGATGGCAGTGCGGAGTTGATCTTCCCTATGCCATTTGTAAAAGACCAATCATCAATGCAGCCTTCCGTATTTCTTGATGTCGGTAACGTATTTGATACTAAATGTGCGACTGTGTATGGAGTTGAGCAAGCCAATTGTTACAGTTTCGAATTGGGTGAGCTGCGGTACTCGACGGGTGTGGGTCTTACATGGATTACCGGTTTTGGGCCGCTTACCTTCAGTATTGCCAAGGCGCTCAACTCGGGTAGCGATGATGAAACGGAAGTGTTCCAGCTTTCATTGGGCCAGAATTTTTGAGTATTTAACAGAATTCTCACATCGGTCGGTGTAGTTTTTCTGGCCTAAGTTTTATTCGATACTAATGATAGTCAATACCAATGGAGTTTTACTGTGAAAAAAATGATGAAAATAATGGTTGTAAGCGCTGCCATCATGGCGGCGCCTGTTGCGTTTGCTGCCAAAGATAAGGTGGCTGTATTTGATGTGCAGGAGGCTATCCTGAATACCAATATGGCCAAGGCCGAGATGAAGGCTTTCGAATCACGTTCTGATATTTCCAAAATGATCAGTGATGCAGAGAAACTAAAGAAAGATATTACCGCTCTGCGTACGGAGATCAGTAAAGGCGGCTCGGCCGCGCAAGAGAAACAGAAGAGCGCAGAGTTCAAGCAAGCAGACTTTGAATTGATCGTGCGGAAGCTTAATTCAGAGCGTCAGGCTGCAGGTAAAAAATTGATGGAAGATCTCGGTCCCCGCTTGGAAAATATTGTGAAAAGTATTGTCGATGCGGAAGGTATAGGTCTGCTGTTAGATAGAAAGGCGGCTATTCACGCTGATCCGTCTTTTGATATTACTGCCAAAGTAACAGAAAAGTTAAATGCATCCGGAAAGTAAAAATGCATCGCCGCTATACGCTGGCTGATATCGCGAAACGCTTTTCCCTGAAGCTGCAGGGAAGGGAGGGCGTTGCGATTGAGCCGGGTACGCATGTAGATGGGTTGGCAACTTTAATGTCTGCGGGAGTATCGCAGCTCGGTTTTTTTACTAATATCGCTTATCGAGACCAGTTGCAGAAAACCAATGCTGCTGCTGTGATACTGAAAGAGAGCGCAGTTGAGGATTGTCCAGTACCCTGCCTGGTGGCTGACAATCCTTACCTTGCCTATGCAAAAATTTCAGTGCTGTTTGATATCGCACCTTTACGCTCTTCCGGCATTCATGCTTCAGCCGTTGTCGACCCTTCAGCCAATGTTGCTGCATCGGCTTCTATTGGCCCACATTGCGTTATTGAAGCCAAGGCAATCATTGGAGAAGGCGTAGTGCTGGGTGCTGGATGTGTTGTCGGTGAGGGCAGCATAATTGGTGCGAGGGGATATTTGCACGGTCGTGTTACCGTTTATCATGGAGTTACTGTGGGGGAAGACGTAGTTATTCACAGTGGCGCAGTGATTGGCTCTGACGGATTCGGGTTTGCGCCTGATTTTTCAATGGGCGGCAATGGGTGGTGCAAGATTCACCAGCTCGGTGGTGTAGTAGTGGGCAATCGGGTAGAGATTGGTGCCAATACTTGTATTGATCGTGGAGCGCTTGATGACACGGTTATTGGAGATGGCGTCATTATCGACAATCTTGTGCAAATTGCGCACAACGTGAAGATCGGCAATAACACAGCAATAGCCGCTTGTACTGGTATCGCTGGCAGTACAGAAATTGGCCAGAATTGTACAATCGCGGGGGCTGTCGGTATTGTCGGTCATCTCAAGATAGCAGACCGGGTTCACATTACCGCTAAAAGTCTTGTCACTGGGTCAATTAGTAAAGCAGGTTCTTATTCATCCGGCACAGCTATGTCGCCGACATCTGCATGGCGAAAAAATGCTGTGCGCTTTTCCCAACTCGATAGTCTTTTTCAGCGTGTTCGTGCGCTTGAGAGCAATCGCACTGACTCCTGAAGGTTGTTTGCCATGTTGATGGATGTAAAACAGATTCGCGAATACTTGCCACACCGTTACCCGTTTTTGTTGGTGGACAGGGTGCTTGAGCTGAAAGAAGGTGAATCCATTGTCGCCTACAAGAATATCACTATCAATGAAGCGATTTTTAACGGGCACTTCCCGGATATTCCGGTATTTCCCGGCGTGTTGATCATTGAAGCTATGGCGCAAGCAGCTGGTATTCTCGGTTTCAAGACAATGGACAAAAAACCGCAGGATGGTTCAATCTATTACTTTGTGGGTGCGGATGACGTAAGGTTCAAGCGCCCTGTGGTGCCTGGAGACCAGTTGCGTCTTGAAGCAAAGATTCTTTCCGAGAAACGCGGCATATGGAAATTTGCATGCCGTGCGCTGGTGGATGGTGAGTTAGCCAGTGAAGGCACCATTCTTTGCGCGGATCGTAAGGTTTAAACGTAATTTCTGAGGCGGCTATGATTGATCCCCGTGCTATTGTCGATCCTTCTGCCAGACTGGCCGATAACGTTACTGTAGGCCCATGGACTATCATCGGCCCCGATGTTGAAATTGGCGAGGGTACTGAAATTGCGTCACATGTTGTGCTGAAAGGCCCGACAGTTATCGGTAAACACAATCGTATATTCCAGTTTTCTTCTGTAGGTGAAGATACGCCTGATCTCAAATATCGCGGTGAAGTGACGCGTCTTGTTATTGGAGATCATAATATTATCCGTGAAGGTGTCACGATTCATCGTGGCACTGTGCAAGATCGGGCAGAAACCACAATTGGGGATCATAATTTGCTGATGGCGTATGTGCACGTAGGGCACGATAGTGTTATTGGCAATCATACAATTCTCGTTAACAATACTGCCTTGGCAGGACATGTGCAGGTAGATGACTGGGCTATTCTTGGTGGATACACACTTGTTCACCAGCGTGTTCGTATTGGATCACACGCATTTACAGGTATGGGTACTGCAGTGGGTAAAGACATCCCTGCCTTTGTACTGGCATATGGGAATCCTGCAGAAGCACGCGGCATAAATCTTGAAGGTTTGAAACGGCGAGGTTTTACGCGGGAACAACTCACGATTCTGAGTCGTGCATACAAGACTGTATATCGTGAGAGCCTGACTCTCGAAGAGGCATTGGCTGAATTGGAAGTCATGCATTCTGATTGTCCGCCGCTGGACATGTTTATTGAATCGCTGCGTAGCTCTACGCGCGGTATCGTCCGCTAGTTTGCATGCCATCAACCGGTAAAGTGCTCCGCATAGGTATTGTTGCTGGTGAAGCATCTGGCGATATTCTTGGTGCTGGCTTGATTAGTGCGCTTCGCCAATATCATCCTGATATCGTCGTTGAAGGCATTGGCGGTCCTTTAATGATTGCGGAAGGCTGCAACAGTTTTTTTGCCCAGGACAGGCTGGCCGTCATGGGTTTGATTGAGCCTTTGAAGCGCCTGCCTGAATTATTACGGATACGCCGTTTTTTGCGGGAGCATTTTCTGGCTAATCCGCCGGATGTGTTTATCGGTATTGATTCGCCTGATTTTAATCTGACGCTTGAGCAGTCGCTCCATGAAGCAGGCGTCAAAACGGTGCATTACGTTAGTCCGTCTGTGTGGGCCTGGCGTCAAGGGCGCTTGAAAAAAATTGCGCGTGCTGCTGATCTTGTTCTTACATTGTTTCCTTTCGAAGAAGCATTTTATCGTGATCACAGTAAAGACTATCCGTTATTGCGGGCGGTTTGTGTAGGGCATCCATTGGCAGACAGTATTCCGATGGAAACCGATATCGCTGCAGCCAGGGCGCAATTGTCATTTACGGTTTGTTCACAAGCTGTTGCTTTGTTGCCGGGTAGCCGGGCCGGGGAAGTTGACCGTATGGGGCGGCTATTTCTTGATGTGGCTCGTTGGTGCGCCCGTAAACACAAGAATTTGTGTTTCGTAATGCCGGCTGCAAATGCAGCCCGGGAAAAGCAGTTGCGCGATCTATTGGTTGCATACCCTGATGTGCATGTGAGGCTCGTTAGCGGCCAGTCGCAATTGTGTATGGCTGCCAGTGATGCAGTATTGATGGCATCAGGCACTACAACGCTGGAGGCAATGCTGTTAAAAAAACCGATGGTGGTGGCATACAAAATGTCTGCAATTTCCCATGCCATTATTTCCAGGCTATTAAAAGTGCCTTATGTTTCACTCCCGAATTTATTGGCAAATGAAAAACTGGTGCCCGAGCTTTTGCAGGATAAAGCGACGGTAGAGAATCTGGGCAATGCATTATTGGCCATACTTGCAGACTCCCATCAGACGGCGATACTAAAGAAACGTTTTGCGGATCTGCACCAGGATATCAGGCGCAATGCCAGTGAAAGTGCAGCAAAAGCAATACTGCAGTTGTTGGGCCAAGCTCCGCAATCAGTGCCATAATCCATGCGTAACGATATTTTTGTATGCCAATACCAAGGTGTGTTATTGGCGGGTGTGGATGAAGTGGGTCGCGGGCCATTAATGGGCGATGTAGTCACTGCTGCTGTAATCCTTGATCCTGCACGTCCGGTTACTGGTCTGGCGGACTCCAAAAAACTGACAGAAAAAAGGCGTGAAGCTTTATTTTCAGAAATTCAGGAAAAGGCATTGTGTTGGGCGATCGCCAGAGCAACCCCGGCCGAGATTGATACCCTGAATATCTTGCAGGCCAGTTTATTGGCGATGAAACGTGCGGTGGAGCAATTACATATACAGCCAGAATATGTATTGGTAGATGGCAATCGCCTGCCGCGCTGGCATTACAAGTCAGAGGCTGTGGTAAAGGGTGACAGCCGTGTGGCAGCGATCAGTGCCGCTTCCATTCTGGCCAAGGTTCAGCGTGACAGGGAGATGTTAGTGCTGGATCAGCAATATCCGGGTTATGGCTTTGCTGACCACAAAGGCTA
>DDBK01000001.1:12663-19232 GCA_002333095.1 Cellvibrionales bacterium UBA2034
ACGCCTTCGCGGTTTACAAAAATATAGTTGCCGTTATGTTTGATAATGGCTGCCAGCTTGATTTTGGCCTTGTCAAAGTTTTCGTTGGTCAGTTTGAACCAGCTTTCTGCCCTTAACTTGTCAGTCTGCTGGTCAAAAATATCTGCTGTTTCAGGGGTAGCTTCAGGCGACTCATCGTCGGCTAACCCTGTATCTTCCGGTTTGGATGCTTCCAGTGCTGCTTGCTCTGCCGCAGCTTGTTCAGCGGCTAATCGCGCAGCGGCTTGCTCTGCTGCCAATTTTTTAGCTGCAGCTTGTTCGGCGGCAGCTTTCTCGGCCGCTTCTTGCAGCCTGGCAGCGGCTTGTTTTGCGGCCGCTTGTTCGGCGGCGGCTTTTTCTGCNNCTTCAGCGGCGCGCTCGGCAGCCGCCCGTTCCTCGATAGCCCTTCGCTCTGCTTCTGCTGCTTCGGCGGCAGCTCTTGCCTGCTGCTGGGCTTCTTCAACTTCTTTGCGAATGTTGGCAAATGTTTGTTCTTTATCCGAAACTTCCAGCCCCATACTGTGCAGGTGGGTGATCATTTTTTCAAAAATCTGGTCAATGTCTGCCACGATATATTCAGGCGCGGCAACAAGAACATCCTTCATCAGTTCCAGTGCTTGTTCCTGTTCGGGTGAGTTGTATTCGTCGTCGCGGTTGATATAAAAAAACAGAACCTGTGTCCAGTAATCTTGCAGAAATGTCGCTGTATTGGGTCTTGCGTTGTGTTTTTCAATTCTTTTTCTGATGATNNCGCCGTTCTTCCTTTTCCAGAAAGTCTTTCAGGGTAAGAAGTTTTTCGTCGAAAATAAATTCATTATCTTCGCCTGAATCACTGGAGAGATTGATGTCGTCAACAATAGATGAAATTTTCTTGTAGAAGGGATCTTTGCTAACGTTTTGTTTAGGTGTCCAGTGTGTGCCGGCTTTTGCGATTTCGTTTATCAGCTCTTGTGCTGCATTGTCAGGATCAGAGAAAAAGCTTTCGTTATTGACTGCCATTTTCAGAATGGGCAGTTGTAGCTCATTGATCAGTGGCTTGATAGGGTCAGCGATTTGTTCTTCCTGCTGCAGCCGGTCGAACATCATAGACAACAGGGAGATGGAGTTCTGTGTCTGGTCATCAAGTGATTTTGACTGGATATCTGTCAGCGTCCGGATTTTCTCGGCCAGTGTTTTCTCATTTGCCGCCAGTTCACGATAGCCTGTTTCTTCATTGATAACGGGTGTCTGGGTGATCTGACGTAATGTATCAAGCACCTCAACCCTGCTGGCAACCGGGCCGTCGCTCGTGCCGCTGACAAGGTGCTTGCCTATGTCCGGCCGTTGTTTGGCGGCATCAGTGACCAGCGTTTTTATGCTCTGCATTAATTCCGTATCGCTGACTTCAGAATCTGCGGTCTGTGGTTTGCCAGTGATGTCTTCAATGAGGTTTTTGCGCATCTCCCTGGCTTTTTCTTGCCCTTTTTTCTGGTAGCGCTGTTCAATGTCCTCCAGGTCAAGGCGGGGGAGTACATGCTGTTTTATTAACGATTGGTTCAAGTGTTCCAGTAATTGTGGATAGGCCTGTTTGAGGACTTTGCCCCAGTTTTCCATTGCCACATCGCCGGAATGCTTGCTGGGAGACAGTGCGTCACAGCTCTGGCGAAATACCAGCGTCAGATGCTTGGCGTGTACGGGATTTTTTTCGCGCTCAAAAGTGATGCCGCAAAATTTTTCCAGTCGCATTCCGAGGCAGTCAATATCATATTGGTGTATTTCTTCAAGACTTTTACACAGCCGTTCTGCCACTAGTTGTGCTTCCAGATGCTCCTTGTCCATCAAGGAATATTTGCTGATCCTCTCTTCCATCTCCTCTTTGGTGCCGCGTGATTTCCTTTGCTGTGCGGCCTCTTTAGGATCCGGTTTCTCTATCATCTGCTGGAAAAGGTCTGCCATGCCTTTCCTGAATTGCTGGATAAACACAGTTTGCTTGTCCGGTGAGCCGTCACCGCTCTCGCGATTGAGGTTAACCAGCACGGGTCCAGCCGCCTTGGTGGCAGCTGGCTGCACGATCTGGGTGACCTGTTCAAGCATTTTCTGGACTTTCGGCGGCAGTGGGTTATTCATGGAAATTCCGGCATGTCTGTACAAGCCGTTGAGTATAATGCCGGTCAGCCCGTGGAGGTATACGGGCCCCTCTCCATAGGTACAAATTGTGACTGTCTCGACGTTTGTCCATCTTCGCCTGCACACCGAGTACTCCCTGATNNCCGATTATCGGCAGCGACCTCTGGTTATGTGATGGCGAAGACGTTTCCCAGCCTGTACTGGTAACCGTACTGGCGCAGGACAACGAAGGGTACCGTCACTTGACCCAGCTGATTTCCCGCGCCTACCAGCATGGGCAATCCCAGGGCCGGCCGATCGTGCAGCGCGCATGGTTACAAGAGCTGAATAAAGGTCTTCTCGTGCTGTCCGGCGGGAGGCTGGGCGATGTAGGGCGCGCGCTGCTGCATGGCCACCCGGATGAAGCCCGTGACCTGCTGCGTGGCTGGATGAAAGATTTCCCCGGTCGATATTATCTGGAAGTGCAACGTACCGGGCGTGTGGGGGATGAGGATTACCTGCACGCTGCCGTTGCCTTGTCTGTGGAGGCAGGATGCCCGCTGGTAGCCACCAATGATGTGCGGTTTATCAAGCGCGAAGAATTCGAGGCACACGAAGTGCGGGTTTGCATCAATGAGAGCCGCACACTGGATGATCCGCGTCGTGAGCGCCGCTACAGCGATGAGCAATACCTGAAATCGGCAGAAGAAATGGCAGAGCTGTTCAGTGACCTGCCGCAAGCGGTGGCCAATACAGTGGAAATTGCCAAACGCTGTAATGTCACGATACAGCTGGGCAAGCCGTTTCTGCCTAATTATCCTGTGCCTGCTGGTATGACCATTGAGGCATTTTTTGAAAAAGTGTCGCGGGAAGGGTTGGAGGAGCGTTTACAAAAATTGTTGCCGCCGGGCTCGGATCCAGATGGCAGCCAGCGCAAGGTTTACGATGATCGCCTGACATTCGAGCTGTCTGTTATCAACCAGATGCAGTTTCCCGGCTACTTCCTGGTGGTCATGGATTTCATCCAGTGGGCTAAGAATAACGGCATTCCTGTGGGGCCTGGTCGGGGGTCAGGCGCCGGCTCCCTGGTGGCTTATGCGCTCAAGATTACGGATCTGGATCCGCTGGCCTATGATCTTCTCTTCGAACGGTTCCTGAATCCTGAACGTGTGTCGATGCCGGATTTTGATATCGATTTCTGCACGGAAGGTCGCGATAAAGTTATCGCTTACGTAGCCGACACCTATGGCCGTGATGCAGTCTCACAGATTATTACTTTCGGTACGATGGCTGCGAAAGCGGTGGTGCGTGATGTAGCGCGCGTGCAGGGCAAGTCTTACGGCCTGGCAGATAAATTATCCAAAATGATTCCCTTTGAAGTCGGTATTACGCTGGAAGACGCTTACAAGAAAGAGGAAATCCTGCGCGATTTCTTGGCACAGGATGCTGATGGAAAAGAAATATGGGAGATGGCGCTCCAGCTGGAAGGATTGACGCGCAATGTAGGTAAACACGCCGGTGGTGTGGTAATTGCACCCACCAGGCTGACGGATTTTGCGCCGCTGTATTGTGATGAGGCAGGTGGCGGACTTGTTACCCAGTTTGATAAAAAAGATGTTGAAGAAGCGGGGCTGGTGAAGTTTGACTTCCTTGGTTTGCGCACGCTGACGATCATCGACTGGGCCTTGAAAATCATCAATGCGCGTGCTGCTGCGCAAGAAACCAAACCTGTCGATATTGCAGATATCCCGCTGGATGACCGGGCTACATTTGATCTGCTGAAACAGGCAAAAACCACTGCGGTGTTCCAGCTGGAATCCAGTGGTATGAAAGGGCTGACCGAGCGGCTCAAGCCGGATTGTTTTGAAGACATTGTTGCATTGGTGGCCTTGTATCGTCCCGGTCCGCTGGAATCGGGCATGGTGGATGATTTCATCAACCGCAAACACGGTAAAGCGAGTGTGGCGTATCCCACCGTAGACCTGCATCACGATGATCTTGAGCCGGTGCTCAAACCGACGTATGGCGTTATCGTGTATCAGGAACAGGTGATGCAGATTTCCCAGGTGATGGCGGGCTATACGCTGGGTGGTGCAGATATGTTGCGCCGTGCCATGGGTAGCAAGAAACCGGATGAGATGGCGAAACAGCGCGCGGTGTTTGTGAGTGGGGCTGTCAATCGCGGCATCACAGAAGCGCAAGCGGGTGGTTTGTTTGATTTGATGGAAAAGTTTGCCGGTTACGGTTTTAACAAATCGCATTCCGCCGCGTATGCGCTGGTGTCGTACCAGACAGCCTGGCTCAAGACGCATTATCCCTCTGAATTCATGGCGGCGACCATGTCGTCGGATATGGATAAAACCGACAAGGTGGTGACGTTCATCGAAGAATGTCGCGCCATGGGGCTGACCTTGCTGCCGCCTGATGTCAATCGCGGTGATTTCCATTTCACGGTGGATGCTGATGCGCGCATTGTGTACGGACTGGGCGCGATCAAAGGGCTTGGTGAAGGGCCAATTGAATCCATTGTTGCTGCCCGAAAAAATGGCGGTGCATTTGTTGATCTGTTTGATTTCTGTGCGCGTGTTGATACGCGAAAACTCAACAAGCGGGCACTGGAAGCGCTGGNNACCGATATGTTCGGTGAAGTGGTGTCGACTGCCGCCGAAGCCAGCGGGGATGCCTATGCAGATTACCGCCAGGTACAGCCATGGTCCCTGCGCGACAGGCTGCAGGGCGAAAAAGACACATTGGGGCTATACCTGACCGGTCACCCGATTGAAGAGTATCAGGATGAGTTGCGAGTGCTGGTCAAGCGCCGGATTGCTGATTTGCAGGCCGATCGAGCCCCGCAGCGGGTGGCGGGGCTGGTGGTGGATGTGCGGCTGCGCAAGACCAAGAGCGGTAAGAATATCGCATCGGTGCTGCTGGATGACCGCAGCGGACGCATCGAGGTCACTGTATTTGCAGACGAGTACGACCGGGCCAGGGACAAGCTGGTGGTGGATCGCGTGTTGGTGATAGAAGGCACGGTCAGCCAGGACGACTATCGCAATGGCCTGGGCATGCGAGTGGCACAGATACGGGATCTTCTGGAGGTGCGCAATGAGCAGGCCCGATATTTGCAGATTGCCCTTGNNCTGGCCACGCTCCAGACAGGGCGTGACAGTGCTGCGAGCCTGATCGGCAGGCTGATGCAGCCCTACCGGCAAGGGCAGTGCGCACTGCGGTTTGTCTATCAGGGGCAACTGGCACGTGGCGAGATTGCTGCCGGCGAAAGCTGGCGCATCAGCCCGACCGATGAGCTGATCAGGGCATTGCGCGCCCGTTTTGGACTGGCAGCTGTCCGGGTGCATTACTGAAAGTAGTTGTTTCAAGTGTTTTGAATGTTTTTGATGGAGTGAGCAGTGGCGTATAACTATCTTCAATTTGAACAACCGATTGCCGAGCTGGAAGCCAAAATTGAGGAACTGCAGCTGGTAGGCAATGATTCCGGTGTCAATATTGCTGATGAACTCAAGAAGTTACGTGAGAAAAGTCACAAGCAAACGGAAAAAATTTATAGCGATCTCAGTGCATGGCAGATCGTACAGGTAGCGCGTCATCCGCAGCGGCCTTATACACTGGATTACATCCCGTATCTGTTCACAGATTTTGATGAATTGCATGGCGATCGACACTTCGGGGATGACAAGGCTATCGTAGGCGGCATTGCCCGCCTGGAAGGCAAGCCTGTTGTGGTAATTGGCCAGGAAAAAGGCCGTACCGTGCAGGAGAAAGTGGCGCGTAATTTCGGCATGCCCAAACCGGAAGGTTATCGCAAGGCACTGCGATTGATGGAGATGGCCGAGCGTTTCAAATTGCCCGTGCTGACGCTGATTGATACACCGGGAGCCTATCCGGGTATCGATTCGGAAGAGCGGGGCATTTCAGAAGCGATTGCACAAAATCTGGCAGTGATGTCCCGCTTGCGCACACCGATAATCTGTACAGTGATCGGCGAAGGCAGCTCGGGTGGCGCGCTGGGAATTGGCGTTGGTGATCACATCAATATGCTGCAATACGCTACCTATTTTGTCATTTCACCAGAAGGTTGTGCCAACATCATCTGGAAAACGGCAGAAAAAGCCCCGTTAGCTGCGGAAGCGATGGGCGTAACCTCCAAAACCCTCCTGGAGTTGGGTATTGTTGACCATATGATTCCAGAGCCTATGGGCGGTGCGCACCGCAATATTGAGGAAATGGCTTCGCGCCTGCGTGACACCTTGTCGAAACAACTGGACGAACTGTTACAAAAGCCCATCGATTTATTATTGGAGCAACGCTATCAACGCTTGATGAGTTTTGGTAAGCCATAAGGATGATGACTGGTGAATGGCGCTTTGCGTGAATTATTAAGGGGGAAGCTGGAAGGTTTCCGGGATGTGCAGCGATTTGTCGTTGCTTACAGTGGCGGCGCTGATTCA
>DDBK01000002.1 GCA_002333095.1 Cellvibrionales bacterium UBA2034
TGGTGTGTGCGCCCCGTTTCCAACTGGACACGCACATGCGTATACGTCTCGAAACGCTGTAAAACGCGAAAATGTGTCACCGCCGGCTTACCGCCAGCCACCACAGCCATTTTTACACGATCGCGCGGATGCCTACCCATCGCTGCATCCACTTTTCCACCACCGGTAAACAGGCCGCACACTACCGCCTCGTATTCACGTTTGACGGTGCGCTCCTGTAATTGCCGCACCAGATCAGCATGCGCTTGCAAGGTACGCGCTACCACCAACAGGCCAGTGGTGTCTTTATCCAGCCGATGGACGATGCCTGCACGCGGTATCGCAGCCAGTTGCGGATCACGGAACAACAGCGCATTGAGCATCGTGCCATCCGGTGAGCCGGCGCCAGGATGAACGACGAGGCCAGCAGGTTTGTTGATCACCAGTAGTGAAGAGTCTTCGTACACCACATCCAGCGCCAATTCCTGCGCCGTCCAGTTCTCGCGTGATTCCAGTTCAGCATCCAGCATCAGCACCGTGCCGGATTTGACCTTGTCCCTGGATCGCACCACCGCACCGTCTGCAGTGAGATGGCCTGACTTGATCCACTCCTGTAGGCGCGCACGTGAAAAATCACTGAAAAGTTCTGCGGCCACCTGGTCAATGCGGTGGCCGCCCTGTTCTGGCGATACCGTGGCGCTGTGACGGATGCGCTCGTTCATGATAGGTGGTTAAATGCCTGTTTCATGATGACAGTCTACCAAGCAATTGAATCCAATGACGAACCAGTTCACCAATAATAAAAAGATTAGCGCACTGCTCTATATGCTAGTGGGGCTTTTTTCGCTACTGATATTCCTGAAAAACGCCTGGGTCACAGAGGATGCATTTATTATTCTGCGCAGCGTTGACCAGTTTTTACTAGGGCATGGTTTTCGCTGGAATCCGCACGAGCGTGTACAGGTTTACACCAGCCCACTCTGGTATCTGTTGATAATTGCCAGTACCTTTTTTTGCAAAACGCTGTACCTGAACCTGATCAGCCTGTCGCTACTACTGCATATTGCACTGCTGGTTGCAATGGCTGTATTCATCAAAAATATCTGGCGCTGGTTGGCTGCGGCCTTACTACTCACGCTGTCACAGGGATTTTTTGACTTTACCGCATCAGGGCTGGAGTATCCGCTGGTATATCTGCTGCTGGCAGCTTTTGTACTGCTTTACCTGCGCGACCGCCCCATTGAAGACCGTTATTGGTTAGCACTGTGCGGCGGCCTTGCCCTGATCACACGGCACGATCTTTTATTCATTCTCACACCCATGCTGTTGCACCTGGCATGGAATTATCGACACAGCCTCACACGACAGCAGCAATTTGCTGTTGCTGCCATTTTTATCGCACCATTATTCTGCTGGACACTGTTTTCTCTCATTTATTACGGCATGCCTTTTCCTAACACCGCTTATGCAAAGCTGGGCATCAGTGGCGTGAGTCGAATAGAACGGCTGGAGCGCGGGCTGATCTATCTTTCTGTCAGTCTTCGATATGACCCCATCACCCCACTGTGCATTGGCTTTGCCATGCTGCAAGGTTTCTGTTCGCATAACACACATTACAAAATGCTGGGAACAAGCCTGTCACTGGCTTTGCTGTATGTGATCTGGATAGGCGCCGACTATATGATGGGCCGCTTCTTTGCGCCGCTCTATATTGTTTCAGTGATATTGCTGGTTATGCATCACTGGCATAAACCCCTTGCACACCGTATGACCGTATTACCTCTCGCGGCAAGCCTTACTTTCCTGTCGTATTACATGCTGGCTGCGAATATTTATAATCCGGCACTGGGCAAATTACTGGCCATGCTGCCACCGCCGACACAACTGCAGGTACAGGCGACGTTCGCATTATTGTGCTTTTCGCTTTTTGTCATCGGGCTTTTCAGCCTGACCAATCGCCGAATGATGGCTGCTTTACTGGCACTGCTACTGGCCATCAGCACACAACAATTTGATAGCCCTTGGCAAACCTCATACAAAAACTGGGGCAGGGTTGATGACATCTGGTGGAATATCAATAACGTATCACGTGAGCGTTACTGGATTTATCGCTGGACTTCCCTATACGCCTGGTTGCACCGTGATCACAGCAAAAAATTCCCTGATCATCCATGGTGCCAGGAAGGCCAGGCAATGCCACAGGTTGAAGTNNGACAGGCGATGCCACAGGTTGAAGTACTAGGACTGGCTGGCATGATTCCTTACTGTATGGGCACAGACAAGATTGCCATCGACGTAAAAGCTATTACCGATCCACTGCTCACCCGCATGCCCAAAAGCCCGGAAGCGATATGGGCGTCTGGCGGCGTCAACCGGATAGTCCCTGCCGGGTACATTGCCTCTGTCGTGGAAGGGCAGAACAAGATTGAAGACCCGGACCTGGCCCGCTACTACAGTAAACTGCTCATTCTCACGCACTCTGAACCATTATTGAGTGCGGAGCGGTTGCGTACGATTGCCGCTTTTAACCTCGGGCTTTATGACCATTGGCTACAAGCACACAATGATCGGATTACGCAAAGCCCTCATTGATCGCTTCTGATGTGGTGTGTTCATCGGGGGGGTGTGGTTAAATAGCGCCTCTTTACAAGCAACTGTACGGATTCCATGCGCAAATTTACTGTCATCCTGCTGTTATCGATCATGCTGGCCGCCTGTGCCGGCAAGGACGAAATCGACCCGAACCTGACCGAGGCAGAATTGTACGAGAAGGCCAGTGTGAACATGGAAAAAGGCCGATACGACACATCTGTCGAGTACTACCAGGCGCTGGAGGCCCGTTATCCATTTGGCAGTTATTCTGACCAGGCCCAACTCGATATTATCTACGCCTACTACATGGGCAGTGAACATGAAGCAGCCGGCGCCGCTGCAGACCGTTTCATCCGGTTACATCCCCAGCATCCCCAGGTTGATTACGCCTATTACATCAGGGGCTTGTCATCGTTTACCGAAAGTCAGGGCATACTGGAGCGCTTCATGCCAACCGACATGACCCGACGTGACCCCGGCGCGGCACGTAAGTCCTTCGCCGAATTCTCGGATCTGATCACACGTTTCCCCAATAGCCAATATGCTCCGGATGCCCGCAAGCGCATGATCTATTTGCGCAATCTGCTGGCACGCTACGAAATCCACGCAGCTAATTACCTGTTCAAACGCGGCGCCTGGCTGGCGGCGGCAAACCGTGGGCGTTATGTCGTGGAGAACTTCCAGGAATCCCCTGCTGTACCTGATGGTCTGGCGGTGATGGTGCAGGGCTACCACTCACTTGGCCTGTATGATTTGTCTGATCAGGCATTGTTGGTACTGAAGGCCAATTACCCGACTTATCCCTATCTGGATAAAGATGGCAACTTTGAATACCAGCAAGATATGGAAAATGAAAAACGCTCATGGCTGAATATTGCCACTGCAGGGCTACTGGGATATAGCGAACCGATCGGCTTCGATACCCGGGCGGTATATGCCAAAGAAGGCAAAGGTTACGCCGCATCAGAGTAATGCATCACACTTGTGGTGCAATGTACGGCTGATGCATCAGACGCCAGGCTTCCATCCGTTAGTCACCGGGTAACGCCTGTCCCTGCCAAATCCACGTTGCGTGATACGCGGGCCTATAGCAGCCTGACGCCGCTTGTACTCGTTCAGATCCACTAACCGGATCACGCGGTTGACATCTTCTACGGTAAAACCTGCAGCCATTATCTGCTCTGCACTTTCATCCTGTTCAACATACCGCTGCAGAATTGCATCAAGCACATCATAAGGGGGCAAGCTATCCTGGTCCGTCTGGTCAGGCGCCAGCTCTGCTGACGGCGGACGGTCTATCACGCGTGCAGGGATTACCGGCGATAACGCATTCCTGTAACGGGACAAAGCATAGACGCGTGTTTTCAATACGTCTTTCAGTACATCAAAACCGCCCGCCATATCGCCATACAACGTACAGTAACCCACTGCCACTTCGCTCTTGTTACCTGTTGTCAGCACCAGACTGCCTTTCTTGTTAGAAAGTGCCATCAAGACCACGCCGCGGCAACGCGCCTGTAAATTCTGCACTGTCGCATCATGCACAGCTGCATTATTTTCTCCTGCAAAACTGCCGGACAACATAGCGGCAAAGGCATTCACAGCAGGCTCAATTGGAATCACAGAATATTTCACACCCAGCGCATGCGCTTCAGCTTCTGCATCTTCAAGACTCATCGATGATGTATAACGATAAGGCATCATGACCGCTTCAACACGATCCGCACCTAGCGCATCCACAGCAATAGCCAATGTCAGCGCGGAATCTATTCCGCCGGACAAGCCAAGCACCACGCTACGGAAACCATTTTTATTAACATAGTCCCGAACGCTGCATACCAATGCCTGATAAATGCTTTCATCAGGATCGGGAACTGTTGCAGGAAGTGCATCAGCAGAAATTTGCAATGCTTCCCCTGCTTTTTCCACTGTTACAAACAACAGAGAATCTGAAAATAATTCTGATCGAGTACACAGTGTGCCATCAGCCGACATCACACAGGAACCGCCATCAAATATAAGTTCATCCTGCCCGCCGACCATATTGCAGTAGAATATCGGCATGGCACCTGCTAAGGCTTGTTGCGACAATATCTGCTCGCGCTCTTGCTGCTTACCAACGTGGAATGGTGATGCATTCAGGTTCAGCATCATTCGCGCACCAGCTGCACGCGCCTGCATCACAGGCTCAGCCTGCCAGATATCCTCACAAACAGTCAGCGCTACTGGCACGCCATCCAGGTCAAATACGCAGGCCGTATCACCTGCGGAAAAATAACGCTTCTCATCAAATACCCGATAATTTGGCAAACACTGCTTGTGATACTCCGCCAGTTTTTTTCCGGCAAAAAATACACCCGCTGCATTGAATAATTGCCCATTACACAGCGCCGGATAGCCCACAACCACATACATATCTGGCTCTGCCACAGCCACCTGCTGTAACGCAGCAGCGATACGCTGCTCAAGACTAGGCCGCAACAAGAGATCCTCTGGCGGGTAGCCGGTCAACACCAACTCCGGAAACAGGATAGCGCGTGCGCCCTGCGCTTTTGCCGCAGCAATATTCTGCAATACCAGGCGAGTGTTGCCGGGAATATCGCCGACAACGGGGTTAATCTGGGCCAGCGCAATATGGAAAGACGTCATAGGAACTGTCGGATCGGTTGGAAGTCCGTCGATTGTAATGGAAAACCGCGTTACAGCCTTTAGAATGTCTGCCCTTGCGGAGAACATTGCCATGCCTGACGAGCGCCATAATCGCGTCGAATTCAACAAGTTGCAAAAACGCCTGCGCCGACTGGTGGGTCAGGCCATTGCCGACTATGCCATGATCGAGGAAGGCGACAAGATCATGGTCTGTCTGTCTGGCGGCAAAGACTCCTACACGATGCTGGACATACTGCTGAACCTGCAGAAAACCGCGCCCGTGAACTTCGAGCTGGTCGCCGTCAACCTGGACCAGAAACAACCGGGGTTTCCAGAAGATGTTTTGCCTGCCTACCTCAGCAACATCGGTGTGCCATTCCATATCCTTGAAAAAGACACTTACAGCATCGTGACCGATATCGTGCCGGAAGGTAAAACCTACTGCGGCCTCTGTTCGCGTTTACGCCGGGGATCCCTGTATGGCTTTGCAGAAGAGATCGGCGCGACCAAGATTGCACTCGGCCACCATCGCGATGACATTATCGAAACCTTGTTCCTGAATATGTTTTACGGCGGAAAGATCAAGGCAATGCCGCCAAAATTACTGGCAGACGACAAGCGCAATATTATCATCCGCCCTCTGGCCTATTGCAGCGAAGAAGATATCGTCGAGTTCGCCGGGTTGAAAGCGTTTCCCATCATTCCCTGCAACCTGTGTGGCTCACAAGAGAATATGCAGCGCCAGGCCATCAAGGAAATGCTGCAGGTGTGGGACAAAAAGCACCCAGGCCGTATTGAATCCATTTTCTCNNGATCGCAGCGAAAAAAAACCTCAGCTGGTTAATGCCGTCGATATTTCCTGATTAGCAACGACTAATGACCACTGCGTTTCTTCAGCTCAGCCACGATATCTGACAGCGGCAACATTTCATTATCTGTGGCGCGACGATGGCGATATTCCACCTGCCCTTCCTGTAAGCCACGATCACCCACTACTATGCGGTGAGGGATGCCGATCAATTCTGCATCCGCGAGCATCACACCAAGACGCGCCTTGTCTTCATCCATATACAACACGTCAAACCCGGCAAGCTGTAATTCAGCGTACAGTTGTTCACAGGCGTCGTTCACTTCTTGCGACTTATGCTTGTTGATCGGCACCAGCGCCACCTGGAACGGCGCAATAGCCTCTGGCCAGATAATGCCATTAGCGTCATTATTCTGTTCAATGGCAGCAGCCACTACACGTGACACGCCGATGCCATAGCACCCCATGATCATGATTTCTTCCTTGCCCTGATCATTCAGGAAAGTTGCTTTCAGCGCTTCGGAATATTTGGTGCCCAGCTGGAAAATGTGGCCGACTTCAATGCCGCGTTT
>DDBK01000166.1 GCA_002333095.1 Cellvibrionales bacterium UBA2034
CCGTCATAATTCAAGGCGGCAATTTTTTCAACGTCAGTTTCACGTGCAGCCAGTGCCAACTCGGCAACCTTGTTGGCGAACACAGTGAAATTATCATCCTTCGCCACAAAATCTGTCTGGCTGTTCACTTCGATCAACAGTGATTGCTTGCCATTGCTGGCAATCACTATTGCGCCGTCAGCTGCGATATTTCCTGCTTTTTTCGCGGCTTTTGCCTGACCGGACTTACGCAGATTATCGATTGCCGTTTCGATGTTTCCATCAGCTTCCACCAGTGCCTTCTTGCACTCCATCATGCCAAGACCAGTGCGTTCACGCAGTTCTTTAACGCTTGCTGCTGAAATATCTGCCATTGTATTTTCCTCTTTACCAAGCTGGTTCATTAACTAATAGATGAATATCTGGAAATCAAAAAGGGGGACGAATCCCCCTTTTTATTGGGCGGGCAACTTGATCAAGCCGCTTCGCCGCCCTCTACTTCAACAAACTCATCTTTATTGACAGGGGCGCCATTGATGCTTTCCTGACCTTCTGCACAAGCATCAGCCATTGCAGTCACGTAAAGGCGAACTGCGCGCAAGGCGTCATCATTGGCAGGAATGACAATATCGACACCTGATGGGTCACTATTGGTATCAACAATACCAATAACCGGAATGCCCAGTTTGTTGGCTTCAGTGATAGCGATACGCTCGTGGTCAACATCGATGACGAATAAAGCATCAGGCAAACCGCCCATATCCTTGATACCACCGATGGCAAGCTCAAGCTTTTCCATGTCGCGGGTGCGCATCAACGCTTCTTTTTTGGTCAACAGGTTAAAGGTGCCGTCTTGTGACTGCTTTTCCAGTTCACGGTAGCGCTTGATAGACGTGCGGATAGTCTTGTAATTGGTCAACATACCACCAAGCCAGCGATGACTGACGTAGGGCATACCAACACGGGAAGCCTGCTCGGCAATCACCTTGGACGCAGCACGCTTGGTGCCGACAAACAGGATCTTGTTGCGCTTGCCAGCGAGATCCTTGGCCATCCCCAGCGCTTCGTTAAAAGCAGGAACGGTATGTTCAAGGTTGATGATATGAATCTTGTTACGGGCGCCAAAGATGTATTTGCCCATCTTGGGGTTCCAGTAACGGGTCTGGTGTCCGAAGTGCGCGCCTGCTTGCAGCAGGTCGCTCATGCTGATTTTGGCCATAATGTCCTCTCGGGTTAAGCCACCACAAACCCCATCAATCCACCCGTTATCTCGCGATTTTTATGTCGCAATTAGGGGCACCCAGACTGACGTGACGGCTTGTGTGAGTCGTTTAAAGTTAATCCCGTCCACATGGACGGGCGCGCTTTATACCATATCAGAGGCAAAATCACACCTGAAAACCGTCTCCTAACGCTTCTTGAGATGCCTCACCAGGCGCTTGCGCTTCTGCATCTGGCGGGGTGTCAGGGTATTTCGCCGGCCCTCAAAGGGGTTCTCACCATTCCTGAACTCGATTCGCAGGGGAGTGCCAGAAAGCTGCAGGGCCTTGCGGTAAACGTTCTCGAGATACCGGGTGTAATGATCGGGCACTTTATCCACTTGGTTGCCATGGATAATGACAATGGGGGGATTCTGGCCACCCGCATGGGCATATCGCATCTTGATACGGCGACCATTGAACATCGGGGGCGGGTGTGATGAGACTGCGTCTTCTAGAATACGCGTCAAAAGATTGGTGTTAAGTTTCTTGGTTGCCGACGCATAAGACTTTCTGATCGATTCATACAGGTTGCCTACACCACTACCATGCAATGCAGAAATAAAGTGTATCGCGGCAAAATTGATAAACTGCAATCTACGATCCAGTGTGCGCTTTATTACATCCCGCTGCTCCTCGTCCAGCCCATCCCACTTGTTGATCGCCACCACCAGGGCACGACCTTTCTCGATGGCATGTCCCAATAAATGCAGGTCCTGCTCAACAATTCCCTCTTGCGCATCCATAACCAGAATCACAACATTAGCATCTTCAATAGCCTGCAATGTTTTTACGATAGAAAACTTCTCAATCGCTTCTGTAATATTCTTGCGCTTGCGAATTCCAGCTGTATCAATAAGCGTGTATTGCTCTCCATTACGCTCATAATCAATATAGATACTATCGCGAGTAGTCCCGGGCAAATCAAAAACAACTACACGATCTTCACCGAGCATACGGTTAACCAATGTTGATTTGCCAACATTGGGACGACCAACAACAGCTATTTTTATCGAGCGATTTTTTTCAGGTTCCGCAACGACATCATCGCCTTCTGTAACGACAGGGCTGGCATCACTCCACTCATCACTCTCAACCCCAGACTCTTCTGGCGACTCGCCGACAGGGAAAACCGCCCCCACAACATACTCAAGTAATTGATTCACTCCCCGCCCATGTACTGCAGCAATCGGATGAACTTCATTAAAACCCAGCGCGAAAAAGTCACTGGTAGCGATATCCGGATCAAGGCCATCGGATTTATTGGCGACCACAAAAGTATTTTTATGGTGCTCGCGCAAATAGCGCGCAATCAGTTCATCACCGGCAGTCAGGCCAGCGCGACAGTCCACCAAAAAAAGGACGGCATCTGCCTCATCAATCGCTGTGAGAGATTGATTGGCCATCGCATTATCAATGCCATGCTCCTCTTCACCCAATCCTCCGGTGTCAACAACGATGAATCGATGCCCTTCGAAAGAAGCTTCACCATACTGGCGATCACGCGTGAGACCGGAATAATTTGCAACGATCGCATTACGCGTACGGGTAATGCGATTAAACAGCGTTGACTTTCCTACATTGGGACGCCCAACAAGGGCAATAACCGGTAGCACAGAATACTCCGTCAGCTATTCGCTGATAATTTTTTATCAGCTTCTGATAGCAAGCGCATACAATTTGCCGCTATTAGTCAGCACGTAAAGCGTATCGCCATCACTCAGCAAATTTGCGCGAACACCGTCACCACCAACACTGTAGCGCCCGGCATAAGTGCCATCGGTCTGGTTAAGCAAGTGCACATACCCTTCCTTATCCGCCACGGCAACATAATTGCCAATCACAGCAGGCGCTGAAAGACGGCGCCCCGAAAACCCTTCTGCCACCCACAATTCACGACCACTAGCCACACTGAGAGCACGCACAGAATCATTGCCCTCAACCATGAATACGCTACCATCAACAGAAGCCATGCTGCGGATCACCGATGCCTTTTGCTGCCACTGCGGCTGCCCTCTTCCTTGCGCAACACTGATAATTGCGCCCTGGTAAGACGCCACCAGCAGATCTGTTGATGTCAATAAAGGGTCTGCCTGTACATCGATAATGCGCTCCAACTCGGTACGCCCATCCGGCACGATGAAACGCTGCTCCCACTGCAACATTCCTGTTCTGGCATCCAACGCAGCAATTTTCCCGTTATCGAATGCAACATATACCAATCCATCGCGAATGACAGGAGAGCTGTTGCCGCGGAGTGTCAAAACGGCCTGCGAAGCACTGTAAGACCAACGTGGCTGGCCATTGGCAGCATCAAATGCCTGCACGCGAGCATCAACCGATTGCACGACTACAACATCACCATCCGTTGCCGCTGCAGCCAACACCTCACTACTGGCCTGCGCATGCCACCGCAATTCACCCGTAGCCGCATCCAGAGCTTCCACACCGCCATTGGCGGAGGACACCAACACAAGATCGCTACCAGCGCCAACTGCGCCAACCAACATCACATCAAGATCAACACTCCAGCGCAGGTCACCATCCGCCCGACTGATTGCCATGACGCTGCCCTTGGCATTTGCCGCATAAATAGTGCCGCCTTCTATAGCTGGCGTCATCTCCAAAGCCTGTGACTCATCTCCCTGGCTGCCCACTCTGCGCGACCAGCTGCTTTCCAACGTTACTGATTGACCAGACAACTCCTTTAAAGGCGCCACAACATTTTTTTCGTCTTCATCTTCCCATAAAGTACAAGCAACAACAGAGGATGCAAGGCACGTTACAAACAATAGACGCCCAGCTAATTTTGATAAGTATTTCATTTCACTTCCTCCGGCGCACTTGGTGCACTGGTTGCTGGATTTGGCAAACCTGATAACTTGGTTTCAATATTAGCACGCTGCTCCTGGTCACTTGATGTCCCTGCATTTTTAAGTGCCGCATTATAACTATCACGAGCCTCACCAAATTTTTTCTGTGCGCGGTAAATATCACCACGCAGCTCCGAAAAAACTACTTGCCAGGTATCACCATCCTTAATACTCGGGATTGAAGCCAATGCTTTATCAAATTCACCTTGCGCATATTGCACTTGCGCCAAACGGAAGCTAATCAAAGGCACGAGCGAAGGATCTGGCTTCTGGGCCCTTGCCCATTCAAGGAGACTCGCAGCACGCGGCAGATCACTTGCTGCAACAGCATCTTTCGCAAGTTGCAATGCTGCAAAAACACCATAGGTTGTATCTGGAAATTCTTTGCGCAATTGCTCTGCAAATCCGGCAACTTTTTCACTATTTTCTGTCAACTGCGAAGCATTGAGCATTTGCTGGTATAAGTCAGCTGCAGATTCATTCCGGGCGCGTTGGTGGCTTTGCCATGTTGTCCATCCAAAGAACACAACCAGAGAAACCAAGGTGCCGATTACAATCGCCTTGCCATTTTCATTCCACCATTTTTTTATGAGCTCAATCTGTTCTTCTTCAGTGCGATAATCAGCCATATTGTCCTCTCAGCGATCTATTCCAGATACCGTGTTTTTATAAATAACGTGCTTCATGCCAGCAATTGCTGGCGCAAAAAGGAGGCTAGTGTAACAAAAGGCACCTGCTCCTGTTCGCCCTGTCCACGCAGGAATTTTACCGTTACTGCCTGCTGCGCGACTTCGTCTTCGCCTAAAACCAGTGCAATACCGGCCCCGCTCTTGTCTGCACGCTTGAATTGATTCTTGAAACTGCCGCCGCCTGCATGCAGCAATATTACAAATCCCGGCAGAGCTTCACGGCAATGCTCCGCCAATGACAGTGCATCCCCCATGACAGATTCAGCAAATACCAGATAAATATCAGCACCGGGTGCAGGTTGCGCATGATCAATCGCCAACAGCAAGGCCAGTCGCTCAATGCCCATGGCAAAACCAAAAGCCGGTGTCGGCCTACCACCCAACTGCTCTACAAGACCATCGTATCGCCCGCCTGCACAGACCGTACCCTGGGCACCCAAGGCACTTGTTACCCACTCGAAGACAGTCGCATTGTAATAGTCGAGGCCACGTACCAAACGTGAATTATGCTCGAATGGCACACCATTCCGGCTTAATGCTGAACACAACCGGTCAAAATGGCTGCGGGAATCCTCGTCTAGATAATCCTGCATGCGGGGTGCATTCTGCAGGATTACCTGCGTGCGCTCATCCTTGCTATCAAGCACACGCAATGGATTGCTATGCAAGCGTCGCTTGCTGTCTTCATCAAGATCAGCAACAAATTTTTCCAGATAGGTGACGAGCGCCACACGATACGCTGCGCGCGCAGCATTTGAACCCAGTGAATTCAATTGCAAAGATACTTTATCTGCCAGACCCAATTCTCGCCAGATACGAGCGGTGAGCAGCAGCATTTCAGCATCAATATCAGGCCCTGCAAACCCAAAAGCTTCAACACCGATCTGGTGAAACTGGCGCAAACGCCCCTTCTGCGGTCTCTCATGCCGAAACATAGGACCTGCATACCACAACTTCTGGGTCTGGTTGTACAGTAGGCCGTTCTGTTCGCAAGCCCGCACACAGCTGGCTGTACCTTCAGGACGCAACGTTAGGCTATCGCCATTTCGATCCTCGAATGTATACATTTCCTTTTCAACAATATCGGTGACCTCACCAATAGCGCGCTTGAACAAAGCCGTTTGCTCAAGAATCGGAAAACGTATCTCACGGTAGCCATAACTGTTTAACACATCCGCCACTACGCATTCAATGTGCTGCCATATATGGGATTCATGTGGCAAAAGATCATTCATGCCACGAATAGACTGGATTTTGTTTGACATAAAAACCTTACTTGTCAGCCTTTGCCAATAATACTGGCTTGCTGCGCCACTTTTTCCCGAATCATTTTTTCAAGCGAATCAACGAGCTCTTCATTCTGTAACTTGATGCTGGGCTTGCCATCAACAAATACCATATTGCTCGGCGCGCTACCCGTCAAACCTATGTGCGCCACCTTTGCCTCACCAGGACCATTAACATAACAGCCGATGATCGCCACATCGAGAGGATCATTAATATCTTCCAAACGGGCTTCAAGCGCATTAACCGTCTGAATAACATCGAAATTCTGTCTCGAGCAACTGGGACAGGCAATGATATTTATACCCTTTGTCCGCAAATGCAAACTCTTCAGGATGTCATACCCGACTTTGATTTCTTCAACNNAAATACGGATGGTGTCACCAATACCATCCATCAACAACAACCCAAGACCAACAGACGATTTAACGGTGCCAGAACGCAAAGCACCAGCTTCTGTAATTCCAAGATGCAACGGCTGCTCAATTTGCGAAGCAATCTTACGGTATGCCTCAACAGTGAGGAAAACATCAGAAGCTTTCAAACTGAGCTTGAAGTCGTGAAAATCCATTTTGTAAAGAATTTCAATATGCCGGAATGCTGATTCAACCAGTGCGTCAGCGTTTGGTTCGCCATACTTTTTCTGCAAATCTTTTTCCAGAGAACCGGCATTTACGCCTATACGGATAGGTATATTTTTTTCGCGCGCCTTTTCCACTACAGCGCGCACCCGGTCTTCACGCCCTATATTACCGGGGTTAATACGCAAACAATCGACACCAAGATCAGCCACACGCAATGCAATTTTGTAGTCGAAGTGTATATCAGCCACAAGAGGCACATTAACTTGCTTACGAATCAAGCCAAACGCCTTGGCAGCATCCAGTGAAGGAACAGATACACGCACAATATCCGCACCCACTTTCTCCAACTGCCGGATCTGTGCCACTGTTGCAGCAACATCTGTGGTTTCTGTATTCGTCATACTCTGCACTGCAATTGGCGCATCACCGCCAACTGGCACATTGCCAACCATAATCTGGCGCGATTTACGGCGTTTGATGGGACTATGTACCAACATCAATCATTCCCCATTATTCAATTTCACCCGACGCAGGCTCATCACCCAGTACAAATTGCGCAGATTGAAATCCGGGGCGGACTGGCACCGGAACAACCGCACCGTTGTAACTGACATTGACTGCTGATGCCCGGCCAAACCAGACATGCAGCGGCGTCTTGACAGGCATATCAAAAATTTCACCTTTCTTATGAACTTTTTCGTGTATCACTTTGCCATTATCTGCCTTGAGCTGAACCCAGCAGTCGTCAATAAATTCAACATGCAGCACAGCATCAACCGGGGATTCTACTGGCATCATTATCGATTGGCTTTCGGCTGGTTTAGCCGCTGCACTTTCTATAGACGAGGAGGGATCCGACCCGTTTTTTGCAGGCATACTTTCCATAATTGTTAATGCTTCTGGTATATTGTCCGGCTGCGCAGGCGCATCTGAAACGGGCTGGGAAGCATTGTTTGGCAGGGAAGAAAAAACCAATGGCCAGCCATGCGACACCAGCCAAAGCAAGCATGAAAAAAATGCAATGCCAAAAAACGCAGATACAAATACAAAAGCTTTATTACTACGCCGCGACACCAGAATAACTTTTTCAGGAGATATTGCCGCCACAGGATTATATGTTTTTAGCTGCGGCAATAACGAATCGTATAATTTAACAAGACGATCTCCATCTACATCATACAATCGCGCACAGGCACGCAAGTACCCTTTTACAAAAGCGGGACCGTTGAAGCCAGTAAAATTACCCTCCTCAAGCGCAATAACCTGACGCTTCTGCAAATGCAATTCTTGCGCAGCTTCTTCAACTGTTAATTTTTTTTCAGCACGACAATCGCGCAAAAACCGTCCAATTCCAGCAAGATCAGATACAGGGGCTTCCAAAAGAGACTCTTTAGTGGTCATTTGGATTCAGACCACACCTTGTACTCGCTGTATTGGGGAGATGCCGGAAATTCATTCTTCAGAAAAAGAGCATAACTTGCCTGCTTATCTTCTTGCCCCATCACATTCATCAAACGAATACCCAGCCACAGTGATTTTGCATTCTGTTTTGACATGGATAAGAATTTGTTATAGAGCTGAACACTTTGTTCAAAGTCACCCGTCTCAAATTTCAAATCAGCCAACTCAAGCACCACCAATGGATTGCGAGCATCGTTGACATAACTACGACGAAATGCCTCTTCAGCTTCTTTCATTTTCCCCTGACGCTTCAGGCAAACTCCATAATTCAGAAATGCGGCATCCCTTTTGGCATACATGACATCCTCAGTCGCTTTGGCAAACATATTACACGCTTCGTCATAGCGCTTATGGCCATAAAGAAATGCGCCATAATTAAGATAGCTGGCTGTATCATCGCGATTGTAGCGAATGGCCTTCTTGTATTCATTCTCTGCCAATTCACTTTCACCGTCACTCTCATAGTAAACTGCAAGGATATTCAGCAGCTCCGGAGATTCATCGTCTATTTTAAGACCCTTGTTAATCGCTGTTAATGCAGATGCCCGTTTACCATCTTTCAGGTATCCATTTGCAAGCGTTATATAATCACTCAATGCTGCTTTTTCATCAGCCTTGGTATCTGTCGGTGGAACGATCTGGCCAGTGCTCTGATCGGTCTCCTCGGTAACGCACCCAGCAAAAAACAGACACGCTGTCATCAGCAACAACGTCAATAAACGGGCAAGAGACACAGCTATCATCGACTACTCTCCTTGAATAAAACGTACAGGTTCACTGACATCTGCCAAGACATCCCGACTATAACGCTCGCTACGACGCGTCCTGTCATTTACCAGTCCAGCTAACTGGCCACAAGCCGCATCAATATCATCGCCCCGGGTGCTGCGTATGGTTGCTGTATACCCTGCTTCAACCAAAATGTCACGGAACCGGTACAGGCTATTGTTGCTGACACGCCGATAATCCGACAAGGAAAACGGGTTAAAGGGAATCAGGTTGATCTTCGACGGCACATCTCTCAGAAGCACTGCCAATTGATGGGCGTGCTCAGGCTTGTCATTCACTCCGTCGATCAGGGTGTATTCAATGGTTGCGCTGCGGTGTTTGTCCGGCAAGCCATCAAGATAACGCTTGACCGACGCTAACAGCATCGCAATGGGATACTTCCTGTTAATAGGCACCAACTCATTACGCAGCGCATCATTTGGGGCATGCAATGAAACAGCCAGTGACACATCTGTATATTTGCCCAATTGATCAAGCATCGGCACAACACCGGATGTGCTAAGCGTTACCCGACGTTTCGACAAGCCATACGCATGGTCATCCATCATCAGGTTGACAGAATCCACTACGTTGTCGAAATTGAGCAACGGCTCCCCCATACCCATTAATACAACATTGGAAATAACCCTTTGCGCCTGGGGGCCGAGACTACCGAATGATTTAGCCGCCAGCCACAGCTGCCCGACAATTTCAGCGGCTGTCAGGTCGCGCTGGAATCCCTGCTTTCCTGTTGCGCAGAAACTACAGTCCAGCGAACAGCCCACCTGGGAAGAAACACACAAAGTACCCCGGTTTTTTTCAGGGATAAAGACAGTTTCGATGCAACTGCCGCCAGAGACACGGATCAACCACTTGCGCGTACCATCAACAGATTCCATCTGCTCCAGGAGTTCAGGCGGTCGTATTTCGGCAACTTCAGCGAGCTTTGTCCTCAGGGGCTTGGACAGATTGGACATGTGCTCGAACTGATCGACACCATGCTGGTGGATCCACTGCGAGACCTGTTGGGCACGAAAGCGCTTTTCACCCAGACCGGCAAAAAACGCCTCCAGTTTGGCGGGGCTCAAACCAAGCAGGTTAACCTTGTCGACCTGACTCATATCGGCCACGCCTCCAGGCGTCCGGAATACTATTGGGTGTTAACGGCTGTAAATATCAGTGGCGGGGAAAAAATAGGCTATTTCACGTGCAGCTGCCGCAGCCGAATCGGAACCATGCACAGCATTGGCATCAATGCTGTCAGCAAAATCGGCCCGGATTGTGCCCGCATCAGCTTTCTTCGGATCGGTCGCGCCCATCAATGCTCGATTTTTGGCAATAGCATCTTCACCGGTCAGTACCTGAACCATCACAGGGCCAGATGTCATGAATGCCACCAGATCCTTGAAAAATCCACGTTCACGGTGCTCGGCATAGAAACCTTCGGCTTCTGCCTGACTCAGGTGCTTCATACGCGAAGCTACAACCTTCAGGCCAGCATTCTCAAAACGGCTATAAATGGCGCCAATGACATTCTTGGCAACAGCATCGGGTTTAATGATAGACAGGGTGCTTTCAACAGCCATTACTCTGGACTCCGGGCAAAATCAGGTTAGGGGTACGGCCTAGGCCGAAAATCAGGGGCGGGATTATACGGCAGAAGGCAGAAAAAGGCACTGCGCACCGTTTGGGGGCTTCAGGCCAATTCCTCGATCCATGCCATCTGGATAGCTTCCAGTACCTTCTCGCCACTGCGATCAGGGCTATCGTCAAAGCCGGGCAGGGCCATCACCCAGTTGCGTAAGTCGACAAAGTTTACATAACGGGGATCAACATCAGGCTTGCTATCAACCAGCTCAATCACAATATCGTGCACATCGGTCCACTTCATGTACATCTCTCCCCTTAATGCCGCTCGGAAGCAAGGTTAATGGTGTACTTGGGGATTTCAACCACAAGGTCTTCATCTGCCAGCAGAGCCTGACAACTCAAGCGAGAGTCAGGCTCAAGCCCCCAGGCCTTGTCCAGCATATCGTCTTCCAGCTCATCAGGTGGCTCAAGGGAATCAGCCCCACTGCGAACAATGACATGACAGGTTGTGCATGCGCATGACAACTCACAGGCATGCTCAATCTCAATCCCATTGCGTAACGCCACTTCACAAATATTCTCACCTGGCTCTGCTTCAACCACTGCACCTTCAGGACAGTATTTCTCATGCGGCAGAAAAATAATTTTTGGCATATTCAGCTGCTCTCATGGTTGTCAGCGCCAGCTAGATCACTGATGTTTTTTCCTGCCAACGCTTTTTGCACAGCGGCATTCATCCTGCGCGCGGCAAAAAACTCACTGTCATGGCTTGCTCGCTCTACTATTTCAGCAATTTTTGCACTGTCACTGCCATTCTGTTGCTGTTCCAGCTCAGCTAAGAGTTTATGCAGCAAAGTAGTTTCATTATGGTCAAGCAATACACCATCCACCTGCAACGCAGAACGCAAGTTCTCTACCATGCGTCTTGCTTCTACGCGCTGCTCATTCAGTTTACGGGCTTGCATATCATCTTTAGCGTGCGCAAATGAATCCTTTAACATTCGGGCGATCTCGCCATCACCCAGACCATACGAAGGCTTTACTGTAATACTGGCTTCAACACCACTGCTATTTTCTTGTGCAAACACATTCAACAAGCCATCCGCATCAACCTGGAATGTGACACGGATGTGCGCAGCGCCCGCAACCATAGGCGGGATACCGCGCAACTCAAAACGGGCCAATGAACGGCAATCCACCACTAATTCGCGTTCGCCCTGTACTACATGAATAGCCATTGCAGTCTGGCCGTCCTTGAATGTAGTGAACTCCTGCGCTTTTGATACAGGGATAGTGGTGTTGCGGGAAATAATTTTCTCTACCAGACCGCCCATGGTTTCAATGCCGAGGGATAGCGGAATAACATCCAGCAGAAGCAGCTCATTATCAGGGCGATTGCCTACCAACTGGTCAGCCTGGATAGCCGCTCCCAGCGCCACAACACAATCTGGATCGATGTCGGTCAGCGGTGTCTGTTTAAAAAAACCTCCCACTTTTTCACGCACATAAGGGCAGCGGGTTGAACCGCCGACCATCACGACATGTGCAATATCTTCTGGCGCAAGTTTGGCGTCGCGCAAGACTTTGCGACATGATCGCATGCTGCGTTCTACCAGTGATTCTATTAACGCATCATACTGGACGCGCTCAATAGCGCCTGACCAGCCACCAAACTCAAGTTGTACGGAAGTCTGCGTAGACAAATTTTCTTTTGCAAAACGGCAATGATCGAGTAACTCACGCCGGCCAGAAAAATCCAGACTGACAATGCCCGACTGTTGTAACACCCATTCAGCCAGCACGGCATCGAAATCGTCGCCACCCAGGGCTGAATCCCCCCCTGTCGCCAATACTTCAAAAACACCGCGCGAAAGCCGCAGGATAGAAATATCAAACGTGCCACCACCAAGATCATAAACAGCGATAACGCCTTCCTCACCACGGTCAAGACCGTACGCCACAGCAGCGGCAGTTGGTTCGTTGAGCAAACGCATCACTTTGAGTTCTGCCAGCGTCGCAGCATCTTTGGTAGCCTGGCGTTGCGCATCATCAAAATACGCAGGCACAGTAA